>JBBQAY010000004.1:0-86458 GCA_038316965.1 Candidatus Nanopelagicales bacterium
CAAGATCCGCGTCCTGACCCGCGTCGCGTTCGGTTTCCACTCCGCTACCGCCCTGATCGCCCTCGCCATGCTCAGCCTCGGTGGCTACCGGCCCGACCTCCCCGGCCGCACATGACCCACGGATCAGTCAGGAGAGTCCTCTATTACCCCACTTTGGGCAGTAACTCGCGGAACAGGCGGTGGGTGAGTCAGGTGCGGAGGTGGGCCATGCCGCCGTCGACGCTGAGCACTGTGCCTGTGGTGCTCGCTGACAGGGGGCTCGCCAGGTACACGATGGCGTTGGCCACCTCGGCGGCGGTCACGAGGCGACCCATCGGCTGCCGCTTGCGCAGCGCCTCGCCCGTGGCTGCGGGGTCCTCGGACTGGTCGAGCAGACGCGCAACCCATGGTGTGTCGGCGGTGCCCGGGGCGACGGCGTTGACGCGGATCCCTTCTCCCACATGGTCTGCGGCCATCGCGAGCGTCAACGCGGAGACCGCGCCCTTGCTGGCGCTGTAGAGCGCGCGGTCCTTCACGCCGACCACGGCGACGACCGAGCTCGTGTTGACGATCGCTGCGCGCTGGGACTCGCGCAGGTACGGCAGCGCCGCGCGAGCGACCCGGGCCATGCCCACGACGTTCACGTCGAGCACCCGGTGCCACTCGTCGTCGTCGTTCGCACTCACGTCGCCGCTGGCACCGATCCCGGCGTTGTTGATGACGACGTCGATGCCGCCGAGCTCGAACGCCGCAGCATGTACGGCGGCCTGAACGGAAGAAGAATCCGATACGTCGCAAGGGATCCGGGTCGCACCCTCCGGCCCGGAGTCGGTGGTGAGGTCCAAGACCGCCACCCTGGCACCGCGCTCGATCAGCAGCGCGGCCACGGCCGCACCGATACCGCTGGCGCCGCCGGTGACGATGGCACCGAGCCCGTCGAAGTCGCCCATGTCAGTCTCGCTTCCTCGGGTCCACGTGGATCTTCGGCCCTGCGCCGGCACCGTCCGGACGGTGCCCGGCCAGCACGTCGGCGACGCCGTCGAGCCCGACCGTCGCGGCCACGATCGGTCGCGGGTCGACGGCGCCCGACGCGTACGCCTCGATCGTTCCCGCGAGACCCGGCGACGCCGACAGCACACCGACGGCGGTGACGTCCTTCAGCGCGATCGTGCGGCTGTCGACGTGGCTGTGGCTGCCGGCGAGGCCGATGTAGACCACGCGCTTGCCCGGCTCGACGAGCTCGAGCGCCTTCGCCGGCAGGTATGCAGCGTTGCTCGCATCCACGACAGCATCCCAAGGGAGAGAAGGGATCTCGGCCTCCGTCCAGGCGTTGTCGAAGCCGATCGAGCGGGCGAAGTCGAGGGTGCGGGCCGAGTGGCCCATGAGGTGCACCTCGGCGCCGTCCGCCCGCGCGAACATCGCGACGAGCAGGCCGATCGTCCCCGGGCCGAGGATCAGCACCCGGTCACCGGGAGACAGGTGCGCCCCCCGCGCGGCCCGCAGCGCGTTGCCACCCGGCTCCACGAGCGCGCCGGCGACGTCGTCGACCGCGTCGGGCAGGCCGTGCAGCGAGGTCACGGGCACGGCGAGCTGCTCGGCCAGCGCCCCCGCGCGACCGTTGCGGATGCCGACCTCGCTGCGGTGCTCGCACACGTGCTGGTCGCCGCGCAGGCACCGGTGGCACCGGCCGCAGCCGAGCATCGTGTCGCCGGTGACGCGGCGGCCGATCCACCGGTCGTCGACCCCATCGCCCACAGACGCGACCGTGCCGCACCACTCGTGGCCCAGACGAAGCGGGAAGTGCGCGAACCCGTCCTGGAGGTACTGCATCTCGCCGGTGAAGAACTCGACGTCGGTGCCGCAGACGCCCACGCGCTCGACGTCGACCACGACCTCGCCGGGCGCGGCGACCGGTGCCTCGACCTCGTGGACGCCCGCCTCCCCCGGTGCGGTGACGACGAAGGCCCGCATGGTGCGGCTCATCGAGGCGCGAGCACGTTCTGCCGCTGCGTGCCGAGACCCGTGATGCCGAGCTCCATGACGTCGCCTGCGCGCAGCCACACCGGCGGCTTGAAGCCGAGGCCGACGCCGGGTGGCGTTCCGGTGTTGATGAGGTCACCGGGCTCGAGCACGAGGAACTGCGACAGGTAGTGCACGAGGAAGTACGGGTCGAAGACCATCGTGCTCGTGGTGCCGGTCTGGCGACGTACCCCGCTGACGTCGAGGAACATGTCGAGAGCGAGCACGTCGTCGATCTCGTCGGGCGTGACGAGCCACGGGCCGGCGGGGTTGAAGGTCTCGCAGCTCTTGCCCTTGCTCCACTGACCGCCGCGCTCCATCTGGAAGGCCCGCTCGCTGACGTCGTTGACCACGCAGTAGCCGGCGATCGCGTCACGCGCCTCGTCGACGGAGTCGAGATAGCTCGTACGGCGGCCGATCACGATGCCCAGCTCGACCTCCCAGTCGGGCTTGGTCGCGCCTCGCGGGATGAGCACGTCGTCGTCCGGCCCGATGAGGGTGTTGGGCGACTTGGTGAACAGGATCGGCTCGTCCGGCACGGCCTGCCCGGTCTCGGCGGCGTGGTCGCTGTAGTTGAGCCCGATGCACAGGATCTGGTGCGGACGCGCGAACGGTGCACCGAGGCGCTGGCCGCCGATCGCCTGGACGGCGCCGGCCGCCTCGCGCTCCGCGACCACTGGGCGCACCCGTTCGATGCCGCCGCTGCCGAAGAACTCCGCGTCGAAGTCACCCACGACGTCGGAGAGGTCGACGTACGTGCCGTCGGTGACGAGGGCGGCAGGCTTCTCGGCGCCGGAGGCGCCGATGCGGATCAGCTTCATGGTGCGACGTCCTGTCGGTCGGGTGCGGGTCGTTCCGAGCTGGTGCGCAGGTCAGGCCGTGCCGCGCCACGGGCGGGCCGGGAGGCCGGGCACCTCGACGCGGGTGGTGAACAGCCTGCCCGACTCGGGATGGAGAGCGACGTCCTGGTCGGTCATGTCCTCACGCGCCGTCGTGATGACGAGGGTGCGCAGGTCAGTGCCGGCGAGCGCGACGTTGGTCGCCTGCGGCGCCCCCGGGGTGCGGACGACATCGACGAGCATGCCGTCGGGGGCGAAGCGGCGTACCTCGCCCTGGCCGAACACCGCCACCCAGAGGTGACCACCGGCGTCGAGCGCGATGCCGTCGGGGTAACCGTCGGGCACCTGCACTAAGTCCTCGCGAGGGCCGACCGCGCCCGTCGCGACGTCGTACGGGCGCGTGCGCACGACGTGGCTGAACGTGTCGACGCTGTACAGCGTGCCGCCGTCGGCGGAGAGCGCGAGGCCGTTCGAGAGCCCGAGGTCGTCGTCGAGCACGGTGACCGTGCCGTCGTGGTCGATCAGCCACAGCCGCTCGGAGAACGTGCGCTCACCGGTCGGAGCCGAGCCGACCAGGTAGCGACCGACCGGGTCTGTGACGCCGTCGTTGAGCCTTCGCGGTTCGTCGACGCAGAGCAGGGCGACCACGTTCTCGCGCGCGTCCTCGTCGACGTGCACCACGCGGTCGTGCGCCGCGACCAGCGTGCCGTTCGTGCGGCCCAGAAAGGCGGGTGCGGCGACGGCTCCGATCGTGCGCGGCGCCGGCACCGGCGACCACGACGCCTGCTCGGTCACCCGGTCGCCGTCGAGCACGCCGACGTGTATCCGTGCACCGAGGATGTCGACCCACCGCAGGATGCCGCGGTCCGGGTCCCACAGCGGGCCCTCGCCGAGCTCGTACGACGACCGCGACGCGACGACGGCGTCCCACGTGCTCACAGCGTCGAGCCTAGACCGGCAGTCCGTGATGCAAACGGCGCGCGGGCGGGACCGGCCTCGTGCGGACGGATCTGCCACGGAGGCACGGCGATGTGCCGGATACTCGGGCGGTGCTCACCTTCGGCGACTGCGCCGTGGACCTCGCGTCCCGTGTCGTGCTGCGTGAGGGGTCGCCCCAGCACCTGGAGCCGCAGGCGTTCGACGTCCTCGCAGTCCTGATCGAGCACCGTGACCGCGTCGTCCCGAAGGAGGAGATCCTCGACTCCGTCTGGGGCGGAAGGTTCATCACCGACTCCGCGCTCAGCACGCGCATCAAGGAGATCCGGCGAGCCACGGGCGACGACGGCGACGCCCAGTCCGTCATCCGCACCGTCCGCGGCCGTGGCTACCAGTTCGTCGCGGACGTCTCCGGCGCCGCGCAGTCGATCCCCGCTGCCTCGCTGTTCGGTCGTGATCGTGACGTCGAGGAGCTGCTCGCGCGGATGGAGCCCGGGGCGCTGGTGACCCTCGTCGGACCGGGTGGTGTCGGGAAGTCCACGCTGGCGCGCGAGGTCGTCCGCCGTGCGGCCGAGCTGCGTGGCGTTCCGACGTACGTCGTCGACCTGACCGTGATCGACGAAGCCGACCAGCTGCTCCCTGCCGTCGCTCGCGGCACCGGCCTCGCCGACGACGCCGCTGACCTGCTCGCCCCGGCGCTCGCCCGGCGTCACGCGATCGTGCTGCTCGACGACGCCGACCTGCTCGTGCCCGAGGTGGCCGCGCTGTGCGACGCGATGACCGAGGTGGGCGCCGCTGCCACCGTCGTGGTGACCTGCCGCGAGCGGCTCGGCGTAAGGTCCGAGCGGGTCTGGCCCGTGCTGCCCCTGTCGCACGAGGCCGCCCGTGCGCTCCTCGTCGCGCGGGCGCGTGACGCCGCTCCTCTCGCGCTGCTCGACGAGCTGCCGGACGACATCCTCGGCGCGCTCGTCGACTCGGTCGACCGCCTCCCGCTGGCGCTGGAGATGCTCGCGTCGATGAGCGCCCTCCTCGACGTGCCCGAGCTGCAGGCGGTGGTCGTCTCGCGAGCAGACGCCGTGACGACGGGACGGCGGGACGCCCCCGAGCGCCACCGCTCGCTGGCCCGGCTCGTCGAGGGATCGCTCGACCGGCTCGACTCCCGCGACGCCGGCGCGCTCGTGACGCTCTCGTCGTTCGCGGGGGCGTTCGCGACGTCTGACGCGGCGCGGATGCTCGCGACGGACGACGCGCTCGAGGTGGTGCGCTCCCTGGCGGACCGTTCCCTGCTCTCGCCGGTCGAGGGGCGCAGCGGACGGCGCTACCAGGTGCTGCGTACGGTTCGCCGGGCCGTCGAGGCGCGGACCTCGGGCGACGAGCGCGCGGCTGCGGAGGGACGCCACGCACTGCTGGTCACGACCCTGCTGGAGGCCGCCGACTCCGACCTGCGGTGCGAGCGGGAGGGGGCCGGAGCTGCCGTGTTCGACCGGCTCGCGGACGAGGCGCGCGCCGCACATGCATGGTCGCGGGCGCACGACGTCGACCTGGCGGTCCGCCTCACCGCTGCGCTGCACCTGTACGCCTACTCCCGCATGTGGGCCGAGCCGTCGGACTGGGCGGCAGAGCTCGAGGCTCGCACCGACCATCCGGCGGTCGTCGTGGCGCTGGCCAGCCAGGCCGCGCAGGAGAGCCGGCTGGTGGAGGCGGGCGACCGTGCCCTCGATGCGCTGGAGCGTGGCGACCAGCGGGTGCGGGCGGCTGCGCTCGAGGTGCTGTCCGACGTCGGCATCTACCTGCACCGCCTCGACGAGTCGGCGGCATGGGCGAGCCGACTGATCGAGGCCGCTGCGGAGTCGGGAGCCGCGCGCGATCGGGCGATCGGCCTCACCAACCGTGTGCTCGCGGCGGCGTACTCGGGGGACGCCGACGGTGCGGCCGAAGCCGTCGCCGCGATCGACGCGACGTCCGAGGACGGCATGGCGCCGACGGAGCGGGCGTGGCTCGCCTATGCCCGCGGGGAGGCCTACGCGATTCACCGCGGCGGGGATGCGATCCCTTGCTACGCCGCGGCCATCACGCTCTCGGACGAGGTCGGGGCCACCTTCGTCGGCGGGGTGGCGCGCTGCTCCCTCGCAGCAGTGGTCGCCGAGACCGAAGGTCCGGAGGCGGCTGCGGTGAACTTCCGCGACGTGCTCGACACGTACCTGGAAAGCGGCAACGTCACCCACCTGACGTCGGCGCTGAGGGTGGTCGTGCCCGTCCTCGCCGGGATCGGGGCGGACGAGGCGGCGTGCTCGGTCGCGGGCTGGACGCTGGGACCGTCCGCGCGTCCGGGTCTCGCCGCCGACATCACGCGCATCCGCACCACCGTCGACGCCGTGCGCGGACGGCAACCGACGGCCGACGTCGACCGGTGGACGACCCATGGCAGCACCCTCACCGCCGGCGAGGTCGCGCAGGCGGCGTCGCATGCGCTCGCCTCAGACCGGGGGTGAGCGTGTCCCCACACGATCCCCACGCGCCCCTCAAGCGCCGCCCCCGCGGCCGCTGTTGTCTGAGCGCATGACGACACTGCGCACGGGCGGCTCCGCCGTCGACGACGACCTGCTGCTCACCGACGGCGGCCTGGAGACCGTCCTGGTCTTCCACGAGGGGATCGACCTCCCGGCCTTCGCCGCGTTCCCCCTCCTCGCCACCGCCGACGGGAGGGAGACCCTGCTCCGGTACCACCGCGAGTTCCTGGACATCGCCGGCGCGACCGGCGCGGGCTACATCCACGAGACCCCGACCTGGCGGGCCAACGCTTCGTGGGGTCCCCAGCTGGGTTGCACGCCGGAGGATCTCCGGCGCATCGCGTTCGACGCCGTGGCCATGGGCAACCAGCTGCGGGACGGGTGGACCGGCCCGGGGAGCTTCCTGCTGAGCGGGTGCATCGGCCCGCGCGGTGACGGCTACGTGCCGGGGACGACGATGACCCCGGACGAGGCCGCGACGCACCACCGCTCGCAGGTGCGCGATCTCACGGACGCTGGGGTCGATCTCGTCACGGGGTTCACGCTCTCGTACTCCGACGAGGGCACCGGACTGGTAGCCGCAGCTGCAGAGGCGGGAGTCCCCGTCGTCGTCGGCTTCACGGTCGAGACAGACGGCAGGCTGCCCTCGGGCGAGCCGCTGCGCGAGGCGATCGAGGCGGTCGATGCCGCGACCGGCCAGTACGCCGCGTGGTTCATGGTCAACTGCGCTCACCCCGAGCACATCCTTCCCGGGCTCGAGGCCGACGGCTCCTGGTCGTCGCGCATCGGCTCCCTGCGCGCGAACGCGTCGCGCATGACCCATGCCGAGCTCGACGAGGCCGAGGTGCTCGACGACGGCGACCCCGACGACCTCGCCCGCGGCTACCTCGACCTCGCGCGCCGCCTGCCGGGGCTGCGTGTTGTCGGCGGCTGCTGCGGCACCGACGCCCGTCACGTTGCGGCGATCGGCCACGCCATGGCGGCCGTGCCCCGATGACGCCGGCGGCGACGTCGGCCGGTGCGCCGCGGCGACAGCCCTGGCGCTCGACTGATGCGGGGACTCCGTTCGTGGAGGTGACGTCCTGCCGAGGTGAATAGATGGTGAACACATCTGGAGAGGGGTGCTCTTCGCCTCGAGGAGGCCTGACGGTTGATCGCACGCTCCCCGGCACCGCCGACGCGGCGGGTCCGGGGTTAGGCTCGCCATCCATGCGGCCGGCTCGCGCCAGGTCGTCGCCCAGCCAACCGTGCAGACCAGGACAGTCACGACATGAGCGAGATGAGTCCACCGCCGAACCGGCGGCACCCCGACGGGGTCCTCGCTGTCTCCATCCTGATCCCCACGCGGAACCGTCGCGCCAAGCTCGCTCAGCTCATCGAACGGATCCTCGCCGACCCGGATCCCTTCGAGCTCGTCGTCGTCGACGATGCGAGCGATGACGGGACGATGGACATGCTCGAGGAGTTCGCGAGCCGCCATCGGCGACTCGTGCCGGTGCGCGGTGAGGGGCGCGGCGCCTCCAGTGCCCGACTACTCGGCGCCCGAGCGGCCACCGGCGACCTGCTCGTACTGCTCGATGACGACGTGCTCCCGGCCGCTGGCCTTGCGGCCGCCCATGCCGCGCGCCACACGCCGGGAGACCGCCTCCTCGTGCTCGGCTACATGCCCACGGTGGTTCCGGACCCGGTGCCGCGAGGAGGTTTCGCGACCGTCCTCTACGCCCAGGAGTACGTCACCAGGTGCGCTGAGTACGAGAGCGACCCCTCCCTCGTCATGACCGGACTGTGGCTGGGCAACGCCTCGATCTCCCGCGCGGCATACCTCGAGGCCTTCGAACCCGGCGCCATGCCCGACTTCCCCTATCGCCACCAGGACCGCCTCCTGGGGATCGTGCTCCGCGAGCTCGGGGTCACAGGGGTGTTCGACCGCTCGCTCTACGCCCAGCACGTGCACGCCCGCCCGTTGGCGGCCTTCCTCAGCGACAGCTATGACCAGGGCCGGGGGCGAGCAGCGATCAAGCGGCTGTATCCCGAGGTCCTGCCTGAGCCGCTCGACGAGGTCTACCTGCGCGGCATGTCAGGTCCGCTGCGCTCTGTCGTTGCTGCCACACGGAACGACGTCGTCCGCAAGGTCGTGACAGGCACGCTCAGCGCGGGTATCCGGGGTGCCGGCCGGGTGCGAGCGACGCGCCTCGAGATGGACCTGGCCAAGGTGGCGCGCAGAGTCGCACTGCTGCACGGCGCCCGGGAGGGCGAGGCGCTCCCCCCTCTGCCGAGCCACTGACCGAGCCACTGACCGGGCTGCGGGCCGGTCAACCGACCGGGCACGCGCCATGGCGCCGGGGGCACGTCATCCGTTCGGTCTAGCGGTGTGGGCCGTTCGAATACGGAGCGCGACTCAATGGGGTGAATGGCGTAACCCCTGTTCCGCAATCGCAACGGAGTGTGTTCCCCTGGGCATCTCACTTGCCTGGAGGTAGGACACATGAGGCGTATCCCCATCGCCCTCGTCGCACTCGCCCTGATCATCGGTGTGCTCGCACCGGTCCGCGCGTCTGCGGCGTCGATCTACTCGCTGCAGGTGAGCCAGTCCGCGACCCGCTCGGCCCCGGTGGCCCTGGACGGCGCCTCGGTGACGGGCAACGTCTACGTGTTCGTCGCGCCGGCCACCGGCATCACCCGGGTCCGGTTCTTCCTGGACAACCCGACGGCGACCGGAACTCCGACCAAGACCGAGGCGAAGGCGGCCTACGACCTCGCCGGAACGGCGACCACTGGCAACGCGCTGCCGTTCAACACCGCCAGCCTGACCGTCGGTGCGCACTCGCTCACGATCCTGGTCGACCTGCCCGGCGGCGTCGTGGACACCGTGACGGCGTCCTTCACCGTGACCGCCACCCCGCCGCCGCCGCCGCCGACGTACTCGCTGTCGGTCAGCACATCGTCCAACCGCGCAGCACCCACTCCGCTTCAGGGCTCGTCCCTGAGCGGTTCGGTGTACGTGTTCCTGACCCCGGCGACCGGCGTCACCCGCGTGCGGTTCTACCTCGACAACCCCGCGGCCACCGGGACCCCGACCAAGACCGAGGCGACGGCGGCGTACGACCTTGCCGGAACCGCCACCAACGGCACCGCGCTGCCGTACAGCACCGCCGCCCTCGCCCCCGGCCAGCACAGCGTGACCGCAGCGGTCGACAAGACCGGCGGCGGGACCGACGTGGTGACTTCGACGTTCACCATCGGCGGTGCCCCGACGCCCTCGCTGTCGCTCACGCCTGCGACGCTCACCATCAACGGCACCCTCGGTGGCGGCCCGGCGACCGGGACGACTGCCCTGGCCGCGACCTCGGGGTCGCCGACGTTCACCGTGACCGACAACCAGCCGTGGCTGACGGTCACGCCGACGTCCGGCTCCGGCGCAGCGTCGCTCACCCTCACTGCCGACCCGGGTTCGCTGGCGGTCGGGACGTACACGGGGACGGTCACCGTGACCGCCCCCGGCTACATCTCGTCGAGCGCCACCGTCTCCTTCGTGATCGCGGACTCGGGCGGCTGCTCGCCGGTCGCGTGCTCGCTGATCAAGATCGCGCGCCCCTACTCCCTCGGCTTCACCGAGAACTCGGCCGGCATCGTCGACCGCCTCGGCCTGGGCACCGGCCTGACGACGTACCTCCCGCGCGCTGCTGGCGGCGGGTACATCCCGTCGGCGTTGACGATCGACACCCTCGGGGGTGGCCTGCGCATCGCCACCACGCCCGGTGGGACCAACATCGCCGCGAACAACCAGGACAACATGCTGGGCGTCGGCTTCGACGGCACCGCACCGACGATCCTGGAGTCCAAGCTGCCGACCTTGCCCACGAGCACCGCGGGCTTCGAGCAGGCAGGCACCTGGTTCGGCTACTCGCAGGACGAGGTCGTGAGGATCGCCGTCGTCTCGGTGGCCGGCGGCTGGCGCTTCGAGCACACGGTCGAGTCCGCGGGCGTCCAGACGTTCAAGCAGCAGACCGCGACGATGGTGATCCCTGCGAACACCGAGGTGTTCACCCGGATCACGACCACCCCGAGCGCCGGCACCGTCACCGCGGCGTACCGCGTCGGGACCAGCGGCGCCTTCACCAACCTGGGCACCGCGACGGTCCCCGGCGCGTTCTTCAGCTTCGACGCCGCGGGCATCAACCCCCAGATCGGCACCCGCAGCTTCTCGGGCGTCTTCGCCACCTCGCGCTTGGCGACCGTGCGTCCGACCTTCGCGTTCACCGGCTTCTCGGTGACCGACGCCACCATCACGCCCCCGCCGCCGCCCCCGCCGACGGGCTCGATCACGTTCGACCGTTTGAGCTACGCGTTGGCCAAGCCGACGTCCGTCGTCCAGGGGCCTGACGGCAAGCTCTACGTCGCGACCCTCACCGGTCCGGTGCACGTGCTGACGCTGGACGCGAACGGCAACGTGACCAACGACCAGACCGTCACGAGCCTGGGCAACCGCCTCGCGCTCGGTATCGCGATCGATCCGGCGTCGACCCCGAGCAGCGTCATCGTCTGGGTGGCGCACTCGTCGCCTGCGGTCTTGGCGGGTATCGCCAACACGGGAACGGTGAGCCGCCTCTCGGGTGCGAACCTGGCGACCAAGTCGGACGTCATCACGGGCCTGCCCCGCTCGATCAGCAACCACAGCGTCAACTCGCTGCACTTCGGCGCCGACGGCAAGCTCTACGTCGCGGTCGGTGGCAACACCGGCGCCGGTGCCCCGAACACGGCCAACACCGAGTTCGGGCCGCTCGCCGAGCAGCCACTGTCGGCCGCACTCCTGGTGGCCGACGTCAACAAGGTTGCCAGCGCCACGTTCGACGGCACGTGCGACAACGGTGCCGACATCTACTCGCCCAACCCCTGCGACGTCACCGTGTGGGCCAGCGGGCTGCGCAACACGTACGACTTCGTGTTCCACAGCAACGGGCACATCTACGGGACCGACAACGGGCTCGGTGTCGTCGGGAGCTACCCGCCTTCGCCCACCGCGCCCTGCTTCGGCTTCGGCGACACGACGTCGTGGACCACCGGCGGCGACAACCCGGGCGGGCAGCCTGACGAGCTCAACCTCATCGAGCAGGGCAAGTACTACGGGCACCCGAACCCGACGCGCAACGAGTGCGTGTTCGGCGACGGACACTGGCAGGGCGTCAGCGCGGCGCCGGGCTACACCGCGCCGATCAGGTCCCTCGGCATGAACAAGTCGGCCGACGGCATCATCGAGTACGCCGGCGACGCGTTCTGCGGTGCCCTCAAGGGGAACCTGCTGATCGCCAACTACTCCACGGGCAAGGACGTCACGCGCGTGGTGCTGTCCGCCGACGGCCGCAGCGTGGTGAGCTCGACCTCGCTGACGGGCGGCTTCCTCGACCCGTTGCCGCTCGGGCAGACCACGCAGGGCTGGGTGATCGTGGGCGAGTTCGGGGGCGACAAGATCACCGTGCTCAAGCCGCGTGAGACCGGCTGCTACGGCACGGGCACGTCCCTGCCGGCGAACAGGCTCGACGCGGGTGGCGCCGCGATCGGCACCACGATGTACGTCGTCGGGGGCAAGGACTCCGTCGGGCACCAGAACACGCTCTACGCCTATGACTCGGTGACGAAGGTGTGGACCGCACGGGCAGCCAAGCCGGGCACCGCGGTGGAGAACCCCTCGGTCGTCGCCTACAACGGCAAGCTCTACGTCGTCGGCGGGTCCGACGCGCCCTTCTCCGGCGCGGTTGCCGAGGGCTGGGTCTACACACCGGGGACGAACAGCTGGGCTGCCCTGCCCGCGTTGAGCACCGCCCGCGGTGGGGCTGGTGCGGCGCTGGTCGGATCGACCATGTACGCGGTCGGAGGTCTGGGCGCGAACGGCGCGTCCCTCGCGTCGGTCGAGAAGCTCGACCTCGCCAACCCCACGGCGTGGACGTCGGCCCCCAGCCTGGCGACGGCGCGCGACAACCCGGGCGTGGCCGCGATCGGCACGACTGTCTTCGCCTTCGGCGGGCGGACCCGGCTCGCTGACGGAACGACCGTGGCCGGCACCCTCACCTCGTCCGAGGCCCTGGTGTCAGGCGCTGTGTCGTGGACGAGCCGCGCAGCCATGCCGACGGGGCGTCGCACGACGGCCGTCCAGGTGGTCAACGGGCGCGCGTACGTCATCGGCGGTGAGATCACGACGACCGGTGGGGCGTTCACCGAGAACGAGTCCTACGACCCGGTGGCGGACACCTGGCGGGTCGAGGCGTCGCTGACCACGGGGCGTCACGGGATGGCCTCGGGAGTCATCGGCGGGCGCATCTACCTCGTCGGTGGCGGTACCACCGGTGGCACATCGTTCAGCGCGCTCACCACGGTCTTCACCCCACCGGCCTGAACGGATCACGACGCGGTCCGGGATCCGGAGCGGCTCACCTCGGCCCAGCGCCGCGAGGGGCATCTGGACAGAGCCCGGCTGAACGACTAACGCTGGGCTGACGGCGTGCGGAGGCGGTCGAGCATCGAGTCGAGGTGCCTGCGGTCGGCCTTGGTGAAGCCGGCGAAGATCTCGTGGAGCTCGGCAGCGTGGATGGCGGCCGCATGCTCGACGACCTCGTGCCCGAGCGGGGTCACGACTGCCCAGATGACGCGGCGGTCGTGCGCCGCCGGGACCCGCTCGAGGTAGCCCGCCTCCACGATGCGATCGACCAGCCGGGTCACGCCGCCGGTGGTGAACGCGAGCTGCGCCGACAGCTCGCCCATCATCAGGCGCTCGTCGGGCGATCGTGCGACGCGAAGAAGCACCTCGAACCACGTCAGCGGAAGCTCGATTTCGGCTTCGAGGGTGCGGGCGAGGCGTCGCTCCATGCCGCTGAAGGCCTCGAGCAGACGGCCGAACGTGGTGATGAGGGGATCGTCGATGGCGCGAGGCACGACCATTACCTTACCCTGCATCATCTGACGCGTCAGGAATAGAGCGGGCCGGTCGGCTCGTTCCACCGGTGCCCGTCCCCGTCGTCCCGAAGAAGGTTCCCGTGCCCGTCTCCGCCGTCAGGCTCAACCACGCCGTCCTCTACGTGTCCGAGCTGCAGCGTTCGCTGGAGTTCTACCAGCGCGTGCTGGGCATGGAGGTCGTGGCGCTCGAGCCGCGCGCGAACGCGGCCTTCCTGAGGCTTCCGCGCAGCGGCAACCACCACGACCTCGGCCTGTTCGGCATCGGCACGGCCACCGGCCCCAAGCGCCCGGGCATCGGCCTCTACCACCTCGCCTGGCAGGTCGACACGATCGACGAGCTCCAGGACGCACAGGCGGTGCTCGTGGAGGCCGGCGCGCTGGTCGGGGCATCGAGCCATGGAGCGACCAAGAGCCTCTACGCGCAGGACCCGGACGGCAACGAGTTCGAGGTGATGTGGATGCTGCCGAAGTCGGAGTGGGGCCAGTACGCGAACGCAGCCCCGATCGAGCACCTCGACCTGCGTGGTGACCTCGAGCGTTGGTCCGGCGTCGCGACAGGCGACGAGCTGCGTCCTTCGCCTGCTCAGCCTGACGCGTGAGCGGCTGGGAAGCGCCCGTCGTCGTCACAGCAGGCAGCACCGACGCGGCCGCTCCGCTCGTCGTCCTGCTCCACGGCCGAGGGTCCGACGAAGGCGACATCATCGGGTTCGCCGCGCACCTGCCGGCGGGCCCGGCGTACGCCGCGGTACGCGCGCCCATCGCCGAGGGCGCGGGCTTCGCCTGGTTCGAGAACCGTGGGATCGGGCGCCCGGTCGCGGAGTCCCTGCGCGCGACCATGGGCTGGTTCCGCGGCTGGATCGACTCCGAGGCCGCCGGACGCCGGGTCGTGCTCGTCGGCTTCAGCGGCGGTGCGGCCTTCGCCGGCGGGCTGCTGCTCGACGACCCCGGACGGTGGGACGGCGTCGCCATCCTCTTCGGCACCCTGCCGTTCGACGCAGGAGTGTCCACGGTCGAGCGGCGGCTCGCGGGCACCGACGTCCTCGTCGTGCAGGGCGAGACCGACACCGTGATCCCGCGCGACCTGCTCGACCGCACGTGGGCCTATGTCACGGGCCCGTCCGGTGCCACTGCGTCCACGCGTCGCTCGCCCGGCGGCCACGGGATCGACGCGGAATCCCTCGACGCTCTCCGCGCCTGGATCGCCGTCGTCGCAGCCTGAGCCGCGTCGACCTGCCACGAGACCCATCGGACGGCGCCGCGCGTGGGCGATGGCCCGCGCGTGCCCTTCGCCGACCAGCCGGCGTCGTAGCGTGGCGTCATGACTGTCACGGACATCCTGGGCTGGGTGGGCGCGCTGGGTGTCCTTGCGGCGTACGGGCTCCTGACCGCTGGCCGCTGGGACTCCGCGTCGCTGCGCTACCAGGGCGCCAACACCGTCTTCGCTGCAGCGCTCCTGGTCTGGGCGATCTCGATCGCCGCGTGGCAGTCTGCGCTGCTCAACGGGGTCTGGGCCGCGGTCGGCCTGGTCGGGGTGGTGCGGATCCTGCGCCGGCGCAGCGCCCCCCCGGCCCCGCACGTCGGCGACTGACGCCTCCGCAGTTGCGTACCTCACCGGGCTCACGGCTGTGCCGCGCGGGTGGCCAAGGTTGCAAAAGGATCGCGGCCGCACCGTTCGGCGCGCATCGTCGAGGCGTCCGTGGCAGCGTCGGTCACGAGCAACCCGCGAGACCGCAGAGCGTGGTGCCCGCCGCTTCGGCGCAGGGACTTCCCGCCGCGGTCAGATAGCGCTATCGTGGGAGCGCTCCATCGTTGCCCACCGATACCAATTTGTAATCGGTTGCAGGCCGAAACCTCGCTGAAACCCCTTGCTTACGCGCCTGACTCGCAGCAAGATGCGAAACGCTTACAAGCCCGGGGATCAGCCACCCGGACCTCTTAAATCGGCTCGAGGGAGACAGAATGTCCGTTCCCGTTCGCCGCACTGCCACCGTTGTCGGTGGCGTAGCGGCAGCTCTGCTTCTTGCTGCCTGTGGCAGCAGCGGCGGTGGCGACACCTCCAGCTCGGCGCCTGCGCCGAGCTCCAGCACCCCGGTCGTGGCCGGCTGCGAGGACTACACCTCGTACGCATCCCAGCCCGGTACCAAGGTCACCGTCTTCACCTCGATCCTGCCGCCCGAGCAGCAGAAGTTCGAGACGTCGTGGGCCCAGTTCGAGAAGTGCACCGGCATCGACGTCGTGTACGAAGGGTCCGACCAGTTCGAGGCTCAGCTGCCGACGCGCATCCAGGGCGGCAACGCGCCTGACATCGCGTTCATCCCGCAGCCGGGTCTGCTCCAGAAGCTCGTCCAGCAGGGCGGCCCCAAGCCGGCTCCGCAGGCCGTGACCGACAACGTCGGCAAGTTCTGGACTGAGGCGTGGAAGAACTACGGCACCGTCGACGGCACGTTCTACGCCGCTCCTCTGGGCGCGAACATGAAGTCGTTCGTCTGGTACTCGCCCAAGACCTTCGCGGCCAAGGGCTACACCGTCCCCACCACGTGGGACGAGCTCTTCACCCTCTCGGACAAGATGGCCGCTGACGGCGTCAAGCCGTGGTGCGGTGGCATCGAGTCCGGTGGCGCCACCGGTTGGCTCGCCACCGACTGGATCGAGCAGCTCGTCCTGCGTCAGCAGGGTGGCGAGGCCTACGACAAGTGGATCTCGCACGAGCTCAAGTTCGACTCACCCGAGATCAAGCAGGCGTTCACGACCCTCGAGGGTTGGATGCGCAACAGCAAGTACGCGAACGCCGGCTTCGGTGACACGAAGACCATCGCCACGACCGCGTTCCAGGACGGCGGCAAGCCGATCCTCGAGGGCAAGTGCGGCATGTACCAGCAGGCGTCGTTCTACGCGAACTTCTGGGTCAACTTCGACAAGAAGGCCGAGATCGGCGAGGACAAGGACGTGTTCGCGTTCTACCTCCCGGCGATCAGCGCCGATGTCACCACCCCGATCGTCGGCGGTGGCGAGTTCGTGACGGCCTTCGCTGACCGTCCCGAGGTCCAGGAGTTCCAGGCCTTCCTGGCGAGCGACACGTTCGCGACCCTGAAGGTCAAGGAGGGCACCTGGGTGTCCGCGAACAACGGCGTGCCGCTGGACGCGTACTCCGACCCGATCTCGGCCCTGTCGGCGAAGTACCTCACCGACTCGACCGCGACCTTCCGGTTCGACGCTTCGGACCTCATGCCGGCTGCTGTCGGTGCGGGTTCGTTCTGGACCGGCATGACGGCCTTCTTCGGAGAGAACAAGTCCGTGGACGAGACCGTCAAGGCGATCGACGCTGCTTGGCCCGCCAGCTAGTCAGGCACCCTGTCGCGACCAGTCGTGACGAAGTAGCACCGGCCGGGGCCCGGAAGGGGTAGACACTCCTTCCGGGCCCCGGTTCACTATCCGGGCCTCCGGCCCGGTGAGCGCGTGGTGTTCGACGCATCGAAAGGGTGGTCGAGGGGATGGGAAACGCATCCAAACTGGCCTTGATGGCCAGCGTGGTGCTGGTGTTCTTCGGAGTCTTGCTGCTGGTGTTCTTCCTGGCAGCGCGCACCAAGGGGAAGGTGCAGACCCCGCTCGCACGGCTGATCTTCCTGGGGCCGGCAGCTTTGCTGCTCCTCATCGGCCTGGTGATCCCGGCCGTGCAGACCACGTATCAGAGCTTCCTCGGGGCCGACGGCAAGAAGATGGTCGGCCTGGCGAACTACTCGTGGATCTTCGGCACGGAGTCCAACTGGGTCTTCCTGCGCAACACGGCGATCTGGATCGTGGTCACCCCGATCTTCTCGACCGTGGTCGGCCTCGTCCTCGCACTGCTCATGGACCGCATGCGCCGCGAGTCGCTGCCCAAGTCGCTTATCTTCATGCCCATGGCGATCTCGTTCGTCGGAGCCTCGATCATCTGGGGGCTCATCTACGAGTACCGCGACCCGGCAGAGACCCAGGTGGGCCTGCTCTCGGCCTTCGTGTCCGCATTCGGAGTCACGCCCGAGAACTGGCTTCTGCTCCAACCGTGGAACACCTTCTTCCTCATCATCATCATGGTGTGGATCCAGGTGGGCTTCGCGATGGTCGTGCTCTCGGCCGCCATCAAGGCGATCCCGATGGACGTGACCGAGGCGGCCATGCTCGACGGCGCCGTCGGCTGGAAGCTCTTCTCGAAGGTGACCGTCCCGATGATCCGCGGCACGCTCGTCGTCGTCCTCACCACGATCGCCATCGGCGTCCTGAAGGTCTTCGACATCGTGCGCACGATGACCAACGGAAACTTCGGCACTCAGGTGCTCTCGAACGAGATGTACGCACAGGCGTTCGTCCAGTTCGACAAGGGACGCGGCAGCGCTCTTGCCGTCGTGCTGTTCGTCGCTGTCATCCCCCTGATCATCTACAACATCGTGCAGCTGAGGAAGGAGCAGTCGATCCGATGAGCGTCGAGACTCCTGGAATCGCGGCCGCGGCCGAGAAGGCCCTGACCGCTGCCCCCGACCACGGCGGCATGTCCAGCGCGCTGCGGCGCAACCTGTCGAGCCCCTGGGCCACCGGCTTCGTCATCGTGCTGACGGTGCTGTGGACCATCCCCACGCTGGGCCTGCTCGTCACCTCGCTGCGCCCGGCCGATCAGGCCAACAACAGCGGCTGGTGGACCGTCCTCTCCAACCCGATCTTCACCTTCGACAACTACAAGGAGGTGCTGACCGGCGGTGAGACGATCCCGGGCGGCATCCTCCCGTACTTCATCAACTCGTTCGTCATCTCGATCCCGGCGGCGATCATCCCGCTGACGCTCGCCCTCATGGCGGCGTACGCGCTCGCGTGGGTGCCGTTCAAGTTCAGCAACGCGATGTTCCTGTCGATCTTCGCGCTGCAGGTCGTGCCGCTGCAGATGGCGCTCCTGCCCCTTCTCCAGCTGTTCAACCTGGGCTGGTTCGGCCTTCCGCCTCTGAAGACGCTCGTCCAGGACATCCCGCTCCTGGGAGGGTGGATCTGGCCCACGGGTGGCACGAGCTTCATGCCCCTCTGGATCGCGCACTCGATGTTCGCGCTCCCGCTGGCGATCTTCCTGCTCCACAACTTCATCGCCCAGCTGCCGCGCGACCTCTTCGAGGCCGCTCGCGTGGACGGCGCCAGCCACTTCCTGATCTTCCGCAGGATCGTGCTGCCGCTGTCGGTGCCTGCGATCGCGTCGTTCGCGATCTTCCAGTTCCTCTGGGTGTGGAACGACCTGCTCGTCGGTCTCACGTTCGCCGGCGGTACGGTCGACGTCGCCCCGATCACGGTGTACCTGTCGAACATCAAGGGAACCTACGGGTCGAGCCTGCACCTGATCACGGCGGGAGCGTTCATCGCGATCATCGTGCCGCTCATCGTGTTCTTCTCGCTGCAGCGGTTCTTCGTCCGCGGCCTGCTCGCCGGGTCGGTCAAGGGCTGAGCCGCCCTCGGATACGCCACTGCCCCGAAGATCCTGGAGGATTTCGGGGCAGTGGTATGTCGGGGTGCGTCAGGCGCTCGCCCTGCGCCCCATCACGCCGCCGAGAATCGCGAGCAGCACGATCGCGGTGACGACCTGCAGGATGTGGCGGATCCAGTCGATGCCGCCCGTGTCGCGGACGCCGAGCAAGCTCGCGAGCCAGTTGCCGATCAGCACGCCGACGATGCCGACGACGATGGTCAGCCAGACCGGAACGCTCTGCCGCCCCGGCATGACGAAGCGCGCGAGCACGCCGATCACAGCGCCGCCGATGATGAGTCCGATGATCCCGAGCATGGGCCCCTCCCAGGGTGAGAACTTCTGGGTGCAGTGAACCAGCGCGTTGGGTCGCTCCGGAACGTTTCTCCGGGAGGCACGCCGCACGTCACGGCCTCCGCCCCGGTGTTTCACGCGTGGTCAGGCTGCGGTTACGAGGAGTTACCGGAGCAGGTAGCCGCGCCGCGGAGGAGCCCCTGTTCGAGCGGACCCAGGATCGCTGCTCGGCCTAGACGACGGGGCGGAGGCGCAGCATGCGCGGGGTGAGCTCACCGCGACGCTCGAGGTATCCGGCGTACCCGGGGTAAACGGCCTCGAACCTCGGGAAGAGCTCGGCCCAGGTCTGGTCGTCGCAGAGCTCGGCCAGGGCGTCGAGGCGCTCGGGGCCGATCACGACCGCACACTCGGGGTGGGCGAGCAGGTTCGCCGTCCAGGCGGGGTGCTTGGCCTGGCCGAAGTTGGTGCCGAGCAGCATGACGTCGTCGCCGTCCCGCACGTACAGCAGCGGCGACTCGCGCGGAAGCCCGCTCTTGGCTCCCGTGCTGTGCAACGTGAGGAACGGGAAGCCGTAGAGGGCCGCAAGGAACCGGCCGTCGCGGATCTTCATGAGAGTCGGGTCGACCTTCGGGCCGACCCGGCGGTAGACGGCGGCGAACGCAGCGGTCTTGCTGAGGTGGCGCGTGACCGCGGTGAGCGGGTTCGCCCGGACACGGTCCTCGTGGTCGGCGATGCGGCGCAGGCGTGCGCGGACCGCGCGCTCCTCGTCGGCGGTGGCGGCGGGGTCGACGGCGTCAGGCATGGGCGCACGCTAGCCCGGCCCGGGCACCTACGTCGAAGGGCGCTGGCGCCGTACGGCGCGCCCTGACACGGGCGGCCGCGCACGTCAGCACGCTGCTGACACGGGCCGCTGCGTCAGTCAGGCGGGGAGAGCCAGCTCGGCGTGCGCCAACCCCGACAGCAACGCGGCCTCGAACCGGCCGACATCACCGCCGAGCCCCTCGAGGTCGTCCGGACCGAGCACGATCCGGAGCGACCCCTGCACCTCCGCGAGGACAGCGGGCGAGTCGTCCCAGCCGGTGACGAGCGCGGCCGTGGCCGCGTCGCGCTCGTCGAGGTGGACGAGCTCGAACGGGACGCCGAGACCCGTGGCCATGCGGTCCCACGCCGCCTTGCGGTGCAGCGGCGAGTGCGTGATGTCGCACAGGGAGCAGTGGGCCCGGCCCAGGAGCTTCCCGAGCACGTACGCCACCTCGCCCCGCAGGCTGCCCTCGGCCCGGTAGACGCCCACCAGCCGCGTGACGCGGCCGGGAGCATCGGTGGGGTCGGGCGCCATGCCCCGACGCTAAAGGGTCGGCCGGCCGACCGCATCCGGTGCGCGGGGCCGCGGCGGCGAGCACGGCGTGATGCAGGCCTCGGCGATGCGGTGGGGTCGCGGCCGTGTCGCTCGCGCCTTCCGGCGCTCGGGCTTGGCACACTGGAAAATGGTGCGGGGCCCCTCGATGTATGAGATCGAGGGGCCCCGCGTTCGCACGTCCGGTCGGCCTGCGGCCGGGTTGCCCCGACCGCGAGGTCGACCTTCTGTGCAGCCGTGCGTCCGTCGGACCTCGTCGCGTGGGGAGGTTGCCCGCCCTTCGCGCCGCTGCCGGGTTGCCCCAGCCGGCCCGCCGATCACATCGGCGGCCGCCTCCGCGTCCGCTAGACCCGTCAGCTTCGCGGTCTCCCGCGTCACCTCCGCCGGGTTGCCCCGATGGCCTTACGTTCGTCGTCGGCGTGCACCGAACTCCCTGCCCTTCCCCGTCGGCACCGCGGTCTCCCGCAGCCCCGCCATCGGAGGTTTCCCTCCATGGGTCAGGTGGTCGTGCTCGGTGCTGTCGAGGTGGGAGTGAGCCGGCGCACCACCGGCACGGTTTCCCGCACCGCTGGCGTCGGGTTGCCCCGCGCGCCTGCTTCGCCTTCCTCGACGTGCCTCCCTCGCTCGGCCAGCCCGCCGGCTCCCTGGTCTCCCAGCTCGCCGCCGCCTGAGTTGCCCCAGTGGCTCACCGTGCTCGTTCGGCGTCCCGTTCGCTCCGCTTCGGGCTGCTCGGTGGCCCGGTCTCCCGGTCCGCCGCCGTCCGGAGTCTCCTCCGGCTGGCCCTCCGCGGTGCTGTGCGGTGGGAGAGTTCTACGCCCGTATCGCCAACGGGCACAAGGGGTTTCATCGAAGTTTCTGAACTAGTTTTGCTACCCACAGGATGTACACAGGCTGGAGGCAGTCGTGCACCGGATGTCCCCACGTTGTCCCCAGATTCATGCACAGGCTGGGCGTCCCACGGTGTCGCGGCACCCTGTCCTGGCCGCCCCGGCACAGGGGGCGGCTGGGCGGATGGGCTGCGACGACGGCTTCGGCGGGGCAGGATCGTGAGCGGCGTCGACAGTGCGTCGACGTCGTACGGCTGGAGAGGGGCGATCCGCATGGGTCTCGAGCGTCCGGTCATGGTCAACCCGTACGAGTACCTGCCGCCGGTGCCGTCGTTCGCGGTGACGAGTGCGGATGTGGCGGACGGAGAGCAGGTGGCGCTCACGTTCGTGCACGACTCCGTGGGTGGCGAGAACGTCTCGCCCCAGCTGGCATGGTCGGGGTTTCCCGAGGGGACGCAGAGCTTCGTGGTGACCTGCTTCGACCCTGATGCGCCGATCCCGTCGGGCTTCTGGCACTGGACGGTCGTCGACGTGCCGCTGACGGTCACGTCGTTCGCGCGCGGCGCGGGGGAGTCGGATTCCGCGCTGCCCGGTGGGTTCCACGTGCGGACCGACTTCGGCTCCGCGTCGTACGGCGGCTGCGCACCGCCGCCCGGTGACCACCCGCACCGGTACTTCTTCGTGGTGCACGCGGTCGACGTACCGTCGTTGGGGGTCGACGCCTCGGTGTCACCGGCCGTGGTCGGCTTCAACCTGGCGTTCCACACGCTGGGCCGCGCGCTGATCGCGCCGACCTACCAGCACTGACCGGCGCGACGGGCACCCGCTAAGGACAGAAAGCTCCCTTCACGGGCGTGTTCTGTCCTTAACGGGTGACATCAGCCGGTGGCGCGGGTGTCGGTCCAGCCCGGGCCGCAGAGGTCGCCGCCGTCGCAGCACGGCTGCAGGTAGAAGCACCGGGGGCACTGGTCCTTGCCGCCCTTGCGCACGAGGTCCGCCTGCTCGCACTGCGGGCACTGGCCGGGGCTCTGGAACATGCAGGCGAGCGTACGAGTGCGCGGTCGCCGTACGCCGCCGACACACCCGTCGGCCGCAGCGGCGGGCCGGCCGACCGCTCCGAGGCGAGCGAGCTACTGCCCACATCGACGCTGAACGAAGTGCCTCAACGTCGATGTGGGCAGTAGCTCGGGGAACTGGGGGGTGCGGTCAGTGGAGGTCGGGGTAGGTGAGGCCGATCTGGCGGCGCACCTCGTCGAGGGTCTCCATGATCGCGACCGTCTCGTCGAGCGGAAGCCGCGGCGACTCCGTGAGGCCGGCTCGCAGGCACCGGCCGACCTCGGCCGCCTGGTAGCGCAGGCCGTGGCCCGGCTCGTCGAACGTGTGCACCTCGGCCTCGCCGTCGTCGCGACCGACGCGCGGGATGACGCGGAACGACCCGGGGACGTAGAAGACGTCGTCGATCTCGATGCGGCCCTCGCGCCCCGCGATCACCGCGTGGCACTCGGTCGCGGCCCGCAGCGTCGTCGTGAGCACCGCGTGCGCTCCGCCGTCGAACTGCAGGATCATCGAGGTCTGCCCGTCGACGCCGGTGAAGGCAGGGTCGCTGACGGCGGTGATGGCGCGCGGCGTGCCGAGCAGCATGTGGGCGTACGACACGGGGTAGATGCCGAGGTCGAGCAGCGCGCCGCCGCCGAGCTCGGGGGCGAAGAGCCGGAAGGCCGGGTCGTCCTCGAACCACTGGCCGTGCTCGGCGGTCACGAGCACGATGTCGCCGAGGCGGCCCGACTCGACGATCTCGCGGATGGCGAGGGTCCGCGGCAGGTGCCGGGTCCACATGGCCTCCATGAGGAACGTGCCGCGGGAGCGGGCGGCAGCGACCAGTGAGCGCGCCTCGGCGGCGTCCATGGTGAACGGCTTCTCCACCAGCACGGCCTTGCCCGCCTCGATCGCGAGCATCGCGGCGTCGTGATGGCCGGGGTGCGGGGTCGCGACGTAGACCGCGTCGACGTCCGGATCGGCCGCCAGGGCGGCGTACGACGGGTGCCGGTGCGCGATGCCGTGCTCGTCGGCGAACGCGTCGGCACTCTCCTGGCTGCGCGACCCGACGGCGACGACCTCGGCGTCCTCGAGCAGCCCCAGGTCACGGACGAAGGCCGCGGCGATTCCACCGGTGCCGATGATTCCCCAACGAATGCTGTCACTCATGCGGACATCCAACCGTGCCAGCGCGCCCGCGCCCACCCCACCGCGCGAAGCGGTCAGAGGGCGGTGGCGTGGATGAGGGTCGCTTGCTCGGGGACGTGGACGCCCATCGGGAGACCGACCTCTGCCAGGACGTCGCCCGCGACCTCGATCGGGGCGTCGTACCACGACGGGTGGTGGCGCTGCATGTCCCAGTTCGCGCCCGGCAGAAGCACGCGCTCGACGCGGTAGCGGCGAGCCGGATCCAGGCCCACCAGGCGTACGGGTGAGGGCACCGTGGCATCGGACGCCGTCAGCTGCGCGTAGGCGAACAGGGCCTCGGAGCCGTCGCGGGCGACCACCCCGTGCACCAGCGCGCTCGGGTCGGCGTGGTCCACGCGCACGACGCGACCGGTGTGCAGCAACGGTCGGAACCGCTTGTGCACCTCGATCACCTGCGCGACACCGGCTCGGTCCTCGGCGCTCGCGGCCGAGAGGTTCCACTCGAAGCCCAGGTGCCCGAAGAGCGCCGTGGCGGCGCGGAACGGCAGGGTCTGCGTGCGCGCGGTGGTGTGCGACCACGCGCCGCCGACGTGCGCGCCCATGAGCTCGGGAGGCAGCAGGTAGGAGAACCCGCGCTGGATGGTCTGGCGCTCGAGCGCGTCGTTGCAGTCCGACGTCCAGAAGCGGTCCGTCCGAGCAGCGATCCCGAGGTCGATCCGCCCACCTCCGGCCGAGCACGACTCGATCTCGAGCCCAGGGTGACGCCGCTTCAGCTCGTCGAGCAGGGCATAGAGCGCCAGCGTCTGACGGCGTACGCCGGCCACGCCACCACGGTGTGCGGCAGCGACGAGCTCGCGGTTGTGGTCCCACTTCAGGTACGTGATCGGGTGCTCGGCGAGCAGCGCGTCGAGCCGCTCGAGCAGGTAGTCGAACGCCTCGGTGCGGCCGAGGTCGAGCACGAGCTGGTTGCGGCCCAGCAGCGGCTCGTAGCCGTCGACGTGCAGCACCCAGTCGGGGTGGGCGCGGTAGAGGTCGCTGTCGGGGTTGACCATCTCGGGCTCGACCCACAGGCCGAACTCGAGCCCGAGCCCGACGACGTGGTCGGCCAGCTCACCCAGGCCGCGGGGGTACTTGCGCTTGTCGACGTACCAGTGGCCGAGCGACGACGTGTCGTCGTCGCGCTCGCCGAACCAGCCGTCGTCGAGCACGAACCTCTCGACGCCGACCGCGGCGGCGTCGTCGGCGAGGCGTTGCAGCGCGGCCACGTCGTGGTTGAAGTAGACGGCCTCCCACGTGTTGAGCAGCACCGGCCGCGGAGCCTTCGGGTGGGACGGACGGGCGCGCACGTGGTCGTGGAACTGCTGGCTCGCAGTGGTGAGACCCGACTCCGACCACGTGCCGAGGACGGCGGGTGCCTCGTACGTCTCGCCGGGCGCCAGCATCCCCTCGCCCGGCAGCAGGAGGTCGGACGCCGACAGCACGCGGCGACCGTCCGGCAGCGTCTCGACGACAAGCCGGTGGTTGCCGCTCCACGCGAGGTGCGCGAGCCACACCTCGCCCTTCTGCTCGGAGAAGCCGGGGGTGCCGATGCCGATCGTGGGCCACGACTCGTGGGACGTGCGGCCGCGACGGCTCTCGCGGACGAGCGCGTACGGGCCGAGGGCGTGACGGGTGCTGTGCATCTCGTGCGCCCAGCGGCCGGTCAGCGTCATCGCCTCGGACGCACGTGCGGGGAGGGGGATCGTGGGCGTGAGCGAGTCGAGCGAGTAGAGGTCGGCGCCGTCGTTCGTGAGCGACGCCGTCACCGACAGCACGCCGTGCTCGTCGAGCGCGACGACGAGCGTGACCGAGATGCCCGCGATCGCGTCCGCCCCGGTCCACGTGAGCGACGTCGGATCGGCAGCCGACGACGTACGGCGCAGCAGTGGTGCCCAGGCGGTGCCGTCGGACCGGTGGCCGCTGATCCCGCCGTACGCCGCCCAGCCGCGCACGTGCTCGGGCAGGAGGGACAGCGGCGTGACCGTGTCGAGGCCGCCGTTGGGGATCGAGGCGTCGAGCAGGGCATCGAGCGCAGCGGGTTCGACCGCGCCGTCGCCGAGGCGCCGCCCCCAGTGCAGGACGCGCGGGACGTCGCCGTCGTGCGTCAGCAGGACGGTCGTGGTCGCCGAGTGCAGGGCGTGGAAGCGCGATGTCACGACGCAACCCTGCCGCACGCGCAGGCCGCACCGCACCTGCACGCCCTGTGAGGCGGCGTCGCGTCACAGGACGAACGCGCCCCCGGCGGTGACAAGCACGGCCGGGGGCGACTTCACGTGCGGCGGGGTCAGGCGCGGAAGGGCTGGATGCCGTCGGCGGGCACGGTGCCGAGGCGGCCCGCCTGGAAGTCCTCGAAAGCCTGCAGCAGCTCGCGCTGGGTGTTCATCACGAACGGGCCGTGCCACGCGATCGGCTGGCGGATGGGCTCGCCGCCGAGGATCACGACGTCGAGGCCGCCGAGACGGCTCTCCTGAGTCGGGTCCGCGGTGACGGTGAGCGTGGCACCCGGGCCGAAGACGGCGAGCTGGCCGGCCTTCACCGGGCGCTTCTCCTCGCCGACCGTTCCGGTGCCCGACAGCACGTACACGAGCGCGTTGAAGTCCTGCCTCCACGGGATGGTCATCTGCGCGCCCGACGTGATCGAGGCGTGCACCATCGCCATCGGCGTATGGGTCGCGCCCGGGCCGGTGTGTCCGCCGACGTCGCCGGCGATGACACGCAGCAGTGCGCCGCCGTCGTCGCTGGAGAGCAGGAGGGTCTCGCTCGCGCGGAGGTCCTGGTAGCGCGGCGCGCTCATCTTGGCCTCGCGCGGGAGGTTGACCCAGAGCTGCAGGCCGTGGAAGAGGCCGCCGCTCATGACGAGCGACTCGGGCGGGGTCTCGATGTGCAGCAGGCCGGATCCGGCCGTCATCCACTGCGTGTCGCCGTTGGTGATCGAGCCGCCGCCACCGTGGGAGTCCTGGTGGATGAACGAGCCGTCCATGATGTAGGTGACGGTCTCGAAGCCGCGGTGCGGGTGCCACGGGGTGCCCTTGGGCTCGCCCGGCGCGTACTCCACCTCGCCCATCTGATCCATCATGATGAACGGGTCGAGCGCCTCGGCCGGCACTCCGGCGAAGGCGCGGTGCACTGGGAAGCCCTCGCCCTCGAAGCCGGACGGCGCGGTCGTGACGCTGCGCACCGCACGTGCCGGTGCGAGGCCCGGGTCGGGACGCCGCACGCGCGGCAGCACGGTGATGTCATCGACGGTGACGGCGGGCATGGCGGACCTCCACGGATGGTCGGGTCGTGGTGCGCGCCGTTCGGCGCGTCAGTAGTTCAAGGCTCAACTATCAACGGATGTTCCCTGCGGTGCAAGTCGATCACGCGGGACGGCACGGCGCCCAGGGCTCGCCGAGCGGCGGCCCCGGTCGCGCGTCGACCGCCGTCGAGCCGTCGCCGTACCCCGCTCGGCGCGGACGACTGGGCAGGGGTGACGCCCGAACGCGGTGATGACTGCCGCTCTGGTTCGGCTCTCTGGGATGAAGTCCCCTACCGGGCGAGGCCTTCGGCCATCGTCGCCCGGCGGGGGCCCACCCTTCATCGCGAACGGCCGCCGCAGACTGGGGGGTCCGGGGCGGCCGTCGTACGTCGTGCTTGGGGCTGTGCAGCGTGCGCTGGATCAGGCGTCGAGCAGGGTGGCTTCGACGCTGATGTCCTCGACGCCGGCGAGCGCGCGGCTGATGATGCAGCCGGCCTTGGCGGTCGCGGCGGCCTCGGCGAAGGTCGCCTGGTCGATGCCGGCGACGACGCCGTCGACCGAGATCACGATCTTGGTGATGGCGAGCTGGCCTGCGGCGTTCTTGTCGAGGGTCACCTCGGCGCTCGCGGCGAGCGAGGTCGGCGGGGTGCCGGCCTTGGAGAGCTCGTTCGACAGCGACATCGCGAAGCAGGCGGAGTGCGCGGCCGCGACGAGCTCCTCGGGGCTCGTCTGGCCCTCGGGCTCGCCCGCGCGGCGCGGGAAGGTGACGGGGAACTGGCCGGCGTCGCTGGAGTCGAGCGAGACGACGCCGTTGCCGGTCATCAGGTCGCCGGTCCACGAGGTGGATGCGTCACGAACGGGCACAGGTGCTCCAAGGGTCAGGGGTGCGGGGGACGGCGTACTGCTGAGGTAACCCTTCCCCAGCCGCAGATGTTCCGCCACCGGCCGCGCCGCCGCTGGGGAAGCCTGGTTGCCTCTTAGGCAACCAGGGGCACCCTCATCCGGAATCTCGGCGGGCTAGGAGGCTGTGAGGCGGTGGATGTCGCCGTGCACCTCGAGGCCGGCGCAGTGGCCGGTGTCCTCGAGCAGCACTCGGCCGTCCGCTGCGGTCAGCCGCACCTGCACCGTGGCATCGAGGGTCTCCTCGACCCGGCGGTGCATCTCGGTGCGGATGGGGGCGTGCAGGAGACCGCCGCGGGGGCGGTCGGCGGTGATCTCGAGCACGGCGCCGCCGCGTGCTCGCAGGGCCCAGCGCACCTCGTCGTCGTCCACCTCGATCCTCGTGGTCTTGGCGCCGTTGTACGTCGTGAACTTGTGCAGCACGCCGTCGTGCTTCAGGCCGACGATGTGGCCGGGGAACTCCGAGCGCAGCCACGGGATCACGGCGATCGAGCCGGTGAGGCACGTGCCGGGGTCGCTGAAGTGGTTGGTCTGCAGCCACACGTAGCCCGCCGGGAACGCCGCTCCCCAGTCCTTCTCGAGGTAGCCGCGACCGCCGTCGAAGGAGGACGTCGTGCCCGCGTGCGTGAGGGCGCCTTCGAGGTCGTGGCCGAACGACACGACGCCGTGCTTGCACTCCATCTTCGGCACCCAGGCGTACCAACCCATGACACCGGGGGAGAGCAGCGAGACAGGCCAGGGGTCGAGCGGGGTCGTGAACCGCACCTCGCCCTGGAGCGAAGGGAGGTCGAGCACGACGCCGCGGTCGGAGAAGCGGTTCGGGCCTACGCGCACCGAGAAGTGGTCGGCCTCGGCGCCGAACTCCGACACGTCGTACTGGTGGTACCAGCTCTCGCCGGTCGCGCCGTCGAGCACCTGGACGAAGGCCTCGCCCGTGCCGTCCGGCGCGAGGAAGACGCCGGGGATCACCGCGAAGCGCGCACTGCGGTCGGCCGCGACGAGCTTGACGTACCAGCCCTCGAAGTACGACGAGCGGATGCGCTGCCCGTGGAAGCCTTCGGGGTGCAGGACCCCGGTCATGAGACCCATGAGTCGGACGTTACCTCGCGTTCGACGTGCGCGGGTGCGCTCGTCCCCACCGGCCACCGGCCTGCTCGGGAGGTGTGACGCCGGTCGCCGGGCGTGAGTTGGCCCCCGTCCGCGTGTGATACTCGCGAGCAGCGGCCCCCTCGGGGGGTCGCACTGGTGCACACCGGCCGCCGGCCGGGAGTCAGGGCCCGGCGATGCCGGGGGACAGGGGCGTCGTCCGGCCATGAAGACCCGTATCAGCTCGCGCTGGTCGCGTTCGGCGACTCTCGTCGCCGCCGCCGCGCTGACCGCCGGCCTCGTGCCTGCCGTGACGTCGTCGGCCCAAGCGGCGCCGTCGGACTTCCCGTCGTTCGGCTTCCTCACCTACGCCGGAGCCGGCACGCACGGCACGACCTCCGACAAGCTGTGGGCCACGGCGCCCGGAAGCTTCACCTCGACCGCGGCGCTCACGCCGAACT
Organism: Candidatus Nanopelagicales bacterium; assembly: GCA_038316965.1. Lineage (GTDB taxonomy): Bacteria > Actinomycetota > Actinomycetes > S36-B12 > CAIYMF01 > Longivirga. The sequence continues at coordinate 29,091 of JBBQAY010000004.1, forward strand.
CGTACGCGTACGCGTACGACGTGTCGCAGGACGGCCAGACGCTGGTCGTCGCGGGCCAGTCACGGGCGCTCAACGTCCCCGCGCTGAACACGACGTACGGGCTGCTGCTGGTCGAGAAGGGCTCTCCCGACGTCACGACCAGCATCACCACCATCGTCGAGTCGAACCCCGTGCTCTCGCCGTCGGGCGACACCGTGTGGTGGTACGACTCCGGCGCGATCTGGAAGTACGACGTCGCGAGCAAGGTGACGACGAAGGCCTCGACCCGCTTCGTCGCCAAGAGCACCGAGGGCATCGGCCGCATCGCCATCTCGGACGACGGCACGGCGGGCGCGGTCGTGTTCACCACCTCGACCGCGGCGGGCACGCTCACCTCGAGCCGCATCCAGGTCGGACGCCTCGACGGCACAGGCACGGGCTACCAGTACTCCGCCACCGTCGCCTCGGGCTTCTCCTACCCCGTCGGCTCGACCCTGGTGTTCACGAGCAACGCCACGGTGGCGTTCAACGTGTGGCGCAGCCGCGCGCTGACCGACACGTGGTCGGTCACGCTGACGGGCGGCTCCCCGACGCTCACCAAGGACACTGGCCTCGACGCGCAGTACGACCTCGGAACCGACGGCACGAGCTGGTACGCCTTCCAGGACGTCACCACGCCGAGCTCCGGCACGCAGGTGGCCAAGAGCGGCAGCCCGTTCACGCCGGGCACGTTCGAGAACTTCCCGCTCGGCACCGGCACCACCCGCTACGTCGCTGCTGACGCGACCCCACCGGTCGTCGCGGCCGACGTCACCGCCGTGGTCAACCGGGCGACAGCGACGTCGTACCTCTTCCTCGCGCGCTCGACCGTCCCCACCGGCACGAAGGTGATGTACGCGAGCCTCGCGGCGTACCTGACCGACCCGACGGGCACACGGTCGGCCGACACCAAGGCGCAGACGCGCTTCGGCGTGCTGAAGACCTCGATCGACAACGGCAACAACTTCACGACGTCGACGCCGACGGGCGCGAGCTCGAAGCTGCTCACGTGGCCGACGGGTGCGCCGTTCGGCAACGGCTACACCGCCGGGCTCACGCGCAACACCTGGCTGCAGTGGTGCTTCCAGGGTGATGCCTACGTCGCGAACGACTGCTCGGTCACCAAGAAGATCACCGTGAACCCGAAGGTGACCACGGTCGTGCAGAAGCTCGGCACCACCAAGCGGGTCTACGGCCGCGCCGCTCGCGCCGGCGGCACCGCGGTGCTCTCGCGCTACGTGAGCGGGAAGTGGGTGGTCGTCGCCAGCGCCTCGATCACCTCGACCGGCACCTTCAGCCTCGGCTTCCGCAAGATGGCCGCCGGCAGCTGGAAGGTGGCCACCAAGGCCGACACCTACTGGGGTTCGGGCCTCAAGCAGTTCACGATCTGACCCTCGGACGAAGGGCCGCACCACGCCGGGTGCGGTCCTTCGTCGCGTGGAGGAGCACGTTTCGGCGTTGCTGCTGCGTCGCCGCGGGGTGGACGTGCAGGATGTGCGCGCGGGGACGGGGGTCCCTGTCCGGCCTGGGTCGGGACCCGTCTGGGGGACACATGCACGTTCGCCGTCGCGCTGCCGCGCTCCTCGCCGTCACAGGCCTCACCGCAGCGCTGCTGCCGCTCGCCGCCGGGTCCGCGCAGGCCGACCCGACCGGCCCGTCGTTCGGCTACGTCACGGCGGATCCGGCCGGCCGGCACGATGCGACGACCGACAGGCTGTGGTTCACCCAGCCCGGCAGCTTCTCAACTGCCACGAACGTGACCCCGAACCTCCATGTGCGTCAGTACGACGTGTCCGAGGACGGGAACGTCCTCCTGATATCGGGGCAGTCGCGGTCTCTCGCCTATCCGGATCTCAACTCGACCTTCGGCCTGATCCTGGTAGTGCGCGACCCGGGCACCGGCACCGTCACGAGCAAGATCCTGTCGTCGTTCGCCCAGGGCAACCCGGTGCTCGCTCCGGACGGCAGCGCGGCGTACTGGTACGACTTCTACCGAATCTGGCGCTACGACGTGGCGTCCGGGCAGGCGGACGTGGCTGCCACGAAGTTCTCCACTCTGTCCTCGGGCACCAACACGGAGAGGGTGATCCGGCTGGCGGTCTCCCCCGACGGTTCGAAGGCTGCGGTGATGTTCGCCAGGTTCGACTCGGCGGGGAACCTGGTGAGCACCCGCGTGCGGGCCGCAGCACTCGACCAGGCCATCACCGGCGCGTACGACGAAGCGGTCCTGCTGACCGCGACGTCGGTGCAGCCTGTGCCGCAGACGCTGACGTGGAACGCCGACAGCAGCGCCTTCTACTTCACCAGGGCCAAGCCCAACGGCGACCTCGCGACGGCTCGGGCGACCACTGCGGCGCATTCCGACGTCGTGGTTCCGGAGTGGGCCAACACGTACGACGTGGCACTCCATGCTGGGACGTTCTACCTGTTCCGCGACATGTACGGCACGGGCGGGAAGTACGTGCGCACCGACGTGGGCACGACCATTGCCGGGTCTGCGCCAACAGACTGGTCGACCTTTCCTCCCGGTGCCTCGGGCCTGCACTACCGCCCGGCCACAGCGGTTCCTCCCGTCGTGACGACGCCGGCGGTGCGCGCACAGCCGCGGGTCTCCGTCGTCGTCGGCCCGTCGACGATCCCGACGCACGGACGGGTGCAGTACCAGACCATCGCCAAGTACCTGACTGACGTCACCGGCTACAGGCGGCCCGAGGACCAGGGCCGTGAGACGCGGTACGGCGTCCTCTGGGTGTCGACGAACGGAGGGACGACCTACCGTCCGTTGACGACCACGAGCGGCGCCCGGCTCGACGGGGCCGAACCGAGCTTCACCTTCAACGGCGCCACGACGGCATTGACGCGCAACTCCCTGCTCCGCTGGTGCTTCAAGGGGGACATCTTCGTCCAGCCGCGGTGCTCGCCTCCCAAGAAGGTCATCGTCAAGCCCACCATCACGGTTGCGGTGGAGATCAGCGGCAGCCAGGAGCGCGTGTACGGCAAGGCGGCCCGCGTGGGCGGGAGCGCCGTGCTGCAGCGGCAGGTCGAGTACGCCTTCCGGTCCGTCGCGTCCACGCCGGTCTCCAGCACCGGTCGTTTCAGCTTCGGCCTGCGGTCGCTACCGGCGGGGAGGTACCGGGTGATCACGCCCGCGGACACGTCGTGGGGCCTGGGCGCCGCCCAGACTTTCGTCATCCGGTAGAGCCGCGAGTCCCGCGCGGGTGCGGCGCTTCGTCACGAGGTGGACACGGCCCGGCGTCACGGTTGGGATCCTGCTGGGACGCGGTGCAAGATGTGCGGGCGGGGACGGGGGTCCCTGTCCGACCACGGTCGGGACCCGTCAGGGGGAACTCATGCGCGTCCGCCGTCGTGCCGCCGCCGTCATAGCCGCCACCGGCCTGACCGCAGCGCTCCTGCCGCTCGCCGCCGGGTCCGCGCAGGCCGACCCGACCGGCCCGTCGTTCGGCTACGTCACGGCGACCGACGGCTATCCCCAGCACGACGCCTCCTCGGACCGCCTGTGGGCGACGATGCCGGGCGACTTCGGCACCACGAAGCTGCTGACCCCCGACTCCTACGTCTACCGCTACGACGTGTCCGATGACGGCAACACGCTCGTGGTCAGTGGGCAGTCGCGCAGGCTCAGCCTTCCCGCGCTGAACGTCACCTACGGGCTCCTGGTGACCGTGCGGGACCCGGTGACGTCGGCGGTCTACACGCGGTCGCTGGCCACGTACTTCGACACGAACCCGGACGTCACCCCCAACGGCGCGCTGGTGTTCTGGATGGAAGACGGGGTGATCTACCGGTACGAGGTGGCCACGCAGTTCACCTCAGCGGTCTCGACCCGGTTCGCTCCCGCGGCCGGTGAGTACGTCGCGAGGATGGCGATCTCGCCGGACGGCACCAAGGCCGCGGTGCTGTACCGCACCGACAAGTCCGGCGAGCCGGTGGCCGCCAGGATCAAGGCCGCGGCCCTGGCCGCCGGCCCTACTCCCTTCCAGGACAGTGGCACCTTCACAGGCCAGTCAGGGCTCCCGTGGTCGAACGTCCTGGAGTGGACCCCTGACAGCTCCGAGATCCTGTACAGCCGCTTGAACGAGTCGGGCCCGGCGCCGCACGTGCGGGCCTACCGCGTCGCCCCGGGTGGAACGCCGACCGAGCTGCCGGATCTGGCGGGCTCCTACGACCTGTCATGGCACGACGGCAGCTGGTACCAGTTCCGCGACCCCATCGGGGGCGGGTCCGAGGTGGGCTCGTCTGCCGGCCTCGATGTGGCACCACTCGACTGGACCGCCTTCCCCTACGGCAGCCTCTCGGTCCGCTACCGGCCCGCCAGCGTCGTGCCGCCTGTTGTCACGAGGCCCGTGAACCGTGCCGTCTCGACGGCATCCCTGTACGTCGGCCAGTCGGACGTGAGCACCGGTGCCGCAGTCGTCTACGCGACGCTGGCGACGTACCTCACCGACTCGACGGGCAGGCGCGCCTACAACACCGACGCGGCGCAGGTCAGGTACGGCACCCTGCTGGCATCGCGCGACGGCAAGACGTTCACCAAGTACCTCGCGACGAGCGCCGGCGACACGCTCCTCAAGTGGCCGAACGGCCAGCTGTTCGGCAACGGGCGGCTCTCCGCGTCCGAGACCCAGCAGAACCTCTGGCTCCGGTGGTGCTTCGGTGGCGACATCTTCGTGTCGGGCGACTGCTCGAGCACGAAGAAGATCACCGTGCACCCGAAGCTGGGCGTCGCTGGAAAGTACGACGCCTCCGGTCGGATCTGGATCCACGGCAGCGTCTCGCGACGTGGAGGCTCAGTCGTGCTCTGGCGCCAGAGCGGGACGTCGTGGCGGCCGATCGCCTCGACGCCGATCAACAACAAGTACAAGACGTTCAGCTTCGGCTACCGCTCGCTCGGTTCGGGCGTCTACCGCGTCACCACCAAGGCCGACGTGTCGTTCGGCTCTGGAGAGTCGCGCTTCCGCATCTGATCGAGGTGCGACGAAGGGCCGCACCCCGCGCAGGGGTGCGGCCCTTCGTCGTCGCTTCTGGCGGTCTAGCTGACGACGCCGTACAGGCGGTCGCCGGCGTCGCCGAGGCCGGGGACGATGTAGCCCTTGTCGTTGAGGCGCTCGTCGAGGCCGGCGGTCACGACGGTGACGTCGACGCCGCGGCCGTCGAAGGCCGCACGCAGGTGGTCGAGGCCCTCGGGCGCCGCGAGCAGGCAGATGGCCGTGACGTCGGTGGCGCCGCGGCCGAGCAGCAGGTTGATCGCGTCGACCAACGTGCCCCCGGTGGCGAGCATCGGGTCGAGCACGAACACCTGGCGGCCGGACAGGTCGTGCGGCACGCGGTCGGCGTACGTCGAGACGGTGAGCGTCTCCTCGTCGCGGATCATGCCGAGGAAGCCGACCTCCGCGGTGGGGAGCAGGCGCACCATGCCGTCGAGCATGCCGAGGCCGGCCCGCAGGATCGGCACGACCAGCGGTCGAGGGTCGGCGAGCTTGATGCCCATCGCGGGAGCGACCGGGGTGCTCACGGCGACGCGCTCCACGCGGATGCTGCGGGTGGCCTCGTACGCGAGCAGCGTCACGAGCTCGTCCGCCAGGCGGCGGAATGTGGGTGAGTCCGTGCGCGCGTCGCGCAGGGTCGTCAGCTTGTGGGCGACGAGGGGGTGGTCGGCGACGTGGATGCGCAGGCTCTCGGGCATGGCCCGAAGGGTATTGGGTCGCGGCTCCGGTGGGGAGGCTGAGTCCCAGGTCACGTCTGCGAACGGCGGTCAGCGGTCAAAGGTGCGACGCTGGCAGTCGCCGTCTGCCACCCTGGGGGCGCCCGAACGTCCCGCACGCTCGAAGGAGGTACGCCGTGGACGACTCTGCCGTCGACTTCGCCGTCGCCGCCTGGCGCGAGGACAACCTGTGGCAGCTCGTCACGCTGCCGCCGCGTGCCACGGGGAGCCTCGACGCACTGGTCGACGCCCTGCGCGCGCAGCCCGGCGAGAACGGCGTGCTCGGCTTCGTGTCGGTGGCTGAGGAGTTCTTCATCATCGTGCGCGTGCGCGGCGACGAGGTGCGGGTGTTGCTCTCGGACGTGTTCGCCGCCGAAGACTGGCCGCTGGGCGTCGACGCCCTCGACCGCCTGGGCATTCCCGAGGACGTCGAGGGCGAGGACGCCGAGCCCGCGGGCGACCTGCGCATCGTCGACGACCTCGGTATCGGCCCCGAGGAGATCGAGCTCCTGCTCGACGACCCCGAGATGTGGCCCGACGAGGTGCTCGCGAGCCTGGCGGCGCGCCTCGGCTTCGGCGAGCAGTTCGACGCCGCCCTCGAGCAGCTGCCCGACTGACCCCGCGTCGCCGCCGGGCGCCGTTCGTGGCCGGGGTCGTGGTCGGTGCGCGATGATCGGGGCGTGCAGCCGCGAACCTCCGACGTCGACGCCGTACGCCTGGCCCTGGTCGAGGCGCGTCGCGCGGGGGCTGCGGGCGAGGTGCCGATCGGCGCGGTCGTCGTCGGCGCCGACGGAACGCTGCTCGGTGTCGGCGCGAACGAGCGCGAGACCACCCATGACCCCACCGCGCACGCCGAGGTCGTGGCGTTGCGCGACGCGGCCGCCCGGCTCGGCACGTGGCGCCTCGACGGCGCAGTGCTCGCCGTCACGCTCGAACCGTGCCCGATGTGCGCCGGTGCCGCGTGGCTGTCGAGGGTCGACCGTGTGGTGTTCGGCGCGTGGAACAAGGAGTACGGCGCAGCCGGATCGCTCTGGGACGTGCTGCGCGACGGCCGGCTCAACCACCGTCCCGAGGTCGTGGCCGGGGTGCTCGCAGACGAGTGCGCCGCCGTCCTCGCCGACTTCTTCACCGCCCGCCGCACCCCTGACTGATCCGAGTTACTGCCCAAAGTGGGGTATTCGGACGCCAGAACACCCCACTTTGGGCAGTAACTCGAGGGCTCCTAGGCGCGCGGGGGGAGGTAGGGGTTCAGCTGCTCGCGGGCGATGCTGCGCAGGTGCACCTCGTCCGGGCCGTCGGCAAGGCGCAGGGTGCGCAGGCCGGCCCACATCTCTGCGAGCGGGAAGTCGCCGGAGACGCCGGCCGCGCCGTGCACCTGGATGGCCTTGTCCAGCACCCACAGCGCCTCGCGGGGCACGACCACCTTGATGGCCGCGATCTCCGTGGCCGCCTGGCGCGCACCGACCGTGTCGATCAGCCACGCAGTCTTCAGCGTCAGCAGGCGTGCCTGCTCGAGGCGGATCCGCGACTCCGCGATCCACTCCCGGACCACGCCCTGGTCGGACAGCGGACGACCGAACGCCGTACGCGCCACCGCGCGCTCGCACATGAGCTCGAGCGCCCGCTCGGCCATGCCCAGCGAGCGCATGCAGTGGTGGATGCGGCCGGGGCCGAGCCGGGCCTGCGCCATCATGAAGCCGCCGCCGCGCGGGCCGAGGAGGTTGCCCTTCGGCACGCGCACGTGGTCGAAGTCGATGACGCCGTGGCCGCCGTGCGAGCCGTCGTCGTACCCGAAGACCGTGGTCGAGCGCTCGATGGTCACGCCCGGGGTGTCGAGGGGGACGAGGATCATCGACTGCCGCGCGTGCCGCGCGTTGTCGGGGTCGCTCACGCCCATGACGATCGAGATGGTGCACTCCGGGCGCATCGCACCGGTCGACCACCACTTGCGTCCGTGCACGACGTAGCTGTCGCCGTCCTCGGTGATGCTGGCGGAGATGTTGGTGGCGTCGGACGACGCGACGTCGGGCTCGGTCATCGAGAAGCACGAGCGGATCTCGCCGGCCAGCAGCGGCTCGAGCCACTGCTCGCGCTGCTCCGGCGTCGCGAACATGTGCAGCAGCTCCATGTTGCCGGTGTCGGGCGCGTTGCAGTTCATGGCCTCCGGCGCGATGTGCGCGGACCGTCCCGACAGCTCGGCGATCGGTGCGTACTCCAGCACGCTCAGGCCGGCGCCGTGCTCGGCGTCGGGCAGGAACAGGTTCCACAGCCCCTGGCCGCGCGCCACGTCCTTGAGCCCGGCCATCACGGCCGGCGTGCGGTACGGGGTGCCCGCAGCGCGGTACGCCGCAGCCTGCTCCTCGAAGGTGTGCTCGACGGGGTAGACGTGCTCGTCCAGGAACGTGCCCACCTGCTCCTGCAGCGCGAGCGATCGGTCGCTGTGCCGGAAGTCCATCGTCGTCCCCTTCGTCGCGTGGTCGTGCCGGTCGTACGTCGTCCCTCGCGGTGCAGCCGCGCGGTCGGATCTGTCGTGCGTCTCGTGCGTCCGCTGTCGTGCAGGTCGTGCGAGTCCGGCGTCAGAGGCGGTCGAGCCAGTGGCGCGAGGCGTCGAGCAGGCGCGGCACCGAGGCGCCGAGCTGGCTGAAGCCGTCGCCGACGGTCTTGCCCTGCAGGTAGCGAGCATGGATCCCCTCGGCGATCACCGCGAGCTTGAACCAGCCGAACGCGACGTACCACGGCAGCGCGGCAAGGTCGCGGCTCGAGCCGGCGGCGTACCGCTGCACCAGGGCGTCCGGGCGCAGGAAGCCCGCTGCCTCGCTCATCGGTGCCGCACCGAACATCCCCTGCTCGCCCAGGGTCTGGTAGACGACGAGGAGCCCGACGTCGGTGAGCGGGTCGCCGAGCGTGGCCATCTCCCAGTCGACGACGGCCGCGATGCGGTCGACGCCGTGGGAGTAGATGACGTTGGTGAGGCGGTAGTCGCCGTGCACGATGCCGGGCGCCTGCTGCTCAGGGGTCAGGTCGGTGAGGCGGGCGACGAGGTCGTCGAGGCCCGCGCGCGGCTCGGTCTCCGACGCCTCCCACTGGGTGCGCCAGCGCTTGACCTGCCGCTCGAGGAAGCCGTGCGGCCGGCCGAACTGCTCGAGCCCGACGTCGAGCGGGTCGATCTCGTGCAGCGCGAGGAGCGTGTCGACGAGGAGCTCGCAGGAGCGGCGCGCGTCGTCGGTGGTGAGCGCGGCCAGGACGTCGGGACGGTCGAGGACGACGCCGTCGACGTACGACATCAGGTAGAACGGGGCGCCGTTGACCTCGACGTCCTCGCACAGGACGACCGGCGTCGCGACGGGGACGGCCGTGCCGGAGAGGGCGCTGATGACGCGGAACTCACGCGTCATGTCGTGCGCGGTCGAGAGAACGTGCCCGAGCGGCGGACGCCGCAGCGCCCAGGTGGTCGTGCCGTCGGTGACGCGGTAGGTCAGGTTCGACAGCCCGCCGACGATCACCGACCCAGCGAGTGGCCCGCGCCGCAGCCCGGGCGCGGAGGCGTCGAGCCACCCCGCCACCGCATCGAGGTCCAGCCCCGGAAGCTCACTCACACCCGAACGCTACCCACGGCCCAGCCTTCGTTTGCGATGAAGGGGGCCTTCGTTGCTAAGAGCGCAACAAAGTCACCCTTCACGAAGCGGCGGACGATGCGGCGGCCCTCACGCCCCGAGGCGCGGGACTCCGAGCTTCACCTGCAGTCCGTTCATCTGCGCCAGCCACCGGTCGGGATCGCTTGCGCGGGCGGCGTAGAACTGCGCCACCTCGGGGTGCGGCAGCACGAGGAACCGGTTGTCGCCGAACGCCTGCCACAGCACCTCGGCCACGTCCTCCGGCTCGAGCGTGCCCTCGTTGTCGAGCAAGGGTGCCACGGCACCGACGTCCTCGATCATCGCCGTACGGACCCCCTGCGGGCACAGAGCCTGCACCACGACGCCCTGGTCGCGGTACGTCGCCGACAGCCACTCCGCGAACGCCACGGCACCGTGCTTGGTCACCGAGTACGACGCGTCGCCGACCATCGTGAGCAGCCCCGCCGCGGACGCCGTGACGACGAACCGCCCGCCCTGCCCGTCGGCCAGCCACCCCGGCACCAGGGCACGCGCTGCCCGCACGTGCGCCATCACGTTGATCTCGAGCACAGCCGCCCACTCGGCGTCGGTCGTCTCGAGCCCGTGCATCACGCCGATGCCCGCGTTGGCGACGTACACGTCGATCCGGCCCAGGTGCTCGGTGGCCGCAGCGACCAGTGCGGCGACACCTGCCTCGCTCGCGCAGTCGCCGGGTACGGCGTACCCGCCGATCTCGGCCGCGACCGCCTTCGCGCCGGCCGCGTCGAGGTCGTTGACGACGACCCGCAGGCCCTCGGCCGCTAGCCGCCGGGCGATGGCGCGGCCGATGCCTGCGGCCGCTCCGGTGACGACGGCGCCGAGGGTCTCCTGGGTCACGGGGGTGCCTTCCGGGCGGGTGCGGGCTGGGTCCTGCGGGGCACGCTAGACCGCTCGGGCCCCGTGCGGCGCGGGGTGGCGTCGGTCACCCGTGCGCTCGGACGGGCCGCTGCCGATTTAGAGGTGACCGCCCGGACCTTGTACCCTCCTCGGCGGTGGCGTGTCCGAGCGGCCGAAGGAGCACGCCTCGAAAGCGTGTGAGGTGAAAGCCTCCGTGGGTTCAAATCCCACCGCCACCGCCAGCCGAAGGGGCGCCTCGTGAGAGGCGCCCCTTCGCGTTCGACCAGCGCCCCTTCGGCTGGCGGTGGCCCCCGGATTTGGGAGGAGCCCCGCCCACCCGGCCCCCGCCGCCCCACCCGATCCCCCGGCCGAAGGCCGCCCCATCGCCACAGGGCCCTCAGGGCCGCACCCGGCCGGCACGACGGATCCCACCGCCAGGCCAGGAAGGCGAGCGGCGGACGAACGAGCCTGGGTCGAAGCGAGCGGCCGCCCGGAGTCGGCGCACAATCCCTCCGCCACACCAAGGAACAAGCGCGACCGACGTCGAACGGACCCGAACCGGGCCGAACCTCAGCTCTCGAGGATGAGCCAGGCCACCAGCAGCACGAGGCCGAGGAACGCCACGGCCAGCGCGAGCGCCTGGGGCGCCCGGCCGCGCGACGGAAGCGTGCCGCTGCGGATCGCCCGGTCGGCAGCCTCGTACCGGCGCCATCCCGCGAACGACGCCACCGAGCCCGCCACCAGCAGCACGAGCCCGACCGGCACGCGGCTGCGCAGGTCGGTGCCGAACTGCAGCACCGCGAGGCCGACGGCGATGAGCGACAGGCCAGTCCGCACCCACGCGAGCACGGTGCGCTCGTTGGCCAGGAGGAAGCGGGTGTCGACGTCCACGCGCTCGTGGTGCGTCCGCGCTGCTGCCTCGTCGCTGCTCACGCCCGAAGCCTAGGTCGTGCTCCGGGTGCCTGTACGGGCCATCCCCGCCCACGACGTCGTCGCGAGCCCGACGACCAGTAGCCGGACCAGCAGCAGGACGACAGAGGACGGCGTCTTCGCCCGTGCCTCGCTCGGCGCGGAGGGCCATGATGTCCGCCATGCCCCAGAGCCCCCTCACCGGCGACCTCGGCCCCACGCTCGCCCGCGTCGGCGCCGCGCTCGACCACTTCCTGACCGAGGCCCGTCCCGACGCGGTCGTACGCCGTGCGCAGTGGACCGGTGCCCTCGAGCAGCCCCTCCCGGCCGACGGCGTCGGCTCCGAGGAGGCACTCGCCGAGCTGCTCGGGGTCATCGTCCCCAACGGCTCGCGCACGGCCGACGCCGGTTTCTGGGGCTGGATCGTCACCGGTCCCTCGACCGTCCCCACCGCCGCGACCGCGGCCGCCCTCATCGCCGCGCCGCACCGCTACTCGATCACCGCGTCCAACCTCGTCGAAGACCTCTCGCTGCGCTGGCTCGCCGAGCTGTGCGGCCTCGGCCCGCACATGCAGGGCGTCTACTCCAGCGGCGGCTCGACGGCGAACCTCGTCGCGCTCGGCGCCGCCCGGCAGTGGGCCTTCGAGCAGCGCGGCCGCGACGTCGCCCGCGACGGACTCGACGCCACCCCGCTCGCGATCTACGCCTCCGCCGAGGTGCACCACACCATCCAGCGCGCCGCCGGGGTGCTCGGCATCGGCCGCTCGCGGGTGCGCCTCGTCCCGGTCGACGACGAGCTGCGCATGCGCCCCGAAGCGCTGCGTGAGCTGATCGCGGCCGACGTCGCCGACGGCGTCCTTCCCGTCGCGGTCGTCGGCACGGCCGGCACCACCAACACCGGCTCGATCGACCCGCTGCGCGCGGTCGGCGAGATCGCGCACGCGCACGGTGCCTGGTTCCACGTCGACGGCGCCTACGGCCTACCCGGCATCCTCGACGACCGCGTGAGCCACCTGTACGACGGCCTCGAGCTCGCCGACTCGGCGATCGTCGACCCGCACAAGTGGCTCGGCGTCCCCGTCGGCACAGGCGCCACCTTCGTGCGCGACCGCGAGCTGCTGCGCCGCGCGTTCACCCAGGAGCCTGCCGACTACCTGTCGCCGCAGGACAGCAACGCCGACGACGCCGAGACCTCGCTCGACGCGATGGGCATCCCGTACGCCGACCTCGGTGTCGAGCTGACTGCTCCCTCGCGCGGCGTCGCGGTGTGGTCGGTGCTGCGCGAGCTCGGCCGCTCCGGAGTCACCGCCCGCATCCGCCAGGACGACGACTTCGCGCGACGCGTCGCCGACGAGGTGCGCGCCCACCCGCGGCTCGAGCTGCTCACCGTGCCGACGCTGTCGATCGTCTGCTTCCGCTACCTGCCGGAGCGTGGCCTCGCCGCAGCCGAGATCGACGCGATCAACGAGGCGCTCGTGCACCGCCTGCACGTGGAGACGGCGTACGTGCCCAGCACCACCCGGGTGCGCGGTGCCCTGGCCATCCGGCCGTGCTTCGTCAACAGCCGGACGACGTCCGCCGACGTCGACGGCTTCACCGACACGGTCGTCGCGTTCGGCGACGCCCTGGTCGCAGCCCGCGCCTGACCGACCGATCTGCGCCCGTACGGCGTTCGGCGACGGGGTTCGGCACGCCCCGGTCACGTACGGGTCCTACGCTGCGACGCATGGCTGATCTTCTGCTCGGAGGCCGCATCGACCCCGCCACGGGCGAGCGCACCGCCGATACCGCGAGCATCCCGACGTCCGACCTCACCACGCACGGCGTGATCGTCGGCATGACGGGCTCGGGCAAGACGGGGCTCGGCGTCGTCCTGATCGAGGAGTGCCTCTCGGCCGGCGTGCCGACGCTGCTCATCGACCCCAAGGGCGACCTCACCAACCTGTGCCTGATCTTCCCCGAGCTCCTCGGCAGCGACTTCCGGCCGTGGGTCAACGACAGCGACGCGCAGAAGGCCGGGCTCGACCTCGACGCCTTCGCGCAGCAGCAGGCGGGCGCGTGGCGCGACGGCCTCGGCGGCTGGGGGATCGCGGCGGAGCGGCTCGCGGCCCTGCGCGAGAAGGTCGACTTCACCATCTACACGCCGGGCTCGGGCGCCGGCACCCCGCTGAACATCGTCGGCTCGCTCGACGCACCGCCCGCGGGCACCGACCCCGAGGTGATGAGCGACGAGATCGACGGCTACGTCACGAGCCTGCTCGGCATGATCGGCGTCTCGGGCGACCCGCTCTCCTCGCGCGAGCACATCCTGCTCGCCAACATCATCCAGAACGCCTGGTCGCAGGGGCAGAACCTCGACCTCGGCATGCTGCTCGCTCAGGTGCAGCAGCCGCCGATGCGCAAGCTCGGCTTCCTCGAGCTCGACGCGTTCTTCCCGCCGGCCGACCGCATGGCCTTCGCCATGAAGATCAACGGCCTGCTGGCCTCGCCGTCGTTCGCCAGCTGGCTGACGGGCGACCCGATCGACATCGACGCGATGCTCCGCACGCCCGACGGCCGCCCGCGCTGCGCGATCGTCACGACGGCTCACCTGGACGACGCGCAGCGCCAGTCGGTGACGTCGCTCGTGCTCTCGAAGCTCGTCACGTGGATGCGCCGCCAGAGCGGCACCAGCGACCTGCGTGCGCTGCTCTACATGGACGAGGTGGCCGGCTACCTCCCGCCTACGGCGAACCCGCCGACGAAGAAGCCGATCATGCTGCTGCTCAAGCAGGCGCGCGCTTTCGGCCTTGGCGTGGTGCTCTCGACCCAGAACCCGGTCGACGTCGACTACAAGGCCCTGTCGAACGCCGGCACCTGGCTCATCGGCCGGCTGCAGACCGAGCAGGACAAGAACCGTCTCGTCGACGGCCTCTCGAGCGCGTCGGGCAGCGTCGACGTCCAGGCCGTCAGCGACACGATCGGCAACCTCGGCAAGCGCCAGTTCCTGCTCAAGCGCGCGGGCAAGGACGCCCCCGAGGTGATGACCACACGCTGGGCCATGAGCTACCTGCGCGGCCCCCTGACCCGCGACCAGATCGGCCGCGCGATGGAGGCCCCGGCCGCCGCCGCGGCTGCTGCGCCGGCCGCGGCCGCTCCGGCTCCTGCTGCCTCGGCCCCAGTCGATCCGGCAGCACCCGCGGCCGCTGCGGCGCCCACCGTCCCCGCCGCCGCTCCGGAAGCGTCCGTCGTACCGGCCGCCGTTCCCGCAGCCGCACCTGCCCCTCCGGCAGCACCGGTTGCTGCACCTCCGGTCGTGGGCACGTCGACTCCGGCCACCGCGGGTGCCGACGAGTCGCCCGTCATGCCGTCCTTGCCGGCCGGCGTACCGGTGTCGTTCGTCGACCCGGCCACGCCGTGGCTCGCCTCGGTCGGTCTCGTGCCCGGCGGCCAGCACCTGCGCGCGGGTGCAGTCGCCCGCGTGCAGCTGAGGTACGACGACGTGCCCGCCAACTACGTGAACGACCAGGAGTACGAGGCGGTCTGCACCACGCTGCCGCAGGTGCCGGCGTCGGCCGTCTTCACCGGCGTCGACTACGACGACCGCGACCTGGTCGTCAGCCCACCTGTCGGCTCGGTCTACGGGCTGCTGCCCGGCGAGGTGTCGAAGAAGCCGTACTGGACGGCGCTGCAGAAGGCGCTCGTCGACCAGCTCGTGCGCACGCGCACCGAGGAGATCTACGTCAACAAGGCGCTCAAGGCCTATTCGCGCGTGGGGGAGACGCAGGCTGACTTCATCACGCGTTGCGAGGCCCTCGCCGGCGAGCAGGCCGACAAGGCGATGACCGCGCTGCGCACGAAGTACGCGACCAAGCTCGACGCCGCGCGGCTGAAGATCACCGACACGCAGATCGCGGCGCAGAGCGCGCAGGCCGAGTACGACGCCAACTTCGGCATGGCCGCCACCGTCACCTCGGCGCTCGGCAGCCTGCTCGGTGGTCGCCGCAGCCGCTCGTCGATCACGTCGCAGGCGCGCAAGGAGGCCACCGCGTCGGCGAAGCTCGGCTCGACCGCCGCCAAGGCCGACGCCGCAGCCCGCTCGCACGCAGAGCTCGAGGCACGCCTGAACGACGAGATCGTGGCGCTCGACGACCAGTGGAAGGCCACCGCGTCCGCGATCGAGACCAAGGCGGTGCCGCTGTCGAAGTCCGACGTCGCGGTCACCGACTTCCGCCTCGTCTGGCTGCCCGTCGCCTGAGCCGACTCGGAAACCCGTCGCGTGTGGGTGCAACCTCCGGGGCAGGTGGTCGCATCTACTAGGTGACGGCCGATGATCGGGGGAGACGTGAGCGGCACTGCGGGTCCGCCGGACTTC
Source organism: Candidatus Nanopelagicales bacterium (assembly GCA_038316965.1). Lineage (GTDB taxonomy): Bacteria > Actinomycetota > Actinomycetes > S36-B12 > CAIYMF01 > Longivirga. The sequence goes on from JBBQAY010000004.1 coordinate 44,584, forward strand.
GAGCAGTACGTCGCGGCCCGTCGTACGTCGCTGCGCCGCACGGCGTACCTCCTCTGCGGCGACTGGGACCGCGCTGAGGACGTCGTCCAGGACGCCCTCGCACGGCTGTACGTCCACTGGCGCCGGGCCTCGCGGGCCGGCTCGGTCGACGCGTATGCCCGCCGCACGGTCGTCAACGCGTTCCTCGCCGAAGGGCGGCGCCCGTGGCGTCGTGAGCGCTCGACCGACACCGTGCCCGACACGGCGTACGCCGACCCCACGACCACCGCGGACTCGCGCGACTCGCTGCTCCATGCGCTCGCGCAGCTCGGCCCGAGCCAGCGGGCGATCGTCGTCCTGCGCTACTGGGACGACCTCTCGATCGAGGAGACCGCCGAGATCCTCGGCACCTCGGCCGGCAACGTGAAGAGCCAGGCCGCCCGCGGCCTCGCGCACCTGCGCCAGGTGCTGACCATCGTGGAGGTGGACCATGAGTGACCTCGATGAGGGCCGCGACCTGCATGCCGCGTTCGGCACACTGCTCGTCGACGAGCCGGCGGCGCCGTGGTCGGTCTCCGACGACGTGACGCGCGGCCGTGCGCTGCAGCGCCGTCGCCGTACCCGCGCAGGCGCAGGCGTCGGCCTCGCGGCCGCGGTCGTCATGGTGTTCGGCGTCTTCGGCCCGCTGCGCCCGCACACCGCGGCTGTCGTACCGCCTGCGTTCTCGCCGCCGGCGGTTCAGGGCGTCGACCAGGCCTGGCTCGACTCCCTCTCGCGCTCGTTCACCGCCGTCAACGCCACGGCCGTGGACTGGACGACCTCGACGGTGACCTCCACGTCCGACGGCGGCTTCGCCCTCGACCTCAATCTCGTCGGCGTCACCGTGACGACGGGTGGGGAGGACTTCACGGTGGAGTACCCGCCGTTGCCGGCACCGACCGTGAGCCGTGCTCTCGTCACCTGGAAGCCGCGTGGCGGCACCGGCCCGGTCCTCGCTTCGTGCGCTGCTCCGGAGTGCTCACGGGCCGAGCCGAGCGTATCGCCCGGGTTCTCCGAGGAGGGCGGCCGGTGGGATTCGTCCGGCGCCCAGATCACGGGCTCGTTCGTCGTCGACCACACCTTCGACGCCGGCGGCATGCTCGAGATCGCCACCTCGCCCGTCGTGAAGGACGGTGTGGTCGTGGCCAAGGACTGGGCCACGCTGGACTACGGCGGCATCAGGATCGTGCTCGACCGCGTCGGCCGTCCGACCGGCGACGGCACGCCGCCCAACGACCAGTTCGGCGTCACGTCGCTCCTGATGGACCTCGGTTGGACCGTTGACGGGGTGACGGTTCAGCGAGTGCCGCTGGGCCAGCCAGCCGAGATCAGCTGGGCCGTGCACAGGACCGGGAGCGACGCGAACGCCGCGACCGGCCGGCTCACCATTCGAACGTGGGACGAGCGCTCATGGAATCCAGGGGAGGGCGCCATCGATCCGGCGAGCGTGATCGCCAGCTGCGCCAAGTCCGGCGCGTGCTCGAACGTCGCCTCGAGCATCGTCGACTGCGTCTCAGCGACCGGGTGCTGGTCGACGTCGGCGGCTACCACCCTGACGAGCGTCGGAGCTGCGCCGGCTCGCTCCTACATCTTGTACGCCTACAACGAGGGCGCGCAGCACGCTGTAGAGGCTGTCGTCGAGCCCCTTTCCCCGGTCGTGCCCTGCATGGACACGGGGTTCTGCCAGCGCAGCGGCTCGTTCCTCGACGAGCAGGAGACCGCGCAGGTTGTGGAGGTCGTGAAGAAGCAGCTCGACGCCAGCCCGAGCCCCTCGCCGTCCGTCACGCCGACGACGCCCGCCTCCGACGACGCGGTCACGCGCACGCTCGAGGGGTTCGGCATGCGGGTGAAGTCGGTCTTCGACAACAACCGTGGCGCGAACGTCGTCCGCGTGTACGACGTCGACGTCGACCTGACGGCCGACAACCCAGTGGGCGCCCAGCTCACGATCACGCGGTTCGCCGCGGCCGACGTCTCGCTCGGCACCGAGCGGGTCGCCGTCGACGGCAGCGCGATGAACTCGTGCACATCGACCACCTGCACACCGCTCACGAACGTCACGTTCCCGTGTCCGACCAGCTACTGCTTCCAGGACTGGTGGGCGATCACCACACCGGCCTACACCGGCTACGACCAGGGCACGCTGATCGTGTTCCGAGCGGACGGCACGAACGCCGTCGAGGCGGTCGTCGGCGTGAAGAACTGCCCGACCTGCGGCCAGACCGCCGGCTCAGGCTCGGCGTTCCTGACGCTGGAGCAGGCGCAGGAGGTGCTGACCGCCTTCGGCCTCCCGCGCGGAGGAACCGTTCCGGGTCCTTCCGCCACGCCGGCAGTGACGCGTCCGTGCGCGCCGGAGGACGTGAAGCTGATCCCCGGTGCCGGTGTGCCGGACGAGGTGACGGGGGGACGTGGCAACTGGATTGAGGTGCACGCGCGCAACCCCGAGGTCGACTGCATCGTGTCGGGCGTCGACAGTGTCTCGCTCGTCGATGCCTCGGGCGCGTCGCTCGCGTTCCGGTATCGCGCGGGCGTCTATCAGCTGCGCGACTTCGGCGACGGCCCGGTCGAGGTTTCTCAGGCCGTCGGCCCTGCGCGGTTCGCGCTGAGCAAGTACCGCTGCGACGAGGCGCCCGCGGTCCCTGCGGCCACGGCGTACGTGACGCTCGACGGCTGGACGCGCCCTGTCGGCGTCGAGCTGCCGGCGGGCAGCGCAGGCGTCGAGCAGTGCCCCGGCGGGCTGGACGCGGCGGGCAACACCGTCTACGTGTCCGGCGTCGTCCGCCCCGGCTGACCCTCTGCCCACCCGCGCACCGTTGCCCGGTGCTCGGTCTGCTCGGGGCCCGTACCCCGAGCGGGTCTCGCGGGCGGTTCCGGCGTACGGCGATGACCTGAGAGGATGGCGCGTACCGCTCGCCTCGACCTGAAGGCCGCCGCATGCCCAGCTCGCCCGCGATCCCGAACGTCCTTGCCTCCCGCTACGCCTCGACCCCGATGGCCACGGTGTGGTCGCCCGAGCACAAGATCGTGCTCGAGCGCCAGCTCTGGATCGCGGTGCTCAAGGCCCAGCGCGACCTCGGGATCGACGTGCCGGACGGCGTCGTCGAGGCGTACGAGGCGGTCGTCGACCAGGTCGACCTCGACCGGATCCGCGACCGCGAGCGGATCACGCGGCACGACGTCAAGGCGCGCATCGAGGAGTTCTCCGACCTCGCCGGCTTCGAGCACGTGCACAAGGGCATGACCTCGCGCGACCTCACCGAGAACGTCGAGCAGCTGCAGATCCTGCGCTCGCTCGAGATCGTGCGCGACAAGACCGTCGCCGTGCTGGCCCGTCTCGCCAACCACGCCATCGCGTACGAGGACCTCGCGATCGCGGGCCGCTCGCACAACGTCGCCGCGCAGATGACCACGCTCGGCAAGCGCTTCGCGAGCGCCGCCGACGAGATGCTCGTGTCGCACCGCCGCATCGAGGAGCTCATCGGCCGCTACCCGCTGCGCGGCATCAAGGGCCCGGTCGGCACCGCGCAGGACATGCTCGACCTGCTCGACGGCGACACCGGCAAGCTCGACGAGCTCGAGGACCGCGTCGCCGCGCACCTCGGCTTCAACCACGTCTTCACCAGCGTCGGCCAGATCTACCCGCGTTCGCTCGACTGGGACGTCGTCACTGCGCTCGTCCAGCTCGCGGCAGGCCCGTCGTCGTTCGCGACGACCGTGCGCCTCATGGCCGGCAACGAGCTCGTCACCGAGGGCTTCAAGCCCGGCCAGGTCGGCTCGTCGGCCATGCCACACAAGATGAACTCGCGCTCGTGCGAGCGCATCAACGGCTTCGCCGTGATCCTGCGCGGCTACGCGTCGATGGTCGGCGAGCTCTCGGGCGCCCAGTGGAACGAGGGCGACGTCTTCTGCTCCGTCGTACGCCGCGTCGCACTGCCGGACGCGTTCTTCGCGATCGACGGTCTGCTCGAGACGTTCCTGACCGTGCTCGACGAGTTCGGCGCGTTCCCTGCCGTCGCCGAGCGCGAGCTGCGCCGCTACCTGCCGTTCCTCGCGACGACCAAGGTCCTCATCGCCGCGGTGAAGAACGGCGTCGGACGTGAGACCGCGCACGAGGTGATCAAGGAGCACGCCGTCGCCGTGGCCCTCGAGATGCGCGAGAAGGGCACCGAGGGCAACGACCTGTTCGACCGCCTCGCCGCCGACCCGCGCCTCGGCCTCACGCGCGAGGACCTCGAGGCCCTGGTCGCCGAGCCGATCGAGTTCACCGGCGCCGCGCGCTCCCAGGTGTCGGCAGTCGCCGACGAGATTGAGCACCTCATGGCCGAGCGCCCCGACGCCGCCGTCTACACCCCCGAGCCGATCCTCTAGCCGTCCGCATTCTTTCCGGATGAGGGTGCCCCTGGTTGCGCTAGGGGCAACGAAACGTCCCTCCATCTATCGGACGCGCCGGGCCTGGGCCGCATGAGGGGAACGATCGTTGCCTCTTAGGCAACCGGGGGCACCTTCATCGCAGAAGCAGCGGGCGGCGGTCTACAGGCCGAGCTCTCGGGCGATGAGCATGCGCTGGACCTCGCTCGTGCCCTCGCCGATCTCGAGGATCTTCGAGTCGCGCCACATCCGGGCCACGGGGTACTCGTTCATGAAGCCGTAGCCGCCGTGGATCTGAGTGGCCTCGCGCGCGTTGGTCACCGCGCTCTCGGACGAGTGCAGCTTCGCGATCGCCGCCTGCTTCTTGTACGGCGTACCCGCACGCATGCGGGCGGCGGCGTGGTACCAGGCGAGGCGCGAGGTGTGCGCGCGCATCTCCATGTCGGCGAGCTTGAACGCGATCGCCTGGTTGGCGCCGATCGGGCGGCCGAACACTTCGCGCGTCTGGGCGTACTTCACCGACTCGTCGACGCAGCCCTGCGCGAGACCGGTCGCCAGCGCGGCGATTGCGATGCGGCCCTCGTCGAGGATCGAGAGGAACTGCGCGTAGCCGCGGCCGCGCTCGCCGAGCAGGTTGGCCGCGGGCACGCGGCACTCGGTGAACGACAGCTCGTGGGTGTCGGAGCACAGCCAGCCGACCTTGGAGTACTTCGGCGCGACGGTGAAGCCGGGTGTGCCGCTCGGCACGATGACGGCCGAGATCTCCTTGCGTCCGTCGGCCCTCTCGCCAGTGACGGCCGTGACGGTGACGAAGCCGGTGATGTCGGTGCCGGAGTTGGTGATGAAGGCCTTGGTGCCGTTGATGACCCACTCGTCGCCGTCGAGCCGCGCGGTCGTGCGCGTGCCGCCGGCGTCCGACCCGGCGCCGGGCTCGGTGAGGCCGAACGCGCCGAGCATCTCGCCGGTGACCAGCTTCGGCAGCCACTGCGCCTTCTGCTCGTCGGTGCCGAAGCGGTGGATCGGCATGGCGCCGAGCGACACCGCGGCCTCGAGCGTGATCGCGACGGACGAGTCGACGCGCGCGAGCTCCTCGAGCGCGACGCACAGGGCGAGGTAGTCGCCGCCCATGCCGCCGTGCTCCTCGGGGAACGGCAGGCCGAACAGGCCCATGTCGCCCATCTGCTTCACGATCGCGTAGGGGAACTCGCCGCGCTCGTAGAGGTCGCCGATGACCGGCGCGATGACGTCACGCGCGAACTCCTCGACCGTGACGCGCAGCGCCTCGAGCTCGTCGTCCAGGTGAGCAGTCGCCATCGTCGTCCTCCGAGTGTCGGGTGCTGTCAGCAAGTTAACGTTCACTAACCACACGAGCAACCCGCGCCGACCGGATGCCGGATCGGGTTTGGCTCTGCCCGCGGTCGCAGCCGGCGAATCGTGCTCACGACCCTGCGTCGCCTGACCCCGCATCGCGCGACCCTGCGTCGCCCGAACCGCATCGCGCGACCCTGCATCGCGCGATCCGCCGGACTACCGTGGCAGCCGGAGGCTGATCATGACCGTGCCGAGCACGTACACCTCAGTCAACGAGACCGGCTGCTGCGCCGTCCCCAACGGGAGCGCCTGGAACGGCCGAACGATCGAGCTGCACCGACGGTTCATCAGGATGCATACCCGGAGCCTGTTCCACGTCCCACTCAACATGGGCCGTGTCATCACCTCGCTAGACGACGCTGCGGCCCGGGCGGGAGTTCGGATGCCGAGCGAGCACGCGATGCTGCTGAGCCGCGACCTCTCGCCCTGGCGCGCTGAGCAGTTGTACGCAGTGTCATCGGCGGTCGATGGCTGCGACAACGTTGTTCTCGACGGCACCTTTGCGTCGCGCGTGTTCGAGGGGCCGTACAGCCAGGCGTCGACCTGGCGGGACAGTTTCGTGGAGTACGTCACATCGATGGGCCGCGACGTTGCGGAGGTCTACTTCTTCTACACGACCTGCCCGAAGTGCGCCAAGCACTACGGGAGCAACCCCGTGGTCGTGCTCGGACGGCTCGTCTGAGTCGTGCTCGCCTGCTCGTGGCGCGGCAGCGCTGAGGCGCTCCGTCGTTCACGCCTTTCGGTACACGAGGTCCTGGTAGTCGGCGTGCTTGCCGATCCAGCCGGAGACGAACGGGCAGAGCGGCAGGACCTTGCGCTGTGCCGAGGCCCGGACGTCGTCGAGCGCGGCGCGAGCGATGGCCGAGCCGACGCCCTGGCCCTCGAACGCCCGGTCGACCTCGGTGTGCGTGAAGACGATGAGGTCGTCGGTGAGCTGGTACTCCGCGAAGCCCGCGAGCGCGCCGTCGATGTGCGCCTCGTAGCGCGCGGCGTCGTGGTTGCGCGTGACCTCGACCGTCATGGCGTTCCCTCCCGAGACCCGGTGCGACGCCGGTGCAACGCCGTCACCGCCGCCCGTATGCCCGGGCTCAGTTCTCCCGCTAAGGACAGAAACCGCCCTTCAAGGGCGTGATCGGTCCTTAGCGGGTGAAGTCAGGCGCGGGGGAGCGTGCCGGGGGTGAGCAGCGCTGCGGTGGCCAGGCGGGTGAGCAGGCCGGCCATGGCGGTGCGGTCGATGCGGGCGCTGTGCGGCGTGGAGTTGATGAGGCCGAACGCCGCGTGCGCGGCCGAGCGGGCGTGCGGCGCGTCGGTGCCGGGCACGGCGTCGCAGATCGCGGCGACCCAGATCTCGACGTAGGCGCGCTGCAGCCGCCGCACCTCGCGCTGGTCGGCCTCCGCGAGGCTCGCGACGTCGCGGTTGTAGACCGTGATGAGCGCCGGCTGGTCGAGCGCGAACTCCACCTGTGCCTCGATCAGCGCCGGCAGGACGTCGGACGGCGACTCCGCGGCGTCGCGGCGGCGAGCGCCCTCGTCGAGCAGCTGCTGGCTGATGCCGACGAGCATCTCGCCGAGCACGGCGTCCTTGCTCGCGAAGTGGCGGTAGAGCGCCGGGCCGCTGATCCCGACGGCGGCGCCGATGTCGTTGATCGAGACGCCGTTGAACCCGCGCTCGGCGAACAGGGCCGCCGCTGTGGCCAGGATCTGCTCGCGACGCGTACCGCCCGCGGCAGCGGGCAGCGCGGTCGGTGTCGTCGTCACGTCGGTCAGGATAGACAGGCGCTGTTAGCGTCTGTTCACCGCACACTCCACCGATGTCGAGGTCGCACCGATGCGCGAGCCGCAGACCGTCCCGCTCGAGGGCCTGCCGTCGCGCGTCACGATCTACGAGGTGGGCCCGCGCGACGGCCTGCAGAACGAGCAGACGATCGTGCCGGTCGAGGTCAAGGCGGAGTTCATCGCGCGGCTCGTCGACGCCGGCCTCACCACGGTCGAGACCACGAGCTTCGTCCACCCGCAGTGGGTCCCGCAGCTGGCCGACGCCGAGGCGCTGCTCGCCGCGCTGCCGGCGTACGACGGGGTGCGCATGCCGGTGCTCGTGCCGAACGAGCGCGGCCTCGCCCGTGCGCTCGCCGCGGGCGTGCGCGAGATCGCGGTGTTCGCCAGCGCGACCGAGACGTTCGCGCAGCGCAACCTCAACCGCACGATCGCCCAGCAGTACGAGATGTTCGCGCCGGTGGTGGCGGCGTACCGCGAGCGAGACCTCCCCGTGCGCGCCTACGTGTCGATGTGCTTCGGCGACCCTTGGGAGGGCGACGTACCGGTCGCGCAGGTCGTCGAGGTGTGCGCGCGGATGCTTGCGCTCGGTGCGACCGAGCTGAGCCTCGGCGACACCATTGGCGTCGCGACGCCGGGCCACACCCGCGCACTGCTCACGGCTCTCACGGCCGCTGGCGTCGACCTCGGCGCGGTGTCGGTGCACTTCCACGACACCTACGGCCAGGCCCTGGCCAACACGCTCGAGTCGCTGCGGTGCGGCGTCACGTCGGTCGACTCCTCCGCCGGCGGCCTCGGCGGCTGCCCGTACGCCGAGAGCGCCACCGGCAACCTCGCCACCGAGGACCTCGTGTGGATGCTGCACGGCCTCGGCATCGAGACCGGCGTCGACCTGGCGAAACTGGTGGCGACGAGCGTGTGGATGGCCGAGCAGCTCGGCCGCGAGAGCCCCTGCCGCACCGTCCGAGCCCTCGCCCCGCGCGGCTGACTTCACCCGTTAAGGACAGAAAGCGCCCGCGAAGGGCGTGTTCTGTCCTTAGCGGGAGAACTCAGCTCGGTTGGACGGCGGGCTCTACGGCGGGCGGCGGGGGCGCTGCGGCGCGGGCGATAGGCTCGACGGTGTGAGCAGCGCCGTCGCACCGACCCCCGAGTACGAGCTCCCCGAGGGCTACACGCACGTCTACTCCGGCAAGGTCCGCGACCTCTACACGACGCCGGACGACCGGCTGCTCTTCGTCGCGTCCGACCGCATCTCGGCGTACGACTGGGTTCTCCCGACGCCGATCCCGGACAAGGGCCGCATCCTCACGGCCATGTCGATCTGGTGGTTCGACCGCCTCAGCGACCTCGTGCCCAACCACGTGATCACGACCAACGTGCCCGACTCCGTGGCCCGTCGCGCGATGGTCTGCCACCGCCTGGACATGTTCCCGGTGGAGTGCGTCGCCCGCGGCTACCTCACCGGCAGCGGCCTCACCGAGTACAACGCGAAGGCGAGCATCTGCGGCGTCAACCTGCCGCCGGGCCTGAAGGACGGCTCGAAGCTGCCCAAGACGATCTTCACTCCCGCCACCAAGGCCGAGCTCGGCGAGCACGACGAGAACGTCACCTTCGACGAGGTCGTCGCGGCCATCGGCCAGGACGAGGCGCAGCAGCTGCGCCGTCTCACCACGCTCGTCTACGACCGTGCGGCGTCCATCGCCGCCGACCGTGGCCTCATCCTCGCCGACACCAAGCTCGAGTTCGGCTCGCGCCCGGACGGCACGATCGTGCTCGCCGACGAGGTGCTCACGCCAGACTCCAGCCGCTACTGGCCGGCCGACGAGTGGGAGCCGGGCCACGTGCAGCAGTCGTTCGACAAGCAGTACGTGCGCGACTGGCTCACCTCGCCGGCGTCCGGCTGGGACCGCCACTCGGGGCAGGCGCCGCCCGCGCTGCCGGACGACGTCGTCGACAAGACCCGCGCGAAGTACGTCGAGGCCTACGAGCGCCTCACCGGCAAGCGCTTCGCCTGACCCTCCGCTCGCACTGATCATTCCGTCGTTTCCCGGGCCGGGAAGCAACGGAATGATCAGTGTCAGCGTGCGGGGTTTCGATCCTCGTGCGGCTGTCTTTCGTTGCGGTTCCTGGGATCTTTCGATCCGATGCGTGAGCGCTTTCGATTCGCTGAGACGTCGCCCGTACGCCGCCGAGGGCTGTGACCGGACGCCGCGCGCACCCTAGGGTGGACCCATGACGTGGGTTGTGACGGGTGGCGCGGGATACATCGGATCGCACGTGGTGCGGGCGTTCGCCGAGGTGGGCATCGACACGATCGTGCTCGACGACCTCAGCAGCGGCCGGGCGGAGTTCGTGTCGGACGGCGTCGAGCTCGTCCGCGGCTCGATCACCGACCGCCTCGTCGTCGCGAGCACTCTCGGCCGCCAGGGCATCGAGGGTGTGGTGCACGTCGCGGCCCTGAAGTACGCCGGCGTCAGCGTCCGCGAGCCGCTCGACTCCTACCGCGTCAACGTCGAGGGCACGCGCATCCTGCTCGAGCAGTGCGTGGCGCACGACGTGCGCAACGTCGTGTTCTCCTCCAGCGCCGCAGTCTTCGGCACGCCCGACACCGACCTCGTCACCGAGGACACGCCCAAGGCGCCGGAGTCGCCGTACGGCGAGGGCAAGCTGATCGGCGAGTGGCTGCTGCGCGACGTCGCACGCGCCGCGGAGCTGAAGGGCGCGGAGCCGTTCCGGCACACGAGCCTTCGCTACTTCAACGTCGTCGGCTCGGGCGACCCCAGCGTGTACGACGCCAGCCCGCACAACCTCTTCCCGATCCTGCTGGCCGCGGTCACCGAGGGCCGCACGCCGCAGGTCTTCGGCGACGACTACAACACCGCCGACGGCTCGTGCGTGCGCGACTACATCCACGTCAGCGACGTCGCCTCCGCGCACGTCGCGGCCGCCCGGGCCCTGGCCGCCGGCGAGCCCGTGGCTCCGGCGTACAACCTCGGCCGCGGCGACGGCGTGAGCGTCAAGGAGATCATCGGCGCGGTCGCCGACGTGCTTGGCCGCCCGGTGCCGTACGACGTCGGCCCGCGCCGCCCCGGCGACCCCGACCGCATCGTCACCTCGAGCGCCAGGGCCGAGGCCGAGCTCGGCTGGCACGCCACCCGCGACCTGCCCGAGATGGTCGCCAGCGCCTGGGACGCCTGGAACCGCGCCGCCGAGGCCGGCACCGCCCGCCTCGGCTGACACAGCCAGCAACCGAACCCCGGGGCGAATCGCCTGCGGCGACTGGGCTGGTCGGCGGTGGCCGGAGCGCCCGATAGGATGGCGCGTACCGCCTGACCGAACCTCCCCCTGGAGCGCTCCGTGGCCCGCGTCGTCGTCGACGTCATGCTCAAGCCCGAGATCCTTGACCCCCAGGGCAAGGCAGTCGAAGGGGCGCTCGCACGCCTCGGCCTGCAGGGGGTGACCTCGGTCCGCCAGGGCAAGACCTTCACCCTCGAGCTCGACGGCGACCTCGACGAGGCCCGCCTCGCGCAGGTGCACGATCTCGCCGGCTCGCTGCTCTCGAACCCCGTGATCGAGGACTACGTCATCCGCGAGACCTCAGCATGAGGATCGGCGTCGTCACGTTCCCCGGGTCGCTCGACGACCAGGACGCGGCCCGCGCCGTCCGCATCGCCGGCGGCGAGGCTGTCAGCCTCTGGCACGGCGACGCCGACCTGCACGGCGTCGACGCGGTCGTCCTCCCCGGCGGCTTCTCGTACGGCGACTACCTCCGCTGCGGCGCGATCGCGCGCTTCGCACCGGTCATGGGCCCGCTGGTCGACGCCGCGAACGGCGGCCTCCCCGTGCTCGGCATCTGCAACGGCTTCCAGGTGCTGTGCGAATCGCACCTGCTCCCCGGCGCGCTGGTCCGCAACGACCACCTGCACTTCGTCTGCCGCGACCAGAAGCTGCGCATCGAGTCGACCGACACGGCGTGGACGTCGTCGTACGCCGAAGGCCAGGAGATCGTCGTGCCGCTGAAGAACGGCGAGGGCGGTTACGTGGCTGACGAGAAGACGCTCGACCTGCTCGAGGGAGAGGGTCGCGTCGTCGCGCGCTACCTCGACCTCAACCCCAACGGCAGCCGCCGCGACATCGCGGGCATCAGCAACGCGCGCGGCAACGTCGTCGGCCTCATGCCCCACCCGGAGCACGCCGTCGAGGCCCTCACCGGCCCCACCACCGACGGCCTGGGCTTCTTCACCTCGATCCTGAAGGGCCTCGTCGAGGCATGAGCACCGGCACCCGCAAGAGCAGAGACACCGTCGCCGACGCCATCGCGCACCCCGAGCGCGAGCAGCCGTACGCCGAGCTGGGCCTCAAGCCCAACGAGTACGCCGACATCCGCGAGATCCTCGGCCGCCGCCCGACCAGCGGCGAGCTCGCGATGTACAGCGTCATGTGGAGCGAGCACTGCTCGTACAAGTCGAGCAAGGTGCACCTGAAGCAGTTCGGCGACAAGAAGCCCGAGACCGACACCCTGCTCGTCGGCATCGGCGAGAACGCAGGCGTCGTCGACATCGGCCAGGGCTGGGCCGTCACGTTCAAGGTCGAGTCGCACAACCACCCGTCGTACGTCGAGCCCTACCAGGGCGCGGCCACCGGCATCGGCGGCATCGTGCGCGACATCATCTCGATGGGCGCCCGCCCGATCGCGGTGATGGACCCGCTCCGCTTCGGCGCTGCCGACCACCCCGACACCCATCGCGTGCTGCCCGGCGTCGTCGCCGGCATCGGTGGCTACGGCAACTGCCTCGGCCTGCCCAACATCGGCGGCGAGGTCGTGTTCGACCCCTGCTACCAGGGCAACCCGCTCGTCAACGCCCTCTGCGTCGGCAAGCTGCGGCACGAGGACATCCACCTCGCGAGCGCGCGCGGTGTCGGCAACCTCGTGGTGCTGTACGGCGCGAAGACCGGCGGCGACGGCATCGGCGGCGCCTCGATCCTCGCCTCGGAGACCTTCGAGGACGGCGGCCCCGCCAAGCGCCCCGCGGTGCAGGTCGGCGACCCCTTCATGGAGAAGCTGCTGATCGAGTGCACGCTCGAGGTGCTGCACGCAGGCCTCGTCGAGGGCATCCAGGACCTCGGCGCCGCAGGCATCTCGTGCGCGACCTCCGAGCTCGCGAGCAACGGCGAGGGCGGCATGCGCGTCGACCTCGACAAGGTGCCGCTGCGCGACCACACGCTCACTCCTGAGGAGATCCTCATGAGCGAGTCGCAGGAGCGCATGGCCGCCGTCGTCACGCCCGACAACCTCGACGCCTTCCTGGCCATCTGCGCCAAGTGGGACGTCGACTGCGCCGTCATCGGCGAGGTCACCGGCACCGGCCGCCTCGTGATCGAGTGGCACGGCGAGGTCATCGTCGACGTGCCTCCGCGCACCGTCGCGCACGACGGCCCGGTCTACGAGCGCCCGCTCGCGCGCCCCGACTGGCAGGACTCGCTGCAGGCCGACTCGCCCGACTCCCTGGCCCGCCCGACATCCGCCGCCGAGATCCGCGCGACCGTCCTTCGCCTGGTCGGCTCGCCCAACCTCGCGAGCAAGACCTGGGTCACCGCGCAGTACGACCGCTACGTGCTCGGCAACACGGTGCTGTCGCAGCCCGAGGACGCCGGCGTCATCCGTGTCGACGAGGAGAGCGGCCTCGGCGTCGCGCTCTCGACCGACTGCAACGGCCGCTTCGCCAAGCTCGACCCGTACAACGGCGCCAAGCTCGCGCTGGCCGAGGCCTACCGCAACGTCGCCGCCACCGGTGCCGTGCCGCTCGCCGTCACCAACTGCCTCAACTTCGGCTCGCCCGAGGACCCGGCCGTGATGTGGCAGTTCTCGCAGGCCGTAACCGGGCTCGCCGACGGCTGCCTCGAGCTCGGCATCCCGGTCACGGGCGGCAACGTCAGCTTCTACAACCAGACCGGCGACGTCGCGATCCACCCCACGCCCGTCGTCGGAGTCCTCGGCGTCATCCAGGACGTCGCGAAGCGCACGGCGATCGCGTTCAGCGACGCCGGAGACGCGATCATCGTCCTCGGCGAGACGCGCGACGAGCTCGCGGGCTCGGAGTGGGCGCACGTCGTGCAAGGCCACCTCGGCGGCCTCCCGCCGGTGGTCGACCTCGGGGCCGAGCGCTCGCTGGCCGAGGTGCTCGTCGAAACCTCGATCTCCGCCCTCGCGACGGCGGCTCACGACGTCTCGGACGCCGGCATCGCGCAGGTGCTCGTCGAGATGGCGCTGCGCGGCGGCGTCGGTGCCACGGTCACCGTGCCTGAGGGCGTCGACCCGTTCGTGCTGCTGCTGTCGGAGTCGACCGCCCGCGCGGTTGTCACCGTGGCCGCGTCCGACGTCGAGGCGTTCACGGCCCTGGCCGCCGCGCACGGCGTACCTCTCGCGCAGATCGGCGTCGTCGGCGCAGCGGGCGACGACCTCGTGGTCGAGGGCGTGTACGGCGGCACCGCGACGTGGTCGCTCGCCGAGCTCTCGGCCACCGCAGAAGCCACGCTGCCGGCGCTCTTCGGCTGAGGCCGTAGGCGAATCGGGCGGTCGTCCGCCCGCGAGGTCAGCTCGGCGACGGTGTCGCGGAGGGGCTTGCAGCAGCGGTGCTGGACGGCGTCGGTGTCGGGCTCGGGCATCCAGGGCCGGGCGATGCGACCGGCTTGGCGAGTGCGGCGTCGACCGCCTTCTGGGGCGGTACGGCCTTCCACTTCGCGCCGAGCACGAGATCGACCGTGGCGTCGGTGCGCTTGTCCTGCACGAGCTTTGCCTTCGGCGCGTAGAAGCGCAGGAGCTTCGCGTTGTCGAGGCCGTCGACGCCGTACCTGATCTCAGCGACCCCGGCCACGCTCTTGCCGAGCGGGTCGTTGGCCACGGCGCCGATGCCGAACTTGCGCGCCTTCAGCTCGTCCGCCGTGGTGCGCGCGAGACCCGAGCGGTCGGTGGCGTTGTAGACGTTGACCGTCACCGTGGCCGGCTCGGGAAGGGCAGCGCCGGGCGTGACGGTGACGGTGACGCAGGTGTCGGGAGTCGCCGAGTTCGAGCCTGTGCCGGGCCCGGGCTCGTTGCCGCCGCCGCGCAGCAGCACCACGGCGCCGTAGGTGCCGCCGAAGACGACGGCCATCATGAGCACCACGAGGATCCCCGTGGCCCAGGGGCGGCGGCGGCGCGGGCCACCACCGCTCGGGCCGATGACCGTTCCGCTGAGCATGCTCATCGAGTCCCCTCACGGGTGGTTCCGGCGCTCCCGCGTGGAGAAGCGGGATCGTCAAGGTCGAGTACGCGCGCGTGCAGGACTGGCCGCCCGTGCAGCGCGCTGCGCAACGCCCGGTGCAGACCGTCCTCGAGGTAGAGAACGCCCTGCCAGCTCACGACGTGCGCGAAGAGGTCGCCGTAGAACGTCGACTGCTCGTCGAGCAGCGTCTCGAGGTCGAGGGTTCGCTTGGTGGTGACGAGGTCGGCGAGCCGCACCTGGCGGGGCGCGACCGTGGCCCACTCGGCCAGCGTGAGGGCATGGTCGGGGTACGGACGCCCGTCTCCCACACCCTTGAAGATCACCTGATCGAGTCTAGGCGGCGAACGCCGGATGACACGCAGGCAGCGTCCGCGCGCCTCGCGCTGCACGCACTCCGGACGGCGCCGGTGCGTCGACCGGCGTCCGCGCAGAGGCGTCGTCGGCCGTGAGTGGGGAGGTCTCGTTGCCTCTTAGGCAACCGGGGGCACCTTCATCGCACAGAAGATGCGGGCATGAGGTGACCCCCCGCGCACCCGTCAGAGCCCGCTTACCCTTGCTGCCTTCCGGCCCTGGGGGAGTTCGGCAGGGTGACGCCACACGGGGGGTCGGCGACCACTCTACGGCAGGCAGAGCGGTGCCTCGGAGCCCGGTTTGGTGATCACCCTCCGGTCCCCCGTATTCTCTGCGGCGGAGGATTCGCCTAGTGGCCTAGGGCGCACGCTTGGAAAGCGTGTTGGGGGAAACCCCTCAGGGGTTCAAATCCCCTATCCTCCGCGGCGAGGAAGGGCGGGAGCGCATCGCGCTCCCGCCCTTCCTGCATCTGCGGTCCGGTCAGCCGGCGAGGGCCTCACGGGCGGCGTCGGCCACGCCGGTGGCCGGGCGGCCGAGCAGGCCCTCGAGGTCGCTCGGGTCGACGAGCAGCTCGCCCTGCGCGATGCCGCGGTCGACGTCGGAGAAGATGAGCGGCAGCGGGTCGGGGAGGCCGGCACCCGCGAGGATGCCCTGCAGCGTCTCGACCGGGACGTCGGTGTAGGAGATGGCCGAGCCGGTGACCTCGGACAGGATCGCGGCCAGCTCGGGCAGCGTGACGGCCTGGCCACCCAGCTCGTAGACCTTGCCCTCGTGGCCGTCGGTGGCGAGGACGGCGGCTGCCGCCTCGGCGAGCTCCCGGCGCAGCACCAGGCTCACCCTGCCCTCGCCCGCCGAGCCGACCATGCCGTGCTCGAGGTACGTCGGCACCTGGGCGGTGTAGTTCTCGACGTACCAGCCGTTGCGCAGCGCGGTGTGGGCGAGGCCCGACTCCGCGAGAGCCTCCTCGGTGGCCCGGTGGTCGGCGAGCAGCAGGATCGAGGAGGTGGCCGCCTGGGGGCCCGACGTGTAGACGACGTGCTTCACGCCGGCTGCCTTCGCCGCGGCGATGGCGTTGCGGTGCTGGCCAGCGCGGTCGTTGAAGTCGTTGCTCGAGACCAGCAGAAGCTTGTCCGCCCCCGCGAACGCCGCCTCCAGGCTTGCCGGGTCGTGGTAGTCGGCGGCGACGACCCGGACGCCTCGGGCGGCCAGGTCGGCCAGCGACTCTGTGCTCCGGCTGGTGGCGGTGATCTCGGCGGCAGGTACGCCGCGCTCGAGCAGCGACTCGACCACGTGACGGCCCAGGTGGCTGGAGGCGGCGGTGACGACGACGGACATGCGGATCTCCTCGGGAGTGCGGACGGCGGCAGGCCGTGGACGGCCTGCCTCGCACAACCGGGGTAGCCTGGAAGCGCTTCCCATCGGAGAGCAGGCACTTCAAAGTGCGGTACTTACCTGGAGGTGAGCATGCAGGCCAGCGGCTTCGAGCCCGACCCGTACGACCGCAACTGCGCGACCCGGACGATCCTCGACCGCATCGGTGACCGTTGGACCGTGCTCGTGGTCGGCGCGCTCACCCCCGGCCCGATGCGCTTCTCCGAGCTCTCGCGCCGCATCGACGGCATCAGCCAGAAGATGCTCACCCAGACGCTGCGGGGCCTCGAGCGCGACGGACTCGTCACCCGCACCGTGCACGCGGCCGTACCGCCCAAGGTCGAGTACGAGCTCACCGCCGCCGGACGCACCCTCACGGGTCCGCTCTCGTCCCTCGACGCCTGGGCCCGCGCGAACATCGAGGACGTCATGCGCTCGCGCGGCGCGTACGACGAGGCCCAGACCTCGGCCTAGCCGCCTCTGCTGGATGGGCACCCGGTCAGGTCGCGACGAGGCGACGAACAGGGTCGGGAAGCGACCGTTCCGCAGGCGGACTGCCGGGCTGATGCGGCTGTGGTTCGCTGTCTGGTGGGGCGACTAGGGTTCACGCGTGTCCCTCGCCCTGTACCGCACCTACCGCCCGGGGCGGCTGTCCGACGTCATCGGGCAGGACCACGTGACGGTGCCGCTGGCCCGGGCGATCGACACCGGGCGCGCCCACCACGCCTACCTGTTCACGGGTCCGCGTGGCTGCGGCAAGACCTCGACCGCGCGCATCCTGGCCCGCTCGCTGAACTGCGAGCAGGGGCCCACCTCGACTCCGTGCGGCGAGTGCGGCAGCTGCCAGGACCTCGCGCCCAACGGCCCCGGTTCGATCGACGTCGTCGAGATGGACGCCGCGAGCCACCGAGGCATCGATGACGCCCGAGAGCTGCGCGAGAAGGCGATGTACGCCCCGACCGCGAGCCGCTACAGGGTCTACATCATCGACGAGGCGCACCAGCTCACGGTCGACGCCGCCAATGCGCTCCTCAAGCTGATCGAGGAGCCGCCGCCGCACCTGAAGTTCGTGTTCGCGACGACCGAGCCCGACAAGATCCTCGCCACGATCCGCTCGCGTACCCATCACTACCCGTACCGCCTCGTCACCGCCCGCCGCCTGCAGGAGCACCTGGCCTGGGTGTGCGAGCAGGAGGGGGTCCCGGCTCAGCCGGAGGCTCTCGCTCTCGTCGCCCGCTCGGGCGCGGGATCGGTGCGCGACGCGCTTTCGGTGCTCGGTCAGCTCGTGGCCGGCTCCGGTCCCGAGGGCCTCACCTACCTCGACGCCGTCGCGCAGCTCGGCTTCACCGACGCCGCCCTGCTCGACCGGGTGATCGACGCCCTCGCAGACAGCGACGGCCCCACGATGTTCGCGGTCGTCGACTCGGTGGTGGAGTCCGGCCTCGACCCTCGCCGCTTCGCCGCCGACGTGCTCGAGCGGCTGCGCGACCTCGTCGTCCTCCACGAGGTGCCCGAAGCCGCCGACCAGGGGCTGATCGACGCACCCGACAACGTCATCGCCACGATGCGCGAGCAGTCGTCGCGACTCGGGCTCGCCCAGCTCTCGCGCGCGGCCGACCTCGTGAGCGTGGGGCTGTCCGAGCTCAAGGGCGCCACCGCCCCGAGGCTCCAGCTCGAGCTGCTCATGGCCCGCCTGCTGCTGCCGGCGGCCGACGGCTCGGACGCCGGCGTCGCGGCCCGCCTCGAGCGCATCGAGCACCGCCTGTCGTTCCTCGGCGACGCCGCGGCCGCACCCGCGCAGCGCTCTGAGCCGCCCGCTCGGCCGGCTGCCCCGGTTGCTCCGGTCGCGCCGGCTCCGGCCGCCGCCGCACCCGCCGCACCCGCCGCTCCGTCGCCTGTGGCGCCGTCCGAGAACGCCGCTGACGCGCCTGACACCCAGCAGGCGCCACCGTCTGCTCCGCCGTCGCGCCCCGCGCCCACGAGCGCGTTCTCGGCGGCGGCCGAGCGCCCGGCAGGTGGCCCGCCGGCACCGCCGCGGCTGTCGAGCATCGCGCCGACCACGGCCGGGAGCACTGCATCCGCAGCCTCCGATGCACCGGTAGCGGCGCCGCCCGCGGCCGAAGAGTCCGCCTCCCTGCCGGTCGCCGAGCCGGCCTCGGCCGCCACCTCCTCCGCCGATCCCCACGAGGCGATCGACCTCGGCCCCGTGCTCGCCCTCTGGCCCGCCGTCCTGGAAGCACTGAAGTCCTCGAGCCGCGTGGCCCACACGCTCGCCGAGGGCGCTGTGCCGCTCAGCCGCAGCGCGCGCATGCTCACCCTCGCCCACCCGGACAAGGTCCGCATGGGCATCCTGCGCAGCAACAAGGGCCATCTCGAGCTGCTCAAGATCGCGGTCCTCGACGTGCTGAGGATCGACGTCGACGTCGATCTCGTCCTCGACCCCGGTCGCGCCACGGCTCCTGAGCCGCCGCGTGCGCCCGAGCCGGCCGACCACAGCGAGCCCGCGCCGACCGAGCCCGACGGCCCCAGCCCGCGCGAGCGTGCCGCGGCCGTCGTCGCGGAGGAGCAGGCCACCCAGACACCGCCCGAGGCCGACGTCGTCAGCGATGACGACGACGACGTCGACGACACCGGCCTCTCGGGCCTCGCGCTCGTGCAGCGCGAGCTCGGCGGCACGGTCATGACCGAGTACGACAACGGCTGAGCCGGACGGGAAGCACTGTGTACGAGGGCATCGTCCAGGATCTGATCGACGAGCTGGGCCGGCTTCCCGGCGTCGGCCCCAAGAGCGCGCAACGCATCGCCTTCCACGTGCTGCAGGCCGAGCCGACCGACGTACGCCGCCTGGCCCATGCACTGCTCGAGGTCAAGGACAAGGTGCGCTTCTGCGCGGTGTGCGGCAACGTCGCCGAGGACGTCGAGTGCCGCATCTGCAAAGACCCTCGCCGCGACCCGACCGTGCTCTGCGTCGTGGAGGAGCCCAAGGACATCGTGGCCATCGAGCGCACGCGTGAGTTCCGCGGGCGCTACCACGTGCTGGGCGGGGCGATCAGCCCGATCGAGGGCATCGGCCCGGACGACCTGCGCGTCCGCGAGCTCATGACGCGCCTCGCCGACGGCACCATCATCGAGCTGATCCTCGCGACCGACCCCAACCTCGAGGGCGAGGCGACGGCCACCTACCTCGCCCGTCTCACCAGGCCCCTCGGGCTCAACGTGACTCGCCTGGCCAGCGGCCTCCCGGTCGGCGGCGACCTCGAGTACGCCGATGAGGTGACCCTCGGGCGCGCGTTCGAGGGACGCCGACGCGTCGAGTTCTGACACGCTGTCCCCATGACCGACCAGGTGCAGGGCCCCGACCTCGACATGGAGGCGGCGCCGGCCGACCTCGTTGACCTGTCCGACCACATGGCCGGCGCGGCCGCGCAGTTCGTGCGCGGCGTCGAGGCGGTCGCGAGCGCGGGCACCCCGGACGAGTCCGTATCGATCCTGCTGCTCGAGCTCTCCTCCCTCCTGGCCGCGGGGGCGCCGCTCGGCGCCATCGAGGACGTCGTGCCGGACGACCGGTTCGAGCCCGATGCCGGCGCGGAGCCGGACATCGACAAGCTGCGCAACCGCCTGCACGAGCTTCTCGGCCCTGTCGATGACTACGTCGAGGTGTTCGACCCGTACGCCGGCCCGGAGGTCATGGCCGCCCGGTTGTCGGACGATCTCTCGCAGATCACGTCCGACCTCCTGCACGGTCTCGCGCACCACGCGTCGGGGCGCCCGCTGGAGGCGCTGTGGTGGTGGCAGTTCTCCTACCTCTCCACCTGGGGCCCCGCGGCGTCGGCGGCCCTGCGGGCCCTGCAGTCGCTCGTCGCGCACGTGCGCCTCGAAGTGCCGCTCGACACCGACGTCGACACCGGGATCTGACCCGCACGCCGCCGCGCGGAGCGTCCCACCCGACGTGTCCTGGGCCTCAAGTGACCGCGTGACATAGTCGATTCACGACAGGGGACCGATTCGCACGTCACTGCTGGGGTGGCTAGGTCGGCGTCCCGGTGAGGATGGGCAGTGCGGCGTCTCGCACGGTTCGCGTCAGCCACCGCGGTGGTCGCGCTCGCGAGCGCGTTCGTCGTCGTGCCTGCCGGAGCCGGCACGCTCGCGCCCAGTGCGGTTGACGACTCCGCATCGCTCGAGGGCGGCACCACGGTCGTCGTGAACGTGCTCGGGAACGACGTCTGGGCCGGTACGCCGCAGATCTCGCTTCCGCGAGCGAACGAGTCCGGCGCCCCCGACCACGGTGTCGTGCGCGCCTCCACCGTGACCGTCGCGGGCGTCGAGCGGCCCGCGGTCTCGTACACACCGGACTCCGACTGGTACGGCGTCGACACGTTCACGTACACGCTCGCCGACTCCTCCGGCCAGGACTCGACCGCAACGGTGACGGCCACCGTCACGCCTGCACCTCCGACCGCCGGGCCCGACTCGGCGACGACACCGCCCGGCGTGCAGGTAAGCATCCCTCTGCTCGGGAACGACACCGACCCCTACGACTCGGGCCTCGTGGTGACGGCTGTGGCCGATCCGCGGCGCGGCTCGGCCGTGATCGACGCCGGCGTCGCGGTGATGTACCAGCCCGACGCCGGCTGGACCGGGGTCGAGAGCTTCACCTACACGATCACCTCCGCCACCGGCCGGACCGCCCGCGGCACCATCACCGTCACGACGCTGGCCTCCACTCCGGGCCACTCGGTGACCCTCTCCGCACCCGAGACAGCTTTCGCGCAGCGCCCGCTCACGTTCTCGGGGGCGGTCGACCCGCTCGCCGGTGGGCCGGTGTCCGTCACCGTGCAGCGGCTCAAGGCCAGCGGATGGTCGACGGTTGCGACGGCCCGACCCGCGGCCACCGGGGTCTGGCGGGTCGGCTATCGCCCCACTGCGGTCGGCGTCACCACCTGGCGGGCGCGCGCGGTCTGGGCCGACGGATCGTCCGCGACGACGAGGGCGACCACCACCGTCGACGCGGCAGCGGACGCCGTGGTGTCGGGCCCGCTGGCCCGCGCCTCGGTGCCGTACTCATACCGCAACGGCTGCCCGGTGGGGCCCTCGAAGCTGCGCAGGATCACGGTCAACTACTGGGCGTACGACGGCAGCGTGCAGCGCGGCGATCTCATCGTGCGCGACTACGCCGTGAAGACGGTGCGGGCGGTGTTCACGAAGTCGTTCGAGGTGAAGTTCCGGTTCAAGCAGGTGCGCCCGGTCGACTACTACTACCTCGGCGGCAACAGGAGCCCGAGCGGCTCGGACATCGCGGCGATGAACGCCGGCAACACGTCGGCGTTCAACTGCCGACCGGTCACAGGCAATCGCTACCGCATCAGCCAGCACTCGTACGGCAACGCGATCGACATCAACACCTTCGAGAACCCGTACGTCACCTGGTCGAGGGTGTACCCGTCGGCGGCGAGGTACCCGTACTACCTGTTCCGGAAGGACAACCTCGCCGACCACGGCGTGATCTCGTCCTGGAGCGTGGTGGCGCAGACGTTCCGCGCCTTCGGATGGGTATGGGGCGGCCGCTGGTCGCCGCCGGACTACCAGCACTTCAGCAGCAATGGCGGCTGAGGCCACGGGCTCGCGCCCGTTGCTCATCGCTGCAGCCGCCCTGGCTGCCGGCGTCGTCGTCGCAGGCTGCTCGTCGGAGTCGCCCGTCGCCTTCCGCTCGAGCGAGCCGTCGGTGTCGAGCCCCTCAGTCACGTCGTCGGTGTCGAGCACGCCGAGCGCGTCGGGTTCTTCGCCGTCGGCGAGCCCGACCACGTCGCCCACCGGGCTCGACCGCACCGCGACGCCGGCCACGAGCAGCGGCCCGTTGACCGGCAAGGCGCTCCCCGACCCCGGTGCTCTGGGCAGCGGATGGGTCTCGCGGGTCGACCCCGGCAGCGCGGAGGACGGATACACCGGCAACGGCACACCGGTCACCGCCCGCGATCCGCAGGACCTGACCCAGGCGCTGCTCCCGATCGGCTGTGCCGACGTGGCCGTGTACGCCGACCCGCTCCCCGTCCCGAAGCACGCGCTCGAGGTCGACTACGCCTACCGCGCGAGCGGCGCCCACGGCGTCGCCCTGGCACTGGACTTCGGCAGCGACGCCGCAGCGACTCGGTTCGTGGCCGTGTATACGGCGGCGCTCGGCCGCTGCACCGCCGGGCCTGGCGGGTCGATGGTCGTGACGCGCGCGAAGGCCCCCACCGGCGCCTTCGCCAGCGTGCAGGCCGACGCCGCGTTCGGCACGACCTGGCGCGAGCTCGTCGTCCGCACGGGCCCGGTGGTGCGGATGGTCGCCGTCGAGGGGACGACGACGCCGGCGCGATCGTGGGCAGCGATCGCTGCGGCCCTGCCGCCCCTGTGACGTTCGATTCTTCAGCCACAGGGACCTGAGCCGGACATCCCACCACTCGGACGCGTGGCTGGTGCGATTTCTCCCGCCGTTACGATGGGCCCTGTCGGCATGCCCCTATCGCACACGTGAGGCGGACCCCCACCGTGGGACTCGTGGTCCAGAAGTACGGCGGCTCCTCGGTCGCCGACGCGGAGAGCGTCAAGCGCGTCGCGCGACGCATCGTCGAGACGAAGAAGGGCGGCGACGACGTCGTCGTCGTCGTGTCCGCGATGGGTGACACGACCGACGAGCTCATCGAACTGGCCGAGCAGGTCAGCGACAGGCCGGCCGCGCGCGAGCTCGACATGCTGCTCACCGCGGGCGAGCGCATCTCGATGGCGGTCCTGGCCATGGCGATCCACGACCTCGGCGTGGAGGCTCGGTCGTACACCGGCTCGCAGGCCGGCCTGATCACCGACTCCGTGCACGGTCGCGCGCGCATCATCGACGTCACGCCCGGCCGCATCCAGTCGGCCCTCGATGACGGCGCGATCCCCATCGTCGCCGGCTTCCAGGGCGTGGCCCAGGACACCAAGGACATCACCACGCTCGGCCGCGGAGGCTCGGACACCACAGCCGTCGCACTCGCGGCGGCTCTGCACGCCGACGTCTGCGAGATCTACACCGACGTCGACGGCATCTTCACGGCCGACCCGCGCATCGTGCCCGCCGCTCGCCAGGTTCCGCGCATCACGTACGAGGAGATGCTCGAGCTCGCGGCCAACGGCGCGAAGGTGCTGCACCTGCGGTGCGTCGAGTACGCGCGCCGCTTCGACCTCCCCATCCACGTCCGCTCGTCGTTCTCGAACAAGACGGGCACGTTGGTGGTCTCCGATTCGTCCGCACCCGAAGGGGAAGCAGTGGAGCAGCCGATCATCGCCGGAGTCGCGCACGACCTCGGCGACGCCAAGGTCACCGTCGTCGGCGTACCCGACCTTCCCGGCAAGGCGGCTGAGATCTTCAGCGCCGTCGCCGAGGCGGGCGTCAACATCGACATGATCGTGCAGAACGTGTCCGGCTCGAGCCGGCGCACCGACGTCACGTTCACGTGCCCCATGGCCGACGGCCAGAAGGCGCTCGCGACGCTGGAGAAGGTGAAGGCCGACATCGGCTTCGACGACCTCACCTACGACGACGGCATCGCCAAGATCTCGCTCGTCGGCGCGGGCATGCGTTCGCACCCTGGTGTGTCGGCGACGTTCTTCAACGCCCTCGCCGGCGCGGGCATCAACGTCGAGATGATCTCGACGTCGGAGATCCGCATCTCGATCGTGACCCGGGCCGAGTCCGCACCCGAGGCCGTACGCGTCGTGCACACGGCGTTCGGCCTCGACGGCACCGGCGAGGCCGTGGTCTACGGCGGCACCGGCCGCTGAACCCCACCCGTGAACCTGATCGAACCGTCGCTTCCGGGCCCCGGAAACAACGGATTGATCAGTGTCAGCTAAGGGGTGGACGCAGGAACCGGGCGGTCTCCGGCAGGAAACCGTGCGGACGCGCTCGACCTGTACGACGTAGCGTTCACAGCACGTCCGCACGAGGAGAACCTGATGCGTAGCAATCCCACCGTCGCCGTGGTCGGCGCCACCGGCCAGGTCGGCGCCGTCATGCGCCGTCTGCTCGAGGAGCGCGACTTCCCCCTCGGCGAGATCCGCTTCTTCGCCTCGGCCCGCTCGGCGGGTACGACGCTCCCGTTCAAGGGCCGCGACATCGTGGTGGAGGACGCAGCCACCGCCGACCTCACCGGCATCGACATCGCGCTGTTCTCCGCGGGTGGTTCGACCTCCAAGGCCCTCGCGCCGAAGTACGCCGAGGCCGGCGCCATCGTCATCGACAACTCCTCGGCCTGGCGGATGGACCCCGACGTCCCTCTGGTCGTGAGCGAGGTCAACCCGGACGCCGTCGCCGACGCGCGCAAGGGCATCATCGCCAACCCGAACTGCACCACCATGGCCGCGATGCCCGTACTGCGCCCGCTGCACGACGAGGCCGGCCTGCGCCGCCTCGTGGTGTCGTCGTACCAGGCGGTGTCGGGCAGCGGCCTCGCCGGCGTGGAGGAGCTCGACACCCAGATCCGCGCCGCCGTAGAGCAGGACACCGCCGGCCTCGTGCACGACGGCAGCTCGGTGATCCTGCCCGAGCCCAAGAAGTACGTGCGCCCCATCGCCTTCGACGTGATCCCTCTCGCCGGGTCGATCGTCGACGACGGCTCGTTCGAGACCGACGAGGAGCAGAAGCTCCGCAACGAGAGCCGCAAGATCCTCGGCATCCCCGAGCTGCTCGTGAGCGGTACGTGCGTGCGCGTCCCCGTCTTCACCGGCCACTCGCTCTCGATCAACGCCGAGTTCGACGACGCCATCTCGGTCGAGCGCGCGCTCGAGCTGCTCGCTGCGGCGCCCGGTGTGGTCGTCACCGACGTCCCGACGCCGCTCGAGGCCGCGGGCAAGGACCCGTCGTTCGTAGGGCGCGTGCGCCAGGACCAGGGCGTCGCCGACGGCAAGGGCCTCGTGCTGTTCATCAGCAACGACAACCTGCGCAAGGGCGCGGCCCTCAACGCCGTGCAGATCGCCGAGCTCCTGGTCGCCCGGGCCTGAGCTTCGCCTGGTTCACCGTCGGCGCTTGGCCTCGAGGGCCTCGCCGATCGCGACCGCACCGGCGTACGTGTCGTCGACGGTGACGGCGAATCGGCGTCCGTCCTCGAGCCCGAGGACGATGCCGGGGCCACGGCGGATCACGGCGGCGGTGGCGCGCGCGGCCGGGTTCCAGCGGTAGCCCCAGCCGCCCCACTCCATCGGCTCGATCTGGCCTGCGGCGACCTCGCGCACATCGGCCAGGGCGACCGTGCGCCGCGGCCAGCCGAACGGGCCGAACGCTACGACGACCCGCTCGGACTCGACTCGCATCTCGAGCGAAGACAGCAGGAAGCCGAAGAAGCCGACGACGACAGCGACCGCCACGAGGAGCCAGCCCAGCCACGGCGGCACGTCCGAGCCGCGGGAGGCGAGCAGCAGCGCACCGCCGACCCCGCCGATCACCAGGACGATCCCCAGGCTGAGCACGACGAGCCCGCGGCTCGCGCAGCGGCCTGTCCATGACGTCACCCTGCGACCCTACCGAGGCAGCGCATCGCCACCCGAGGGCGAACATCCGCAGGTTCCGCCGACCTACAGCGGCTACGCGGCTAGTCTGCGCCGGTGCGCTTGATGCTTCTGGGAGTCCGTGGCTCCACACCGTCGCCGGGCGGCGACTTCGTCCGCTACGGCGGCCACACCTCGTGCGTGGCGGTGTTCCACGACGATGACGACGCCCCCGCCCTCGTCCTCGACGCCGGCACCGGGCTGCGCGACCTGACCAAGGTCCTCGGCGGTGCGGCGTACCGGGGTTCCATCCTCGTCAGCCACCTGCACTGGGACCACGTGCAGGGGCTGCCCTTCTTCGTCGCGGGCGACCGGCCGGACGCCAAGGTCGACTTCTACGTCCCGGCGCAGAACGCGCGCACCGGTCGCGACCTGCTCGCGGCCGCCATGGCGCCGCCGAACTTCCCCATCACGCCCGAGGGGCTGCAGGGGGCGTGGACCTTCACGGCGCTCGAGGCGGGCTACCACCAGATCGGCGGCTTCCGGATCCGAGCGACCGAGGTCAAGCACAAGGGCGGCCGCACGTTCGGCTACCGCGTGAGCGACGACTCCGGCTCCATCGCGTACCTTCCCGACCACATCACCTCGGCCGGTGTCAGCAACGAGGTCAAGGACCTCATCCACAACGTCGACGTGCTGCTGCACGACGCGCAGTTCGTGGAGAAGGAGCGTGCGCTCTCGGACGCGTACGGGCACTCGACCGTCGACGACGCGATCACGCTGGCCCTCGAGTGCGGCGCGCGCAGACTCATCGCCTTCCACCACGGGCCGGCCCGTACCGACGACGCGCTCGACGGACTCGTGGAGGCTCACGCCGACCAGGCGTGGGTCTCCTTCGCCCGGCAGGGCGACGTCGTCACCATCGGCCGCCCGAGCTAGTCGGGACGAACCTGGCGTGGCCAGCGACGGGCTGTGCGCCGCCGATCACCAGCGACACCAACGGGAGGCAGATGTGCTGCTCGAGTTCGAGATCGGCGAGACCAAGGCCGAGTTCTTCCGCGATGGCTCCACGGGGCGCGCCGAGCTGCGCCACGACGGGCAGGTCATCGGCCTCGCGAGCCCCTACAACCCGCTGACCCACGTCAGTCTGGGCAC
Source organism: Candidatus Nanopelagicales bacterium (assembly GCA_038316965.1). Classification (GTDB taxonomy): domain Bacteria; phylum Actinomycetota; class Actinomycetes; order S36-B12; family CAIYMF01; genus Longivirga. The sequence goes on from JBBQAY010000004.1 coordinate 71,754, forward strand.
CACGCAGGCGTGGAAGCGCCAGGTCGCGGGGCACGAGGTGGAGATCGTCAAGGTCCGAGCCAGGTGGGCCGGCGGTCTCAGGTCGCATGACTTCACCGTCCGCGTGGACGGCGTCGTCGTCGCGCAGGCGAGCGGCGACTAGGCACTGCCGCCTTCAAGGCACCCGCGCACCTTCACCGCGCAGACGAACGGCGTCAGGTGAGGAGGTGGCCTGCTTCGGTGAGGAGGGCGCGGCCCGCTTCGCGCCCGGACTCGACCATGCGGTCGAGCTGGTGGAACTCCAGCAGCCCCACGCCCATCGACGACGGCGTGACGACGATGGCACCCGCCGCGCGAGCCGATGCGACGGCGCCGCCGCTGCCGATGAACAGTGAGCGCATGAGCGTCTCGCCGATGGCGGGCACCTTCACGCGTGGAAGCGACACAGCCGCTGAACCGTCGACCGCGTGCGGACGTGCCTCGCCGCCCATCCCGATGTTGACCGCCACGATCGGCCCCTCGTCGCGTTCGGTCAGCACGTGCACCGGCAGGTTGTCGAGCACACCGCCGTCCGCCAGCAGCCGTTGACCGTCGCGCCGGGGTGGGAACATGCCGGGGATGCTGAGCGAGGACATGACGGCGGAGGTCAGGTCGCCGGTTCGGTGCACGTAGGGAGTTCGCGACTGAAGGTCGGTGCTCACGCAGCGGAACAGGATCGGCAGCTCCTCGATGCCGATGCCCGTGAGCCGACGCCGTAGCGCCTTCTCGGTCTTGCGTCCCTTGACGAGGGCCGCGGTCGGAAGCGTGTAGTCGTCGAACGGGTTGTTGCGGACGAACTCCTCGTGGCACATCTCGATCGCCGTCCGCGCGTCGATGCCCCGAGCGTGCACTCCGGCCATGATCGAGCCCTGGCTCGCGCCGACGACGCGGTCGACGTGGATGCCGGCGTCCTCCAGCTCGAGCAGGATCCCGAGATGCGCGAAGGCGCGCGCCCCTCCACCCGCCATGACCATGCCGACCGAGCGGCCGCCGATGCGGGCACCGAGGGCGCGCAGCCCCACGGAGAACGGAGCCATCGTCTGGGTGATGCGGTACGGCGCGAGCACGGCCTGCCACGCCTGCACGCGGTCCGACGGTGATGGCGGGCCGACGAGGACCAGGTCGACGTCGGTGCGGCCGAGCGGCGCCTCTGCAGGGATCGCGGCGTCGTGCGCGGCGACGAACACCAGCAGGTCGGCCTGGCGGACGGCCATCGCCCACCACGCAGCGTCAGGGTCTTCGGCTACGACGAGCACGCGGTCGTTCTCGCGCTCGGCCCGTTCGAGAGCCTCGGGCTCGACCTGGCCCGGGCGTGCAACGCGCAGGCCGATCGAGGTCAGGTGGCCGTCGAGCGCATCAGCGACGGCTGCGGCTGCGGCTCCGCGGTGCAGGGCCACGACCGCGACCAGCCGAGGCTGCGGCGGCCTTCCCGCTGCGGAGGGCGCGGCGTCCTGGAGCTGCGAGGCGAGCACGCCGGTGAGCGCGCGCAGCGCCCGGGCGTCGTCGCCGACGACCTGCTCGAACGTGGCGTGCGTGACGCGCAGCAGGTGGCTGTCGCGGCGGGCCCTGATGGACGCGGACCGCGTGCCGCCAGTGAGCAGTGCGAGCTCGCCGATGACCGCACCGGCACCGACCTGGCGGACGACCTTGCCGTCCTGCTCGACGTCGAGCAATCCCGCCGACACGACGTAGAGATCGTCTGCCGGGTCGCCCGCGGAGAACAGGAGGGTGCCTGCCGGGAGGTCGACCTTGTCGGCGCCGGCCTCGAGCCGTGCGCGAACGTCGTCCGGAAGGCGTGAGAGCAGAGGGGCCGCCGCGAGTGCGCTCGAGGGCCCAGCGGTGGCGACGGTGTCCTCGGGCACCGAGATCGCCGGCGGCCTGACCGAGTCGTCGACGTCATCGTGCACCGTCGGTACGACCTTGCCCACGAACACCGCGATCACCGCGGTGACAGCGAAGCAGATCGCGGAGAAGAGCCAGCCGTGGCGCAGGCTGTCGACCGTCGAGGTCGGCGACGGCGTCCCCACGATGACGACGAGGATCGCGATGCCGAGCACAGCGCCGATCTGTCGAGCGCTGGAGTTCACGGCGGATGCCGTGGCGAACCGACCGCCGGGAACCGCTGCGAGAGCTGCACTTCCGAGCACGGGCAGGGTCGCGCCGACGCCGATTCCCGACAGGATCTGGCCCGGCAGCCACGCCCCCCAGAAGTCGGGAGTGACCTCGACCCGGGTGAAGTACCAGACGTAGGCGAGCGTCCACACGATCGCGCCGGGCACGATCACGCGGCGGTAGCCGCGGCTCTGCGCGATGGGGCCGAGGCGTGAGGCGAGGATGGCCGCGACGACGGCACCCGGGACGACGGCGAGACCCGACACGACGATGCTGTAGCCCCAGACGTACTGCAGCCACAGGATGTTCGAGAGCAGGTACGCGTAGAAGCCGACCCCCGCCACGATGGTCGCGATGTTGCCGACGACGAACGGACGGATCCGCAGGAGAGCCGGGTCGAGCAGGGGCGACCGGCTGCGGCGCGAGCTCACCGCGAACGCCGCACCGAGCAGCACCGCACCGACGAAGCAACCGAGGACCGCCGGGCTCGTCCAGCCCCAGTCCTGGCCCTTGACGATGCCGAGGGTGAGTACGCCGAGCATGAGGGCGGAGATCGAGGCACCGAGCAGGTCGGGCACCCGCCGGCGTCCGGGCGCGCGGCTCTCCACGAGTGCGCGCTTCGCCGCGATGATGGCGGCGATGCCGAAGGGCAGGTTGACGAGGAACGCCCACCGCCAGTTGCCGATCTCGACGAGTGCGCCACCGATGGGCGGGCCGAGCCCCGATGCGAGGGCCGCCGAGGCGCCCCAGAGGCCGATCGCGTGCGCGCGACGTTCCGCTGGGAACGACTCGACCACCAGGGCCAGGGAGGCGGGCACCAGGATCGCGGCGCCGAGGGCCTGCACGACCCGGAAGGCCACGAGCACCTCGACGTTGGGCGCGACCGCGCACAGCACCGAGGCGATGGTGAACAGGGTGACGCCGTTGATGAAGGCGCGCTTGCGTCCGAGCAGGTCGGCGAGACGACCCGACACGACGAGGAACGCCGCGAACACGATGCTGTAGGCGTTGAGGATCCACGACAGCGTCGAGATCGTGGAGTCGGGGAACGACTCGCGGATGTTGGGGAACGCGACGTTCACGATCGTGGCGTCCAGGAACGCGAGGAACGCGCCGAACGATGCGACGAGCAGGACGGTGCGCGCGGGCACGCGGGCACGGACGCGGGTCCCCGACATAGCGGCAACCTCGGTCGCGGTCACGTGCACAGATCTCGCCCTTTCCCCGGAAGCCCCGGCGGGGAGCATGCCATCGAGGAGAGCCGCTACGCGTCGTTTCGTTTCAACTGGTGGCGCGGGCTCGGTCGCGGGTGACGCAGGCGTCGGGGATCGTCAGGTCTGGAGTGTCCCTACCGGCTTCGGCTCGCCTCCGGCGGCGGCCGACGGCCCACGCGCGGGACCGTGGCGGGCGACGGGGCCGGTGTGCAGCGGTGCGGCCTTCGGCCGGGTGGGGCTGTCGGGGTGACAGGATCCGTCTCCGTGGGGACCAACTGGCGCGCGGCGCTGGTCGCGGCGGGGGCGGCCTTCGGCCGGCGGGCCGAGCGGTGGGCTGTGCGCGCGGTGGGTCGGTGGTTCCTCCCAAATCCGAGGGACCCCGACAGAGCCAAGGGCCGGCATCGTTCGACCAAAGCCAAAGGGCCGACCCATGGCCGGCCCTTGGCACTGTCGGGGTGACAGGATTTGAACCTGCGACCTCGTCGTCCCGAACGACGCGCGCTACCAAGCTGCGCCACACCCCGGTGGAGCGGAGCGAGTCTACGTGCCGGGCCGGTGGGGGCCAAAACGGGGTAGCGGGCCGCCTCAGACGCGCGCGAGGGTGAGCAGGGTCGCCTCGGGCGGGCAGGCGAACCGCACCGGGGCGTACGGCGAGGTGCCGAGCCCGGCCGATACGTGCAGGAACGCCCCGCGACCGTCCGGGCCGCCTGTGCCGGGGGTGCCAGCGAGGTCGGCACCACCTACGCGCGACAGCCCCTTGGCCTGGGCGGTGGGCAGGTCGCAGTTGGTCACGAGCGCCCCCCAGAACGGCACGCAGAGCTGCCCGCCGTGGGTGTGGCCGGCGATCACGAGGTCGGCGCCGTCGGCCTCCATCGCATCGATGACGCGGCGGTACGGCGCGTGCGTCACACCGAGCCGCAGGTCGGCCTCGGTCGCGAAGGGGCCGGCCACCTCGTCGTAGCGGTCGAGCCCGATGTGCGGATCGTCGACGCCGCGGACGTCAAGGTCGACGCCGCCCACCTGCACGCGCATGCGGGCGTTGTCGAGGTCGTGCCATCCGGCTGCGGTGAGGCCGGCAACCAGGTCCTTCCAGGGCAACGGTGGCCGCTGCTCGTCGATGTCGGACGGTGCCCGGAGGTATCGCCACGGCTTCACGAAGCCGGGGCCGTAGTAGTCGTTGGACCCGAGCACGAAGAGGCCGGGGCGGTCCAGCAGCGGGCCGAACGCGTCGAGCACGGTCGGCACGGCCTCCTGATGGGCGAGGAAGTCACCCGTCACGATCACGAGGTCGGGGTTGAGCGCATCGAGGCTCCGCACCCAGGCGGCGCGTCCCTTGTGCCGCGGCGTCATGTGCAGGTCGGAGATGTGCAGGACCCGGAGGTGGGCCGCGCCGTCCGGCATCACCCGTACCTCCTCACGCCTCAGCGTGTAGCGGTGAGCCTCCGCGACGGAGTAGCCCAGGCCTGCGGCAGCCAGGGCGCCGAGGCCGAGAGCGGCGTTGGAGAGGGGGTGCACGTGACCAGTATCCCCGCTGTCACCGGGTGCCGCGTACGGGAGGATGTAGGCATGAGCACCGACAGCACCTTCGTCCAGCGCCTGCACGACGACCTCACGACCGCGATCCGCGGCCGCGACGAGGTCGCGTCCTCCACGCTTCGGATGGCCCTCACGGCCCTCACCAACGAGGCCAAGAGCGGCACCGAGGAGCGCGCGCTCACCGACGCCGACGTCATCACGGTGCTCGGCCGCGAGGCCAAGAAGCGTCGCGAGTCGGCGACGGCGTACGACGACGCCCACCGGCCCGAGCTCGCCGATCGCGAGCGGGCCGAGCTGGCCGTGCTCGAGAGCTACCTGCCGCAGCAGCTGTCCGACGACGAGCTCTCCGTGCTCGTCGCCGAGGCCGTCGCCGAGAGCGGGGCCGAGAACCCCAAGCAGATGGGCCTGGTCATGAAGGTGCTGACGCCGCGGATCGCGGGTCGCGCCGACGGCGGGCGAGTGGCCGCGGCGGTCCGCTCGGCGCTCGGCGCCTGAAGCCCAGCGCCTGAGACCCAGCGCCAGAAGGCCCTACGGGGACGGCGAGGCGGCTGGCGAGCTCGGCTTCGTGGTCTTGGTGGGCTTCGCCGTGGGCGAGGTCGAGACCGAGGGTGAGGCCGACGGCGACCCGCTCGGCGAGCCTGACGGCGAGCCCGAGGGCGAGGCGGTCGGCGACGACGAGGTGGGTGTCGGCGAGGCGGTGGCCGCGGCCAGGCTGTCGTAGATCCGCAGGTCGAACTTCGTCGCGGGGGTGCCCTCGAGGGCGCCGAGCATGGCCATCTTCCAGATCGGGCCGGGCAGCGTGGAGCCGAAAACCTGCGCGAAGGAACGCCCGCCGATGACGAGGTTCTTCATCGGGAACTTGTACTGACCGCGCGGGTCGTACGTGGCGACCGCCGTTGCGAGGTCGGGCGTGAAGCCGACGAACCACACGGCGGCAGAGTCGTTGGTCGTACCGGTCTTGCCGGCGGCGTCGCGGCCGAGACTCATCGGTGCGCCGGTGCGGCCCTTGAGCGGGCCGTCGATGACACCCTTGAGGATCACGGCGACGGAGTCGGCGACGCGGCGCTCGATGACCTGCTCGCAGTTGGCCTTCGGGATCGGCAGGTCCTTGCCGTCGCGGTCGGTGACCTGCGCGATGGCGATCGGCTGGCAGCGCACTCCGTGGTTGGCGAAGACGGAGTAGGCGCTCGACATGCCGAGCGGCGTCACCTCGGACGTGCCGAGGGTGAACGACGGTCCGTCGAAGAGCGGGTCGCCGTTGCCCTTGGTGAGCCCGAGGTCGGCCGCGATCTCGGCCGGTCGGCAGTTGCCGGTCTTCTGCTCGAGCGCCATGAAGTAGGTGTTCACCGAGAACGCCGCACCCTGCAGCATGTTGAACGTGCCTGAGCCGGTGCTGTTGCCGACGGAGTACGGCTCGTACTCGGCGCCCGTCTTGCAGTTCACGAAGCCGTCGAACGTCTTGCGCGGTGGAGACACGATCTTCTCGAGCGGGTTGATCCGCTTCTCCATCGCGGCCGCAAGCGTGAACGCCTTGAACGTCGATCCGGCCTGGGCGCCGATGCTGCCGCCCATGTCGGTGCCCACGTTGAAGTTGTACGTCGTGTTACCCACGCCCTTGGTGCCCCACGAGCGGTTCTGAGCCATCGCGACGATCTCGCCCGTGCTCGGCTTCACCATGGTGACGGCGGCGAGCTTGCGGCTCTTGTCCTTGCGCGGGATGTACGTGTCTGCCGCGAGCTGCGCCGACTTCTGCGTCTTGGGCTGCAGCGTGGTGCGGATGGTGAGGCCGCCCTTGCGCAGCAGAGCCTCGCGCGCTGCCGGCGTCGCGCCGAAGGCCGGGTCGTTGCGCACGATGCGGTACGCGTAGTCGCAGAAGAACGGCGCGTACGACGTGGTGCAGCCGTTGGTCGGACGCCGCGGCTTCAGGAACTTCTTCGTCGAGATCTTGGCCGTCTTGTCGGCCACAGCCTGGGTGATGTACCCGAGCGCCGCCATGCGTCCGAGGACCTGTCGACGACGGTCCTGCGACAGCTTGGGGTTGCGGGTGGGGTCGTACGCGACGGGTCGCTGCACGGCACCCGCGAGGGTCGCGGCCTCGACGAGAGTGAGCTTGGCGGCCGACTTGTTGAAGTAGCGGCGTGCTGCGGCCTCGACGCCGTACGCGCCGGCACCGAAGTACGAGATGTTGAGGTAGCGCTCGAGGATCTCGTCCTTGGTGAGCGTGCGCTCGAGCGCGAGCGCGTACCGCATCTCCTTGAGCTTGCGGGTGTAGCTGCGGGCCACTGCGGCACGCTGCTCCTCGGGCGAGGTCGCAAGGTTGACGAAGATGTTCTTGACGTACTGCTGGGTGAGCGTGGAGCCACCCTGGACGCCACCGCCGTCACCGGCGGAGTTGCCGACGAAGGCACGGATGAGGCCGCGCGGGTCGACGCCGCGGTGCTCGTAGAACCGGCCGTCCTCGACCGCGACGATGGCCTGAAGCATGACCGGCGCGATCTCGGAGATCGGCACCTCGATGCGGTTCTGCTCGTAGATCGTGGCGATGACCGAGCCGTCGGAGGCGAGGATGCGTGAGCGCTGCGGCAGCGGCGGTGCCGTGAGCTGGGTCGGGAGCGACTCGTAGCTCTCGATGGCCGAGCGCGTGGCGACGCCTGCACCGCCCACGAAGGGCAGGGCTGCGCCGGCCACGAGCACGCCGGCAACCGCGCTCACCAGCACGAAGAGTGCGAGGCGCGAGAAGGATGCGGCGAGGCTCGGCTTACGGGACATGGCCTGTCGAGGATAGGCGGCTGGTGAGGGTGGGACGTGCGCTGGCTCGCCGAGGTTCCCCGGAGGAGACCCATCAGTCACTGACGGGCACGACGGTCGGAACCGTCCGGTGGCTCACCGGGCCCAGGTCTATGGCACGATATGACTAGCAGAGATAGCCCGTCTTAGCCTGCCCGGTTCCGTCAGTCGTGCGTAGCGTCGCCCTCGTCAGCGCAAGACCTGTGCCGAGGGGGCCCGAGGTCGGGACGTCCTTCGGTGGCACGACGCAGACGTATCACGTGGGTCGGGGCAGCAGTGCCCCACGATGTAGGGGGAGGTTGAGTCCACCAGATGACCTGGACCACGGACTGGACCACATCGGCGGCGTGTCGCGCCAGCGACCCGGACGCCCTGTTCGTGCAGGGGGCGGCTCAGAACCGGGCCAAGGCGATCTGCCTGGCCTGCCCCGTGCGCACCGAGTGCCTCGCCGATGCCCTGGACAACTGCATCGAGTTCGGCGTCTGGGGCGGCATGACCGAGCGTGAGCGTCGCGCGCTGCTGCGCCGTCGTCCGCAGGTGACGAGCTGGCGCCGCCTCTTGGAGACCGCACGCGAGGAGTACGGCACCTCGGCGTCGCTCATCGACCTCACCGAGGCACGGGTCGCGGGCTAGACCCTCTCGGCGAGGGCCTGGCCGACGAGGCGCAGGCCGTCGAGGTCGACCACGTCGGCCGCAAGCACCGGCACCGTCGCGACCTTGATCGTGCGGTGCACCGAGGTGAACCTCTCCGCCATCCGGCGCTGCCGGTTGAGCGTCGCCACGCGGTCCGCGTGGATGCGCAGCAGCGCCGCCGTGGCCGAGGTGCCCGGCTGGGCCTCGAGCCGAGCGGCTGCCGCGGTGGCCATGGCGACGTCGAGCTCAGGCACGGTCGTGGTCTGCACCCGGTTGAGGACCAGCCCGGCCAGCGGCATGTTGTCGCTCTCGAGCCGCTCGACGAAGTACGACGCCTCGCGCAGGGCGTCACGCTCTGGCGCGGCGACGACGAGGAACGCGGTGTCCGGTGCCTGCAGCATGTGGAACGTCTCGTCCGCACGCTGACGGAAGCCGCCGAACAGCGTGTCGACCGAGCCGACGAAGGTCTGGATGTCGGTGAGCACCTGGCCCCCGATCACCCGCGACAGCACGTTGGTGAAGACACCGAAGCCGGCGCTGATCACCTTCATGTACGCGCGTCCGCCTACCTTGGCGGGCGCAGCGAGGATGCGCAGGAACCGGCCGTCGAGGAAGGATCCGAGGCGGCGGGGGGCGTCGAGGAAGTCCAGTGCCGACCGCGACGGCGGGGTGTCGACGATGATGAGGTCCCATCGGCCCTCGCTCTCCGACCGCGCCCGCAGCTGCCCCAGCTTCTCCATCGCCATGTACTCCTGCGTGCCCGTGAACGAGCTCGACAGCGACTGGTAGAACGGGTTGGAGATGATCGTCGCCGCCCGCTCCGGGTCGGCGTTGGACTCGACGAACTCGTCGAACGTCCGCTTCATGTCCAGCATCATCGCGTCGAGCGTGCCTGTGCCGTCGACGCCTTCGACTGGCCGCGGGTCGTTGTCGAGCTCGGTCAGCCCGAGGCTCTGCGCGAGCCGCCGGGCCGGGTCGATGGTGAGGACGACGACGCTGCGCCCGCGTTCGGCCGCGCGCAGCGCGATCGCCGCAGCGGTCGTCGTCTTGCCGACTCCACCTGAGCCGCAGCACACCAGCACCCGGATACCGCGGTCGTCGAGCAGGGCGTCGACGTCGAGCGACGGCGCCCGCGGGACCACCTCGCGCGTGAACGTGCTCATGCCATCCCCTGCTCACGCAGCAGGTCGGCGATCTCGTAAAGCGTGCCGACGTCGACCCCGTCCGCGAGGAACGGCAGCTCGTACGTCGGACGCTCGAGCACCTCGAGGTTGTCCCGCTCCCGCTGCTCGAGCGCGACGCGCTCGGCGTGCTCGGCGCCCTCGATCGAGAGAGCGCGGACGACGTCGTCGACGAGCACTCCGCCGTGCGAGCCCACGAGCGCCCCGCTGCCGGTGATGACCCCGGCAGAGGCGAGGTCGTGCGCGATGGCCTCCTTGTCGAGGCGACCCTTGCGGGCCTTGGCCTGCGCGTTGGCAGCCAGCAGTGGTCGGCGCATCTGGTTGACGATGATGCCGCCCACCGGGAGCTTGGACTTCTGCAGCTCGAGGACGGCGTCGGCCGTCTCCTGCACGGGCATCTCCTCGAGCAGCGTCACCAGGTGCACCGCGGTCAGTGGCGAGGCGATGACCTCCATCACGGCGTCGGCCTGCGAGCGGATCGGGCCGGTGCGGGCCAGGCCCGCCACCTCGGAGTTGACGTTGAGGAACCGCGCGATGCGGCCGGTGGGAGGTGCATCCATCACGACGGCGTCGTACGCCGGCTTGTTGCCCACCTTGCGGCGTACCGCTTCCTTGGCCTTGCCGGTGAGCAGGACGTCGCGGACGCCCGGAGCGATGGTGGTCGCGAAGTCGATCGCACCCATCCTGCGCAGCGCGGTGCCGGCGCGGCGGAGGTTGTAGAACATCTCGAGGTATTCGAGCAGCGCTTCCTCGGGGTCGATCGCGAGGGCGAACACCTCGCCGCCGCCGGGGGCCGTGGCCACCTTGCGCTCGGCGTAAGGCAGGGGCGGGACGTCGTAGATCTGGGAGAGGCCCTGGCGGCCCTCGACCTCGACCACGAGCACCTTGCGGCCCCCGTGGGCCAGGGCCAGCGCGAGCGATGCCGCGACGGTGGTCTTGCCCGTGCCGCCCTTGCCGGACACGACGTGGAGGCGGACGCCCTTCCAGTCGCCGGCGGGGCCCTTGGCGCCCTGGGTCGCGGTCACGGCCCCGAGCGTACGTGTCATGGGCCTCGCGTACTCGCCGAGCACCTCTCCCGGTGACGAGCGACACCGCAGCCCCTAGGGTCGGACCATGACCCAGTGGGAGTACGCGACCGTTCCTCTGCTCATCCATGCGACCAAGCAGATCCTCGACACGTGGGGCCAGGACGGCTGGGAGCTCGTCCAGGTGGTGCCCGGCCCGAACGCCGAGAACTACGTCGCCTACCTGAAGCGTCCGAAGGGCTGATCGCGATGTCTGCAGTCGAGGACCGTCTCGCCGCCATGGGTCTCACCGTCCCCGAGGTCGTGCCGCCCGTCGCGACGTACACCCCCGCCGTGCGCACCGGCTCGTACGTCTACGTCTCGGGCCAGCTGCCGATGGTGGCCGGTGCCATGGCCGCCACCGGCAAGGTCGGCGCCGACGTCACGCCCGAGCAGGCCAAGGAGCTCGCGCAGGCATCGGCGCTCAACGCGATCGCAGCGGTGAAGTCCGTGATCGGCGACCTCGACAAGGTCGTCCGCGTGGTCAAGGTCGTGGGGTTCGTCGCGTGCGTGCCCGAGTTCACCGGTGCTCCGGGCGTCATCAACGGCGCCAGCGAGCTGTTCGGCGCGGCGTTCGGTGAGCGCGGCGTGCACGCTCGCTCCGCCGTCGGTGTGGCGTCGCTGCCGCTCGACGCCGCGGTCGAGGTCGAGGCGGTCTTCGAGGTCGCCGACTGACCGGGGAGGCGCTCGCCGGCCTGCCGCAGCGGATGCGCGACCGGGCCGAGCGCATCGCGCGCGGCGAGGAGGGCCCTGCGTCCACCCCGGTGCGCGACGCCGCGACCATCGCCCTCCTGCGCGACACCGAAGCCGGGGTCGAGGTCTTCCTCATGCGCCGGCAGCGGTCCATGGCGTTCGCTGCCGGCATGCACGTCTACCCGGGCGGTGCCGTCGAGACGTCCGACTCGCTCGTGCCCGTCACGTCCACGACCGACCTCGACGACGTCGCTCGCCGCCTGTCGACCGACGACCCGATCGCGGTCGTCGCTGCCGCTGCCCGCGAGACGTTCGAGGAGTGCGGAGTGCTGCTCGCGGTCGACGACGACGGTCGATCGGTGCTCCTCGACGACTCGTTCGAGGCCGAGCGCGAGGAGCTCGCCGCCGGCCGGCTGCTGTTCGCCGATCTCCTGCGCGGTCGCGGCCTCCGGGTCGACGGCGAGGCGCTCGTGCCGTTCGCCCACTGGGTGACGCCCGAGGTCGAGGACCGTCGCTACGACACCCGATTCCTGGCCGCTCGACTGCCGGAAGGCCAGGAGGCGACCGAACGCGGCGGCGAGGCCGACCGCGTCGCGTGGTGGCGGCCCGCGGACGCGCTCGCGTCCTTCACGCGGGGCGAGACCGCGATGCTGCCCCCGACGATCGCAACCCTGGCCGAGCTCGCTCTCCACGCCACGGTCGAGGCGACGCTTCCGGCGCTCCGCCGGCTCGTCGTCGTGCCCCTGCTTCCTGCGGCCTTCCTGGTGGACGGCGAGCTCGAGTGGCGGCTGGTGCACGACCGCACGCGCGAGGTCGTCGCCCCTGTCGGTGAACCGCACGCGAGCGAGAGCGACGGGATCGCGCGGTGAGCGGAAGCCTGCTGCCCCTCGGCGGGGACGGGCCCTGGACCGGGGGTCTCGTGACCCCGTCCGCCCGCTGCGTGCTCGCCGGCAACCCGAGCCCCATGACGCTCGACGGCACCAACACGTGGGTGCTGCGCGTGCCGGGCGAGCAGGTAGCCGTCGTCGTCGACCCGGGCCCCGACCTGCCGGCCCACCTCGACGCGATCGAGGCCGCGCTCGACGGCGCCCGAGTCGTGCGCGTGCTGCTCACGCACGGCCACCCCGACCACGCCGGGGGCGCCGCCGCCTTCGCCGCCCGCGTGCATGCGCCCGTCGCCGCGCTCGATCCGGCGCACCGGCTTGGCGACGAGGGGATCGTCGACGGCGACGTCGTCGCCGTGGGCAGCCTCGAGATCAAGGTCGTGGGCACGCCGGGCCACACCGCCGACTCGCTGTCGTTCCTCCTGCGCAACGACGGCGCGCTGCTCACCGGCGACACCGTCCTCGGTCGCGGCACCACCGTCGTCGCGCACCCCGACGGCCGCCTCGCCGACTACCTGCACTCGCTGCACCGGCTGCGGCTCGTGGCCGAGGAGACCGCGGCGTCGCACGTGCTGCCGGGCCACGGCCCGGCTCTCGCGGATCCGGTGGGTGCGGTGACGGCGTACGAGCAGCACCGGCATTCACGGCTCGACCAGGTGCGCGCCGCGCTCGCCGGCGGCGCGGTCACCGCCGACGACGTGGTCGAGGTCGTGTACGCCGACATCCCGCGCGAGGTCTGGCCTGCCGCGCACCTCTCGGTGCTCGCCCAGCTCGCGTACCTCGACCGCGACTGACGCCGCCGCGACCACCGCTGGGTCACACCCGCAAGCGATCGATAGCGGTACTTAGGCGCGGTGTACGGCTCACCGCCTGGGTGGGCGAACTCAGTCCGTCAGAAGCGCTTCGGCCCACCAAGCCGGTGGCTCGGGCACGGGCGACATGGGTGGTCCCGTCACGTTCGTCGGACCGAGGACGGGCCAGGAGGCGGGTTCGATGGTCGACTGTCGCGTGATGATGGCATCGGCGCTGATGTCGAACGTGGTGAGGTCCTGGGCGATCGTGACTGGTCCCTCGTACTGCGTGCGCATGTCGGCGTAGGCCGGACCGACGACCTGATGGTCAACGGCGAGGTGCCACATCACCGACATCCGCGCACCAGCACGGGCGAACACCTTGCCCGCCATCGTGGGACTGGTGTGGGCGCCGTTGACGACCTGTTCCGCGAACCCCATAGGGACGCCAGCCTTCTGGGCGAACACCGGTGCGGACGGGAAGGTCTCGTGGATGAGCAGGTCGGCGCCGTCGCAGGCGTCCACGAGTGGGTGGCAAGGTCGGGTGTCGCCGGAGAAGACGACACTGCGACCGTTGTAGTCGAGGCGGTATCCGACGGAGCCGTTCAGGATGTGGATCACCGGGAACGACGAGACGCGGACGCCGTTGCGGTCGTACACCATCGCGGTCCGATCCCAAGGCACCTCGGTGACCTCGGTGTGGGCACCGGACTGGCCGGGGTGGCCGCGCAAGGACTGCATGTCCCAGGCGTGCGCAGCCTGCAGGTGCTCGGCGTAGGAGCGGGTTCCCAGATCGGGGGTCTCCCCGGCGGGTCCCCAGACCTCGACCGGGTCGCGGCGACCGGCCTTGGCCAGGCTCCAGACCAGAGTGGGCATGTCGCCGACGTGGTCGGCGTGCAGGTGGGTCAGGAACACCTTCGTCGTCGCCGTCACCGGCAGACCCAGCCCGTTGTAGTTGGCCAACGCACCGGACCCCAGGTCGAAGAAGAACAGGTCCCGTTCGGGGTTGCCGACCTCGATGAGCAGCGAGGCAGACGCCTGGCTCTTCTTGACGAAGGGGTCACCCGACCCGAGAACCGTCACCCGAATCTCGCCATCTCGCACCGGCTCCGCAGATGGCGCCAGGACAGGTGTGAAGGATCGGGTCGGAGTCCCCACCAGCGGCGTCGTGGTCAACGGCGCCCCACCCTCAGACGCCAACTCCGTAAGTTCACTGATCTCCATGGTCATGGCGGCACTCCCTCACGTCGTCAGCCCTTGACCCACATCCTGCTCCGACGACTGCCGCGAGTCCCGCTCAGAGGAGAGCGCGAAGGCCGGACATGGGGCGGTGTCGCAGGCGTCCACGCATGACGGTGGGACCGCTCCCTCGTGGGTGGTGCGGTCTCTCGGTCCTGCTCGTGAATCCCTGCGCTTACCGGCCCTTCTTCAGGGCTGGGTTCGTGGCGGGTGCGGGTCGGGGGGTTCGAAGCTGAGCCAGGTCGGGCAGCCCGGGTCGATGCCGGGGTTCCGGGTGATGGTCCAGCCGCCTTCGTGCACCGCGTGATGGTGGCGGGAGCAGATCAGGGTGAGGTTGTCGAGGTTCGTTTCGCCGCCGTCGTCCCATTCCAGGATGTGGTGGGCCTCGCACCAGCCGATCCCGATCCGGCACCCCGGGAACGCACAGTGCCGGTCGCGGATCTCCAACGCCCGACGCATGCGGGGTGGGACGGTGCGGTAGCGGCGGCCCTCCTCCCACACGTGGTGCCGGCGGCGCAGCAGCCGCGCGGAGTCGGGGTTCAGCTCGCAGCCC
>JBBQAY010000005.1:0-81013 GCA_038316965.1 Candidatus Nanopelagicales bacterium
GGGCGGGGGGGGGGGGGGGGGGGGGGGGGGGGGGCGCCGGGCCCCGCCCCCCGACCTTTCCGCGAGGACCGCGGGGGCGGTGCGGTCCTCGACGGGGTTCGGGTCCTGCCCACGCGTCGCGCGCAGGCTGAGGAGGATGGAGCCGGTGATGATGGATGTCACGACGAGCAGCGACACCCAGGTCGGGATCTTCACGATGTCGACGACGAGGAGCATCTTGATACCGACCCAGATCAGCACGAACGACAGCCCGGCCTTGAGGTAGATGAACCGGTGCATGAGGTCGGCGAGCAGGAAGTACATCGCTCGCAGTCCGAGGATCGCGAACGCGTTGGAGGCGAACACGAGGAACGGCTCGCTCGTCACCGCGAACACCGCTGGGATCGAGTCGACGGCGAAGATGATGTCGGTGACCTCGACCAGCACGAGCACGAGCAGCAGGGGAGTCGCGAGCCATTTGCCGTTCTCGCGGATCCACAGCTTCTGACCGTGGAAGTCCGGGGTCGACGGGACACGACGACGCCACCAGGCGACGACCTTCGACTTCGACGGGTCGATGTGCTGGTCTCGGGTGCGCCACATCTTCCAGCCGGTCCACACGAGGAACGCGGCGAACACGTACAGGACCCAGGCGAACGATGCGATGAGCGCGGAGCCGGCCGCGATGAAGATCGCGCGGAAAACCAGGGCGCCGAGGACGCCGAGGAACAGCACGCGGTGCTGGTACTGCCGCGGTACGGCGAAGTAGCTGAAGATGATCGCCCAGACGAACACGTTGTCGATGGCGAGCGACTTCTCGATCACGTAGCCGGCGAAGTACTGCTGGCCGAACTCGGCGCCGTACACCGCCCAGATCACACCGCCGGCGAGCACGCCGATCGCGACCCAGATCGCGGTCCAGGTGGCAGCCTCGCGCACAGGGATCTCGTGCGCGTCGCGATGCAGGAACAGGTCTACGGAGAGCATCGCGAGGATGGCGACGAGCACCGCGCCCCAGGCGAGAAGTGAGACGTCCAACAGGGTCCTCCAGGTCGGGCTGCATGCCGGAAGTCATGCAGTCGCAGGCCTGGTCTCCTTCACCCGGCGAACCGGGCGGCGCCCCGGGCGGCACATGGGCCGCCGTACTGACGAGACGCTCTTGGTGAAGTACTCCCCACCGCGAACCATAATTCACGAAGTGTGCTTCCTGCAACTTCGCCGAGGTTCCTCGTGATGAGGGTGCCCCCGGTTGCCCTCAAGGCACCCAACGGGACCTCATGACGAGTCGCGTGGCATCGCCGTGCCCGCGGGCCCCGATCGCGCGGCCATCCGGAAGCAGCAGTCGTTTCGCACGCTATAGCCCCCGTTTCGACTACGGCTGGGCCTGGGCGCCGCAGTGGGTTGGGCGTCGCTTCGCGTCGTGGAGCGCGCGTTCAGAAGCCCAAGTCACGGGCGGCCGGATTCGGTTGTGGTTGCTGGGGATATCGGGAGTCTAGTCGGCGTTCACTGTCGGAGGTGCCCGGCACAATCGGTGCCATGAGTCAGGCCAGCTTCGACGATCCGGCGGTCGCGTTTGCGCGGCTGATCGCCGGCGCGCGGGGCCTGCTCACCGAGGCCTCTGTCCTGGCTTGCGCTGGTGTCGTGTCGGACATGCAGCTCGCGGGTTTGCCTGAGCTCGCGGCGGAGCTGTTCGCGGTCCGGGATGCGGCGCACGCCCTCGGCACGGTCGCCGTCGACCGGCTCGATGCGTCGGGTGTGCTGCTGACGCAGGGGTTCGGGTCGACGAAGGCGTTCCTCGCCCAGCGCACCGGGATGGCCCCGGGCAAGGCCGGGGCGGTCGTGTCGGCCGCCCGCAAGCAGCGGTCGTACGCCGCGACGCGGATCGCGCAGATCGCCGGCCGGATCACCCCGGATCTGGCGGCGGCTCTGATCCGCGGGTCGGAGGCGGCGATCGCGGACAAGGTGGACGCGGACCGGGTCGCGTGGCGGACGTTCTGCGAGGACTACCTGCTCCCGATCGCCGAGCAGGGGTCGGTGGAGGAGGTCGACGGCGCCGGCTCCGTGCTCAAGGAGGTCCTCGACCCGGAGTCCGCGTCGCGCCGGGCGGAGGAGGCGATGGCGCAGCAGTTCCTGTCGGTGACGCAGGTGGGGGACCAGTTCGTCCTCAAGGGCGCGTTGACCCTGGAGAACGGGGCAGCGCTCAAGGTGCTGCTGGACCGGATGCGGGACGCGAAGTACCGCGACGGCTCCCTCACGCCCGATGAGCAGCTGACCGGTGACGACGCGGTCGATGAACGGCGGCGCCGCAACGCCGCACCCCACCAGGACGCCCTGTCCCTCGCGCAGCTGGTGCAGCTGTGGCTGGGCAACGGCATGGTCGGCCAGTCCCACGGGGTGAAGCCCCACATCACCCTGATCACCACCGTCGACGACGTGACCGCAGAGTTCCCCGGCGAGCTGATCGTCCCCGGCTACGCCAACCCGGTGCTGGTGAATGGTGAGACGGTGAAGCGGATGCTCTGCGACGCATCCGTCACCGAGCTCTCGAGCGCGGGCTCGGTCGTGGACCGGCACGCCCATCACCACGACGGTGTCCCCTGCCACGGCCCCGCCCACGTGCGCCGGTCGGCGCACACCCAGGCCCAGCACGGTCTCGGCCTGCTCCACCCGGGGGCGGGCTGCGACCTGAACGCGGACTCTGCGCGGCTGCTGCGTCGTCGGCATCACGTGTGGGAGGAGGGCCGCCGCTACCGCACCGTCCCACCCCGGATGCGTCGGGCGTTGGAGATCCGCGACCGGCACTGTGCGTTCCCGGGGTGCCGGATCGGGATCGGCTGGTGCGAGGCCCACCACATCCTCGAGTGGGACGACGGCGGCGAAACGAACCTCGACAACCTGACCCTGATCTGCTCCCGCCACCATCACGCAGTGCACGAGGGCGGCTGGACCATCACCCGGAACCCCGGCATCGACCCGGGCTGCCCGACCTGGCTCACCTTCGAACCACCCGACCCCGCACCCGTGCGAACCCAGCCCTGAAGAAGGGCCGGCCGCGAGGAATCCACCAGCACGACCCGGAGACCGCACCACCCACGAGGGAGCGGTCCTAACGTCATGCCTGGACGCCTGCGACACCGCCGGCATTCGCGCTCGTTTTGGCGTCGGTCCCGCTCCCTCCTGGCAGCCTGGATGTGCTGGGCCATGGTGACGGCATCGTGCCGCGCGGAACCGTTGACGGAACCGATCGGAGTGGCCACCTCGTATGTACATGCGACGGTGCCGGCGAGGAGGCTGGGGATGGCTCGTGACGATGAGTTCACCGAGTTCGTGGCCGCCCGTGGAGCTGCGCTCCGACGGACGGCCTACCTGATGACCGGCGACTGGCACGCCGCGGAGGACCTGACCCAGACGGCGCTTGCCCGTCTCTATGTCGCGTGGCCACGGATCCGTCGAGAGGGTGCGGAGGCGTACACCCGCACGATCCTCGCGAGATCCCTGATCGACGCCCGGCGACGGTTCTGGCACCGGGAACGGCTCACCGACGAGCTCATCGACACACCGGGCCTCGACCACGACGTCGAGGACCGGATGGACCTCGGTCGAGCCCTGTCGTCGTTGCCGACGCCGCAACGGGTCGTGCTGGTCCTGCGCTTCTGGGAGGACATGGCAGTCGAGGAGGTGGCCCACGTCCTCGACGTCTCGCCAGGCACGGTGAAGAGCCGGACGTCTCGGGGCCTCGAAACGTTGCGGTCGCTGATCGCCACGGATACCGCGATTGCCCGACGGGAGGCGCAGTCATGATCGACAACGAGCTCAAGCAGGCCATGGCCGGTCTGCTCGCGAAGGAACCCGCACAGGGTGTCGACGTGAACCGTGCCCTGGCAGCAGGTCGGTCGGCGGCACGCGTCCGACGGGTCAAGGTGGTCGTGTCGTGCGCCATCGCTGCCGTAGTCGTGGCCGTCGCCGCGCCGCTGGCCTCCACCACCCTGGGGAAGAGGACCGACATTGCTCCTGCCGTCATCCCCACGCCGAGCATCGTCGTGGACGACGGCCGCGATCGCCCGAGGTGGTGCACGGACCTGAGCCCGGACTGCGTCGACATCGGTGGCTGGATCGTCTACCAACGCGGCAACGGCATCTGGGCCGTCGACCCGAGCAAGCCCGATGACCCCGACCACCAGATCCAGCTGACCGACCAGTCGGAGGCCGACCCACTCGAATGGTCCCGCGACGGCACCCAGCTTCTGGTCCGGTCCCGGGGGGCATATGGGCAAGGCAAGCTTTCTGTGCTGCACGCTGACGGCACGCAGACTCTGATCGCTGATGGCAACTTCGATGCCTCCTTCTCCCCCGACGGGTCTGAGGTCATCTACACCCCTTATGGGAATGGGGAAGAGATGGCGATCGTCGATTCCGAGGGCGGCACTCCCCGAAGCCTCCTCGATGCGGGCCCCGACGCCGTCTACGAGCTGGCGTTCTCCCCTGACGGGAAGCGGATCGCCTACTTCAGTGGTGGCGGCGACAACTCCCACACCCTCCGGGTGATGAACGTGGACGGCACCGGTGGCGAGGCGCTCTGGTTCCGTGATTGCGCGTGCCACATCCAGGACCTGGACTGGTCGCCGGACGGACAGCGCCTGATGTTCTCGTTCAATCCGGGTGAGGGTGGGATCTGGATCATCGGAGTCGACGGCTCGGATCCCACCCAGGTGGTCCCCCTCGGTGTGAACCCAGCCTGGTCTCCTGACGGCACCAGGATCTCCTACCAGGAGGGTGGGAACGGAGGGGCATTGCGGATCGCCGACGCCGACGGCTCACACGTCACCGAGTTCGGTCACGGCGCATCCGGAGCGTGGAACCCGCTCCCGCTCGATCGGTGACTAAGCGCAGGGTGCCGCGCTCGAGTGCAGCGGTTCAGCCCTGACGCGAGTCCCCTGGAACTCGTGTCAACGCCCCGCTGCTCTTCCGGTCGGACCCCGGCCCGTCAATGCCCTGGTGGGTCTGGGAGGTTGCCCGAGCGCACAGGTGCCGATATCGATCGCCCTAGTTTGGATCCGGCACAGGCTTGTGATCGGGGCCCGTCGTCGGCCGCAGTGACCTTGCGTCAGGCGGGGCGAGGTAGCAACAGCTTGGCGATGATCTCGGTCATGATCTCGGTCGCGCCGCCGCCGATGCCGAGGATGCGGCTGTCGCGGTAGTGGCGCTCGACCTCGCACTCGCGCATGTAGCCCATGCCGCCGTGCAGCTGCACCGCGGCGTCGACCACGCGGTCGCAGGCGGCCACGGTGGTGTTCTTCGCCATGGCGACGCGCATGAGCACGTCGTCGCCGGCGAGCTAGTCGTCGACGACGGCGCGGGTGTAGGTGCGCGCGACGTCGACGTCGCGGGCCATCTCGGCGAGCCTGTGCGCCACGACCTGGCGGCTTGCGAGCGGGCGGCCGAACGTCTCGCGCTGGCGCGTCCAGGCGACGGTGAGGTCGAGGCAGCGCTGCGCGGTGGCGTACGCCTGCACCGCGATGCTGAGGCGCTCGGCTGCGAACTGGCCGACGATCTGCAGGAACCCGCTGCCCTCGGCGCCCACGAGGTTGGACCGCGGCACTCGGACGTCGTCGAAGGTGATCTCGGCCGTGTCCGAGCAGAGCCAGCCCATCTTCGCGAGCGGCGCGGAGACCGTGACCCCGGGCGCATCGCTGTCGATGACGAGCAGGGAGATCCCGCCCGCCCCGTCGCCCCCTGTGCGGACGGCCGTGGTGATGAAGTCCGCGCGGGTCCCGGACGTGATGTAGAGCTTGGCTCCCGTGACGACGTAGTCGTCGCCATCGGCGACGGCGCGGGTGCGGATGCCGGCGACGTCGGATCCGCCGTCGGGCTCGGTGATGGCCAGCGACACGATGCGCTCGCCGGCCAGGACCGGGCGCGCGACGCGGTCGATCAGCGCAGCATCACCTGCGGTGACGAGGTGCGGCAGCCCGATGCCGTGGGTGAAGAGTGCGGCGACGAGACCGGACGAGCCGCCCGACAGGATCAGCTCCTCCGCGACGATGAACGCGTCGACCGGCGTCCCTCCGCTGCCGCCCGCCGACTCGGGGAATCCGATGCCCAGCAGCCCGGCCTCGGCAGCGGTGCGGTGCAGCTCGCGCGGAACGAGCCCGTCCGCCTCCCAGCGCGAGAGGTTCGGCAGCACCTCGCGCTCGCTGAAGCGGCGTACCGACTCGCGCAGGAGGCGTCGTTCGTCGGTGTTCCAGGTGTCCATGAGTGGCTGCCTCTCGCTGACGTGCACGGCGGGAGGCTCACGCTAGCTGCCCTGGGGCAGTTGACTTTTCGGGTCTCAGTCGTCGAGCCCGCGGGCGAGCAGCGCATCGCCCAGGGCCGTCGCCATCCGCACCGAGCGGACGACGAGCGCGACGGTGTACGCCTGCGGTGCGAACACCACCCCGCGTGCGCGTTGGGCGTCTCGTACGTCGATCGCGGCACCGACCACCACGGGCACCGATCGCATGCCGAGCGCGAGCATCAGGCCGACGCGGTCGGGGTCGACACCCAGCGGTCGCAGGGGCCGGCACAACGTGACGACTGCGTCGGCCATCGCGGTCGTGCGCGTCGTCAGAGTCACCAGCGCCGCGGCGAGCACGAGGACGAGGACCGTGCCGACCACGACTGCCGCGCGCATCCATCCTGCGGCCCACACCTGGAACGCGCCGATGAACAGCAGCACCCAAAGGATCGGGCGAACCTGCCGCCAGACGAGTGATGGCGAGAAGCGCGCGACGGCGTACCCGATCAGCACCACGCCACCCACAGCGGCGATCTGCACGGGGGTGCGCAGCCACAGGGTGAGCACCGACAACACCAGCAGCGCGAACAGCTTTGCGCCAGCGGGCATCCGGTGCAGTGCCGAGGCACCCGGCACGTACAGCGAGAGGTCTCTCATGACATGAGCCGGCGGTAGAAGTCGACCGAGGCCGCGGGGGAGTCGTCGCACACGATGCGGCCCTCATCGAAGACCAGCACGCGGTCGTACGCCGACAGCAGCTCGAGATGGTGGGTCACCAGCACCACCTGCTGCGAGAGACCGGCCAGCACACGCCCGATGTGCTGGGAGTTGCGGAGGTCGAGCAGCGTCGTCGGCTCGTCGAGGACGAGCGCGGACGGCTCCGTGACGAGCACCGAGCAGAGCGCGAGCAGCTGCTTCTCACCGCCGGACAGCGAGTGCGCAGCGGCGTCGGCCAGCGCATCCAGCCCGAAGTCGGCCAGCGCCTGGGCGACGACCTGCGCGACGTCCGACGACGAGCGCCCTCGGCGCCGCAGCCCGAAGGCGACGTCCTCCTGCACGGTCGGCATCACGATCTGCGCGTCCGGATCGGTGAACACGAAGCCCACGCGGCGGCGCACCTCCTTGCCGTCCTTGCGCGCGTCGGCGCCGTCGATGCTGACCGTGCCGCGGTCGGGCAGCACCAGGCCGTTGAGCAGCCGGGCGAACGTCGACTTGCCCGAGCCGTTGGCTCCGATGATGCCGATCCGCTGCTCGGTGAGAGTCACGGTCACGTCGTCGAGCACAGTGCGGCGGGCCGAGCCGACCCCGAAGGCGTGCGTGACGCCGCTGATCTCGATCACGGGCACCGTTCGACCACCAGGGCGACGCCCTGACCCCCTCCGGCCGCGATGGCAGCCAGGCCGTACCGGCCACCGTCCTGCAGCACGAGCCGGCTGAAGAGGCGCACGACGAGGACAGCACCCGAGGCACCCCACGGGTGTCCGAGCGCCAACGCGCCTCCGTCGACGCAGACACGCTCGGGATCGAGGCCGAGCGCGTCGCAGCAGGCGAGCACCTGTCCGGCGAAGGCCTCGTTGATCTCGATCGCGTCGAGGTCGTCGAGGGCCAGGCCGGCCGCGATCAGCGCGCGCTCCACGGCCGGTACCAGCCCTATGCCGGGGCGCCGGGGATCAACACCGGCCGTCGCCGTCGCGAGCACTCGGAGGCCTGGGATTCCCAGCCGCGCATGCTCGTTCGCATCGACCAGCGCGACGGCGGCGGCGCCGTCGCTGATCCCGCTCGAGTTCCCGGCCGTGACTGTCCCGCCGTCACGGAACGCCGGCCGCAGCCGGGCGAGCCGTTCGACGGTCAGGCCCTGGCGCGGTCGGTCGTCGCGCTCGACGTCGCCGACGGGAACGATCTCGGCGTCGAACAGCCCGGCAGCGATGCTCGCGGCGGCATGGGCGTGCGAACGGGCGGCGTACTCGTCCTGTCGCTCGCGCGTGATGCCGTGCTCCTCGGCGAGGAGGTCGTTCGACACCCCCATGTCGGGGTCCAGCTGAGCCGTGGGCGCGAAGGGTGCCCGTTCGTAGCGCTGCGGCTCACCACCGTCGCGGGGTGGCCACATGCGCCAGGGAGCCGTCGACACCGACTCGACGCCGCCGGCCAGCACCACCCCGTGCTCTGACCGGAGTGAGGCGGCGGCGACGCCGATCGCGGCGAGTCCGCTCGCGCACTGTCGATCGACGGTCAGAGCAGGGACGGATACGTCGAACCCCGCCGCCAGCGTGGCCACGCGCGCGACGTCGCCACCGGGGCCCATGCAGTTGCCGAGCACGACCTCGCGCGGCTCGAGCGCGTGGGCGTCGAGGAGCGGGTGGAGACCCGCGAGCACCGCCGCGCCGAGGTCGGACGCGACGACGTCGGCCAGCGATCGCCCGGCGGTGCCGATCGGCGTGCGCAGGGCGCCGATGATCACCGGAGGGCCAGTCGGTGTCACGGGATCGCCACGACGCCGTCGCCGGCGACGATCCGGGCAGTGACGTCCGCTCGGTCGACCTTTCCCGCCGCCGTGCGCGGGAACGGCTCGAGCGCGTACCAGCGTCGCGGCTGATGGGTCGGTGCCAGCGTCGTCCGCGACAGCTCGCGCAGGGCCGCGGCATCGTCCGCCCGCTCGAGTGCGATGGCCACGACCGCTCCCAGCCGGGGATGCGGGATCCCGACGACGGCCAGCACCCCGATGGCACCGGCCCGTAGCGAGCCTTCCACGTCGGCGACGTGCACGGTGGCACCCCCGGTCACCACGACGTCGTCCCGGCCGAGCACCCGCAGCCGACCGCCGGTGAGCTGCCCGCGATCTCCCACGGTCGCGAACCCGTCGTCGCCGCAGGCGAACGGCCCGCTTCCCTCGGCGTAGCCCTTCGACAGGTACGCCGACCGCACCCACACGACTCCGTCGCGCACCTCGAGCCCGACTCCGGGGAAGGCCCGGAGGTCGTCCTCGTGGGAGCCCCACGCGACGAAGGAGAGCTCGGCCGCGCCGTAGTAGTGGCTGACCCGTACGCCGGCAGCGGTGGCACGCTCGTGGAGCGTCGCTCCCAGCCGATCGCCTGCGACGACCGCCTGCACGCCGTCGAAGCGGTCGCCGGAGTGGAGCACGTCCTGCAGCGCGGACGGTGTGAGGAACCAGTGGGTCGCGCCGCGCGGCTCGGCCACCACCACGGCGCCGAGGTGGCGGGCGTGCACGGCTGCGAACAAGTTCATCGACCCGGCGACGGACGCCGGAATCCATACGCGAGAACGGGAGTCGAGACCGGTGAGCGACTCCACAGCTGCGAACGAGTCGACCCACGACCGCGTCGAGCGCAGCACGACGCGCGGTACGCCGGCCGTGCCGGAGGTGCGGAGCAGGACGTCGTCGCCGGCCTCGTGCGCGTCGAGGAAGGCTCCGACCGGGTCGGCCTCGGCGAGGATGTCCCGTGCGCGTTCAGGCCGAGACGTCGACGTGCTCATCGCTGGTCTCGCGCGCAGGCAGCAGTTCAGGCAGGGCCGCGTGAACGCCGCGAGCCACGAGTGCGGCAACCACCATCTTCACGGCGTCGCCCGGGATGTAGATCGCGAGGAGCGCGAGTGCGGCGACGGGCGCATTGCCGCCGAGCGTCATGAGGCTGATCCAGCCGCCGAGGTAGAGAACGAGCGAGCCCACGACGTTGAACGGGACCCCGTAGCGCAGCTGGTACGGCGCCCCGCGTCGCTCGGTGAGGAACCCGACCACGAGAGCCGCGACGGGAAAGGCCCAGAGGAATCCGGCGTACGGCGTCGTGAACACGGCGAGGCCGCCGCGTCCGCCGGAGAGCAGCGGGAGCCCGAGGGCGACGAGGGCGAGGAACAGCAGCACCGCGAGGAATCCGCGACGCGACCCGAGCACGGCGCCCGCGAGCACCACGCCCATCGACTGCAGCGTGAGCGGTGCGGGGAAGCCGGGGACGAAGACGGCGGGCACGAGGCCGAGCGCGGCGACCACACCGGCGAAGACGGCGATGAGCGCCATGTCGTGGGTGGGCCTGCGTGCGGCCACGGTTGCCTCCTGCGGTGCGGTGCGGTGCGGTGCTGTGTCGGTCGGGAGCGGTGCGTTGACCGGTCAGCGCGCCCGACTGGTTGTGAGGTTACGACGCCCGCAGCCCGCGGCCGCGGCTGCCACGGCTTCTCTGTAGTGATCGTTCCAGAGGACGACCCCTGGCAGAGAGCGCCAGGTCGCAGCCACGAAGGTCTCAGGTCACGAGTGGCGGCCACGTCGCGCTGCTCGGACACCGCATGGTCGGCGCCGGGCCCCACCTCCGCGCCACGCACTGGCGTGCCGCAGTCGCGTCGTCCTTGCTCGTCGACCGTTGTCGCCGGAAGATGGCTGTCACCGCGGTCGACGGAGACCGCGTCGGGAGGACAGGCGATGTCGTCGCTGTGGTCGGTCGAGGCCGGCGCTCGCGTGATCGATGCGCATCGCGACGTCCGCGGACCGCTCATCCCAGTCCTGCACGCGCTGCAGGAGGAGTTCGGCTACCTCGACCCCGAGGCCGTCCCGCTGGTCGCCAAGGCGCTGAATCTCTCGCGGGCCGACGTCCACGGCGTGATCACGTTCTACTCAGACTTCCGCACAGCGCCGCCTGGTCGACGAGTGGTCGGGGTGTGCCGGGGCGAGGCCTGCCAGTCGGTGGGCGGCAGGACGCTTGCCGCGCACGCCACGTCGTC
This sequence comes from Candidatus Nanopelagicales bacterium, assembly GCA_038316965.1. GTDB lineage: Bacteria > Actinomycetota > Actinomycetes > S36-B12 > CAIYMF01 > Longivirga. Next base: position 10,979 of record JBBQAY010000005.1, read on the forward strand.
CTTGGGCATCGGCTTCGGCAGCACCACGCCCGACGGCGAGGTGACGCTCGACCAGGTGTTCTGCCTCGGGCTCTGCTCGGTCGCTCCCGCTGTGCTCGTCGACGGTCGGGTGGTCGGGCGCGTGGACGCCGCGGTGTTCGACGGGCTGGTCTCGTCATGACCGTCACGGTCTACGTCCCGGGCGACTCTGCCGCGCGGGCAGTCGGCGCCGACGCCGTCGTCGTCGCACTCGAGTCCGAGGCCGTGCTGCGCGGGCGCGAGGTGCGGATCGTGCGCAACGGGTCGCGGGGGATGCACTGGCTCGAGCCGCTGGTCGAGGTCGAGACCGCACGTGGCCGGGTGGCGTACGGGCCGGTGGCGTCGGGCGATGTCTCGGCCCTGATCGACGCCGGGATGCTCGACGGCGCCGACCACGAGCTCGGGCACGGCCTCACCGACGAGATCGGCTGGCTCGCACGGCAGCAGAGAGTCACGTTCGCCCGAGTCGGTGTGGTCGACCCACTCTCCATCTCCGGCTACGAGGCGCACGGCGGGCTCGCGGGTCTCCGGGCTGCCCTCGCGATGCCCGCCACCGACGTCGTGACGGCGGTGACCGACAGCGGCCTGCGCGGCCGCGGCGGCGCAGGCTTCCCCGCCGGCATCAAGTGGCGAACCGTCGCCGATGCCGTGTCGCCGTCGAAGTTCGTGGTCGCCAACGCCGACGAGGGCGACAGCGGCACCTTCGCCGACCGCATGCTCATGGAGGGCGACCCGTTCACCCTCGTCGAGGGCATGACCATCGCGGCGTACGCCGTCGGCGCCAGCGAGGGCTACATCTACATCCGGTCTGAGTACCCGGATGCCGTCCGCACGATGCGTCGGGCCATCGACCTCGCGACCACCGCCGGATGGATCGGCGGCGACGTGCTCGGCAGCGGGTTCTCGTTCGACCTGCGGGTGCGTGTGGGCGCTGGCGCCTACATCTGCGGCGAGGAGACCGCGATGCTCGACAGCATCGAGGGCAAGCGCGGCATGGTGAGGGCGAAGCCGCCACTGCCTGCTCTCTCAGGGCTCTTCGGCCGCCCCACGGTCATCAACAACGTCCTCACCCTGGCCTCGGTGCCGATGGTGCTCGCGCAGGGCGCCGAGGCGTACGCAGCGCTCGGCATCGGACGCTCACGCGGCACCCAGGTGTTCCAGCTCGCAGGCAACGTCGCGCGCGGTGGCATCGTCGAGACGGCCTTCGGGCTCACGCTGTCCGACCTCGTGCAGGAGTACGGCGGCGGAACGGCGTCGGGTCGGCCGGTCAAGGCGGTGCAGGTCGGCGGTCCGCTCGGCGCGTACGTGCCCGCTGGCGGGATGGACGTGTCCATGGGCTACGAGGAGCTCGCGGCCACCGGGGCGATGCTCGGCCACGGCGGCATCGTCGTCTTCGACGACACCGCCGACATGGGGCAGCAGGCGCGGTTCGCGATGGAGTTCTGCGCCGAGGAGTCGTGCGGCAAGTGCACGCCGTGCCGGGTCGGCGCCGTCCGCGGCGTCGAGGTGATCGACCGCATCCTCGTGGGGCCGCCAGAGCGCCGGCGCGACGAGCTCGCGGTGCTCGAAGACCTGTGCGAGCTCATGGCCGAGGGATCGCTCTGTGCCATGGGCGGTCTCACACCCAACCCCGTCCGCAGCGTGCTGCGGCACTTCCCCGACGAGCTCGGGCTCGAACCGGCCACGGAAGGCAGCACTCGATGAGCATCATCGACCTCGGCACCCCGGCGATTCCGGGCGAGCGCACGGTGGACGTCGTCGTCGACGGGATCCCGGTGTTCGTCGCTCCCGGTACGTCGGTCCTGCGTGCTGCGGCCGAGGCCGGAGTCGCGATCCCGAAGCTGTGCGCCACCGACTCGCTCGAGGCGTTCGGGTCGTGCCGGCTCTGCCTCGTCGAGGTCGAGGGCCGACCGGGCACTCCGGCGTCGTGCACGACTCCGTGCACGCCGGGGATGCAGGTGAGGACGCAGACGCCGAAGGTGGAGAAGCTGCGCCGCGGCGTGATGGAGCTCTACATCTCCGACCATCCGCTCGACTGCCTCACCTGCCCCGCCAACGGCGACTGCGAGCTGCAGGACATGGCCGGCGTCGTCGGGCTGCGCGAGGTCCGCTACGGGTTGGACGGCGCCAACCACCTCGACGCGCCCACCGACGACAGCAACCCGTACTTCTCGTTCGACGAGAGCAAGTGCATCGCCTGCTCGCGGTGCGTCCGTGCCTGCGCGGAGACTCAGGGCACCTTCGCGCTCACGATCGAGGGACGCGGATTCGGGTCGAAGGTGTCCGCGAGCGCGGGCGAGCCGTTCATGTCGAGCGAGTGCGTCTCGTGCGGAGCCTGCGTGCAGGCGTGCCCGACGTCGACGCTGCAGGAGAAGACGGTCATCGATCTCGGCGTGCCGACGCGCAGCGTGAAGACCACCTGTGCCTACTGCGGTGTCGGGTGCTCGTTCGTCGCCGAGCTGCGCGGTGACCAGCTCGTGCGGATGGTGCCCGACAAGGACGGCGGTGCCAACGCCGGCCACAGCTGCGTCAAGGGCCGCTTCGCCTGGGGGTACGCCACGCACCGCGACCGGCAGCTCGAGCCGATGGTGCGCGACACGATCCAGGACGAGTGGCGCGTCGTGTCGTGGGCGGACGCCATCGCGTACGCCGCCGAGCGGTTCCTCGCGATCCAGCGCGACCACGGGGTCGGCGCGATCGGCGGCATCACGTCGTCGCGCTGCACGAACGAGGAGGTGTACGTCGTCCAGAAGATGATCCGGGCGGCGTTCGGCAACAACAACGTCGACACCTGCGCCCGCGTCTGCCACTCGCCGACGGGCTACGGGCTCAAGCAGACCTTCGGCACCTCGGCCGGCACGCAGGACTTCGAGTCGGTCGCGCACTCGGACGTGATGGTGGTGATCGGTGCCAACCCGACCGACGGCCACCCGGTGTTCGCCTCACGGATGAAGCGTCGGCTGCGGGCCGGGGCGAAGCTGATCGTGATCGACCCACGCCGCATCGATCTCGTGCGGTCGCCGCACGTGGAGGCGGCGTACCACCTGCAGCTTCAGCCGGGCACCAACGTCGCGATCGTCAACGCGATGTCGCACGTGGTCGTCACCGAGGGCCTGGTCGACCGCGCCTTTGTCGCCGAGCGCTGCGAAGACGACTCCTTCGCCCAGTGGGAGGCGTTCATCGCGCAGCCGGCGAACAGCCCGGAGGCGCTGGAGGCGGTCACCGGTGTCCCGGCGGCCGACGTACGCGCGGCCGCACGGCTCTACGCCACCGGGGGAAACGCGGCGATCTACTACGGCCTCGGCGTCACCGAGCACAGCCAGGGCTCGACGATGGTGATGGGGATGGCCAACCTGGCCATGGCCACCGGCAACATCGGCCGGACCGGCGTGGGCGTGAATCCGCTGCGCGGCCAGAACAACGTGCAGGGCTCGTGCGACATGGGCTCGTTCCCGCACGAGCTCCCCGGCTACCGCCACGTCAGCGACCCTGCCGTGCGCGCCATCTTCGAGGCCGTGTGGGGGCGCGCGATCGATCCCGAGCCGGGCCTGCGCATCCCCAACATGCTCGATGCCGCCATCGCCGGTCGCTATCTCGGGATGTTCATCCAGGGGGAGGACATCGCTCAGTCCGACCCGAACGTGCAGCACGTGAAGGCGGCGCTCGGCTCGCTCGAGCTCCTCGTGGTGCAGGACCTCTTCCTCAATGAGACGGCCAAGTTCGCCCACGTCTTCCTGCCGGGTACGTCGTTCCTCGAGAAGGACGGCACGTTCACCAACGCCGAGCGCCGCATCAACAGGGTGAGGCCGGTGATGGCGGCAGCGTCCGGCAAGCAGGAGTGGGAGGTGGCCTGCGAGCTGGCGACGGCCATGGGCTACCCGATGTCGTACGCCGCGTCGGCCGACATCATGGACGAGATCGCAGCAACCACACCGACGTTCGCGGGTGTCTCGTTCGACCACCTCGATCGCCATGGCAGCGTGCAGTGGCCCTGCAACGACGCGGCGCCGGACGGTACGCCGATCATGCACGTCGATGCGTTCGTACGCGGCAAGGGCCACTTCGTGGAGACGCCGTACGTGCCGACCGACGAGCGCACCAACCGCCGGTTCCCGCTGATCCTCACGACCGGTCGCATCCTCAGCCAGTACAACGTCGGCGCGCAGACGCGGCGTACCGAGAACGTGCGTTGGCACAGCGAGGACGTCGTGGAGGTGCACCCGCACGACGCCGAGACGCGCGGCATCGCCACCGGGCAGGCCGTCACCATCACGAGCCGCGTGGGCGAGACAGTGCTCCGTGCCAAGGTGAGCGACCGCGTGCCGCAGGGCGTCGTCTACACGACGTTCCACTTCCCGGGCAGCGGGGCGAACGTGGTCACCACGGAGTACAGCGACTGGGCGACCAACTGCCCGGAGTACAAGGTGACCGCGGTCGAGCTCGCGCCGACGAGTCGCCTGCCGGTCACCGACGACGAGATGGACGCCGAGCACCGTGCAGTGGCAGGCAGACCGTGAGCGGGGCCGTGCACGCCGACCCCGATCAGGTGGCGAGCCTGCTGCGGATGGCCAACCAGATCGCGAGCAACTCCCACCACAAGCCGCACGACGACGCGGTGGCGATGGTGCAGACGCACCTCCACGACTTCTGGGCGCCGTCGATGCTCCGTCACCTCACCGAGTGGATGGACGCCGACGGCGAGGGCCTCGACCCGATCGCGGCAGAGGCGCTCGAGGCGCTGCGCCCCCGAGGCTGAGCGGATCGATCAGCTCGGGCGGCCAGCGGCGATGTAGGCGGTCTTCACGGTGGTGAAGAACTCGCGGGCCTGTTCCCCTTGCTCGCGCGGCCCGTACGACGAGCCCTGGCGTCCGCCGAACGGCACGTGGAAGTCGACGCCTGCGGTGGGCACGTTGACCATGACCATGCCTGCGGTGGAGCGGCGGCGGAAGTCGGTCGCGGCGGCCAGGGACGTGGTGACGATGCCGGCGGTGAGACCGAACTCCGTGCCGTTCGCGACGGCGAGCGCCTCGTCGTACGACGCGACCCGCACGACGGAGGCGACGGGGCCGAAGACCTCGTCGCGGTTGATGGTGTCCTCGGGGTCGGTGCCCACGACGAGCGTGGGCTCGAGGTAGAAGCCCTCGGTCGCGCGCTCGAGGCGGCGGCCGCCGATGACCGTGCCCGACTCGCCGCGCGCGATGTCGACGTACCTCTCGTCCTGCGCGAGCTGGGAGGAGTCGACCACCGGGCCCATCTGCGTGCCGGTGGTGCGGGCGTCGCCGACCTGCAGCGCGAGCATCCGCTCGGTGAGGCGCTCGACGAACTGGTCGTGGATGCCGGCGGTGACGACGAAGCGGGACGACGCCGTGCAGCGCTGGCCGGTGGAGCCGTAGGCGCCCTGCAGTGCGCACTCGACGGCGATGCCGAGATCGGCGTCGTCCAGGACGACGAGGGGGTTCTTGCCGCCCATCTCGAGCTGCACGCGTGCGCGGGAGCCCTGGGCGGAGACGAGCACGCGTTCGCCGGTCTGCACCGAGCCGGTGAACGAGACGGCGTCGGCGCTGCTGGTGAGGATGTCGCCGATGTCGCGGCCACGGCCCATCACGAGGTTGAGCACGCCGGGCGGCAGTCCTGCTCCGTGCAGGATGTTGACCAGCTCCCAGGCGCTGCCCGGCACGAGCTCGGCCGGCTTGAACACGACCGTGTTGCCGTAGGCCAGGGCGGGGGCGATCTTCCACGCGGGGATGGCGATGGGGAAGTTCCACGGGGTGATGATCGAGACCACGCCGACGGGTTCGCGGGTCACCGCTACCTCGACCCCGGGGCGGACCGAGTCGAGCAGCTGCCCCGCGGGGCGAAGCGCCTGACCGGCGTGGAACTTCAGGATGTGGGCTGCGCGCACGACCTCGCCGACCGCCTCGGGCAGGGTCTTGCCCTCCTCGCGCGCGAGCAGGTCCCCGAGCTCGTCCTTGCGGCGGATGATCTCGCTGCCGGCGTTGTCGAGGATCTCGAACCGCAGCAGGGGCGATGCGTCCGCCCAGCCCGGCGCGGCCGCGCGGGCCGCAGCGAACGCCTCGCCCGCCTGCCCGGCGTCGGCGAGCGCATAGCGACCGACCACGTCGGAGGTGTCCGACGGGTTCACGTTCGTGTTCACGTCCGTGCCCTCGACCCACGCCCCACCGATCAGGTTCGGGTGCACGTCGTCCGGGCCGATGGCCGGGGTCTGCGTCGGCATGCGCTGTCTCGCTCTCGGGCCGTGCTCGCGCGACAGGCGGACGCCGGTCGCGACCTCACCGTAGCGAGCAGCGCCGCCGCCCACGCAGGTCCGTCCCGGAGCGTGGAGCCCACGGGGCGCGCCGGGGGTGATGCGCTCGTAGAGTCGTCGTGACCGGCACGTGCACCTGAGCGAGGAGCTCCGCATGACGATCCGCATCGGCTACAAGGCCTCGGCCGAGCAGTTCGCCCCGAAGGAGCTGCTCGACGTCTCGGTCGTGGCGGAGCAGAGCGGATTCGACATCGTAGGAGTGTCCGACCACTTCCAGCCGTGGCGTCACAACGGCGGCCACTCGCCGGCCGTGATCCCGTGGCTGGGTGCCATGACGCAGGTGACGAGCCGGGTGGCGCTGGGCACGAGCGTGATGACGCCGATGCTGCGCTACCACCCCTCGATCATCGCCCAGTCGTTCGCGACCTTGAACTCCCTCGCACCCGGGCGCCTCTACCTCGGCATCGGCACGGGCGAGGCGATGAACGAGGTCCCTGCCACGGGGGCGGAGTTCCCGGCGCCGAAGGAGCGGCGCCTGCGGATGGCCGAGGCCGTCGACCTCATCCGACGCCTCTGGACCGAGGAGCGGGTCGACTTCGTGGGCGAGTACTACCGCACCGAGAAGGCCACCGTGTACGACCGGCCCGAGACTCCGATCCCGATCTACTTCGCGGCGTCGGGGCCGCTGGCGGCGAAGCTCGCCGGTCGGATGGGCGACGGGTTCATCTGCACGAGCGGCAAGGCCCCCGAGCTCTACGAGACGCTGCTCGAGAACGTCGCCGTCGGCGCCACCGAGGCGGGTCGGGATGCCGGGGAGATCAGGCGCATGATCGAGGTGAAGGTGTCGTACGACCACGACCTCGACTATGCGTACGAGGCATGCGGCTTCTGGGCCGCTCTGGCGCTCTCGAGCGAGCAGAAGACCGGCATCGAGGACCCGCTCGAGATGGAGCGCGTCGCCGACGCCAATATCGCCAACGCGCACACCAGGTTCATCGTGTCGAACGACCCGGAGGATGTCGCTGCGCGGATCCAGCCGTACGTCGACCTCGGGTTCCAGGACCTCGTCATCCACGCGCCCGGCCACGACCAGCGGCGGTTCCTCAAGCAGTTCAGCGCCGACGTCCTGCCCCTGCTCCGCACTCCCTGAACTGCGTCAGGTGGACTTGGCCTCGACGTACGCGCGCAGGGCGGGGGAGAACGACGAACCCTGAAGCTCGAGGCCTGCCTGTCGTGGCTGCCGGCTGAGCGATCGCTTCACCTCTGCCTGGTGGACATCGGGAACTGCACCGCGAGGATCGGCGACCAGGGCATCCGCGCACGCGGGCGACAGCTCGCTCCACCACTGGTCGAACGGGTGCCCGTGCAGGGAGATGAAGGCCGCGAGGTCGTCGTCGGACCAGTGGTCGACGAGGTGGGTCTGGTTGCGGAGGCGGCGTACGTCGTCCCACGTGCCGACCTCGACCTGGGGCCGCCGGTCGTCGATCGTGGCCATGAACCGCCCGTCGGCGTCGCGCGCGATCTCGAGCAGGCGTTCGGACATGTCCTCGACTCTACGCGCCACGTTCGGAGCGCCCGGGGACGGTGACGCTCGGTGCCGCTCCGATACCACCGTGCAACCTCCCTTCTCACCGCGGTCACACGGCCGGCTCGGCCGCTCGGACACGGGTGCTCGGGACGGTCGGACGATCCGCCGGAGACGCCGCGACGTGCAAGGCTGGTTCCGGGGACGGGTCCGGCGAGGGGTGGAGGTGGGCGCTGTGGCACTCGAGCGTGGCCTCCTGCTGCGACGACCCGGCGCCGTTCTTGGCGTCGTTCTGCTCATCGTGGCCGTGGATTCCCTGCTCTGGTCCGTGATCGGCCCCATCGGCACGCTCGTGGTCGCCGACCGGATCGCAGCCGCCGGGTTCGTCGTCCTCGCGGTCCTCTGCCTGCTGCGCCGGCCCGACGGGCCACGGTGGGTGCTCGAGGTCGCTGCCGCCCTCGCGATCGTCGTGCTCACGGCGGCCATGGCAACCCGTGTCACCGCCCCCGGCGTCATCGCCGTCGGAGTGGCCCTGCTCATGCTGCTCGTCGCCGCCGCCACGTTCGTGCCCATGCGGCGCCTCGCGCTCGGCATCGCCGTGGGCATCGTCGGGCTCGCGATCGGCGTCACCGCCAACCCGGCGCCTGTCGCCGGTCTCTACGTCTGGGTGCTCGCGACCGCGATCGTCGCGGTGCCGCTCGTGGTCTCCGCCCTGATGACCGACCTTCGGTCGCTCCTGGAGGTCACGGCCGACGCCGCGCTGCACGATGCCCTCACCGGAGTCCTCAACCGCCGAGGTGTGGTCGACCAAGCCGACCGCATCCATGCGGTGACCGAGCGGGCGCGGACGCCGATCGCCCTCGCCGCGATCGACCTCGACGGATTCAAGGCGGTCAACGACTCGCGCGGCCATGCCGCCGGCGACGAGGTGCTCGTGACTCTCGCCCGGGCGTGGACGTCGGCGCTGCGTGCTGGTGATGTGCTCGGTCGCATCGGGGGAGACGAGTTCCTCGTCGTCCTCCCGAACGCCGACGCGCACGGCGCCGCCGCGACCATCGCGAGGATGCGCAGAGCGAACCCGTTCCCGTGGTCGTGCGGAGTCGTCGACTGGGATCAGGACGAAGACCTCGACGCCGCCATCGCGCGCGCCGATGTCCTGCTGTACGAGGACAAGGCACGGCGGGCAGCCGCGACCATCGACCTCCGCGGCGCCCAGCAGCATCAGCGCGAGCGCGACTGACGGGCTGCGTGCCTACAGCCGGTTGACGTCGGTCAGGGTGAGGACGGCTTCGCCGGCCTCGTCGGAGGCTGCGAGATCCACGTCGGCGGTGAAGCCCCAGTCGTGGTCGCCGGCAGGGTCGTCGAGGATCTGTCGCACGATCCAGTGGCCAGGCCGCTCCTCCACGAGGATCCGCTGCGGTCCGCGGGCGTCGGGCCCAGTGCCGATCTCGCCGTACTCCTCGAAGTACGGCGTGAGCGCCTCACGCCACCCGTCCGAGTCCCAGCCGTCGGCGGCATCGAGGTCGCCGAGGGCGTACCAGTCGCGGCGGGCCGCAAGCTCGACGCGTCGGAACATCGCGTTGCGCACCAGAACCCGGAAGGCGCGCGTGTTCGCGGTGACCCGCGGCGGTCCGGCGGGAGTCGGAGCGGGGCCGGAGCCGTCGTCGTCGGTGCCGGAGCGGAGCTGCTCCCACTCGTCGAGCAGGCTGGAGTCGACCTGGCGTACGAGCTCGCCGAGCCACTCGACGATGTCGTCGAGCTCCTCGGTGCGGGCCGCGTCGGGCACGGTGCGCTTCAGCGTGCGGTAGGCGTCGGCGAGGTAGCGCAGCACGAGCCCCTCAGACCGCGTGAGCTGGTAGTAGCCGACGTACTCGACGAAGTTCATCGCGCGCTCGAACATGTCGCGTACCACCGACTTCGGCCGCAGCTCGTAGTCGGCGACCCACGGGTGGCCGCGCTTGTAGATCTCGTACGCCGCGTCGAGCAGTTCAGCGAGCGGCTTCGGGTGCGTGACGTCGGAGAGCAGCTCCATCCGCTCCTCGTACTCGATGCCCTCGGACTTCATGGCCGCGACCGCCTCGCCGCGCGCCTTGTTGATCTGCGCGTAGATGACCTGGCGTGGGTTCTCGAGCACCGACTCGATCACCGAGACGACATCGAGCGCGTACGTCGGAGCCTCTCGGTCGAGGATCTCGAGCGCCCCGAGGGCGAACGGCGACAGCGGCTGGTTGAGGGCGAAGTTGTCGGGAAGGTCGATCGTGAGGCGGATCGTGCGGCCGTCCTCGTCGGGCTCCTCGAGCTTCTCGATCACGCCTCCGGCGAGCAGCGCCCGGTAGATCGCGATCGCACGGCGTACGTGCTGGCGCTTCGTGCGCTCGTCGTCGTGGTTCTCGAGCAGGAGCTTGCGCATCGCCTCGACGGGGTCGCCGGGGCGGGCGATCACGTTGAGCAGCGTCGAGTGCGTGACGCTGAACTGCGACGTGAGCGTCTCGGGCTCGGAGCCCACGAGCCGGTCGTACGTCGGCTCACCCCACGAGACGAAGCCCTCGGCCGGCTTCTTGCGCACGACCTGCCTCCGCTTGCGCGGGTCGTCGCCGGCCTTGGCGAGCGCCTTCTCGTTGGCGATGACGTGATCGGGCGCCTGGACGACGACGCCGCCGGCCTCGTCGAACCCGGCGCGACCGGCGCGGCCCGCGATCTGGTGGAACTCGCGCACCTTCAGGTGGCGCTGGCGGATGCCGTCGTACTTGCTCAGGCCGGTGAACACCACCGTGCGGATGGGCACGTTGATGCCGACGCCGAGGGTGTCGGTGCCGCAGATGATCTTCAGCAGACCAGCCTGCGCGAGGGTCTCCACCAGGCGGCGGTACTTCGGCAGCATCCCCGCGTGGTGGACGCCGATGCCATGGCGCACAAGACGTGACAGCGTGCGGCCGAAGCCCGCGGTGAAGCGGAAGTCGCCGATGAGCTCGGCGATCCGGTCCTTCTCCTCGCGGGTGCAGACGTTGATGCTCATGAGCGCCTGCGCGCGCTCGAGTGCGGAGTCCTGGGTGAAGTGGACGACGTAGATCGGTGCCTGCCCGCCAGCCAGCAGCTCTTCGATCGTCTCCTGCAGGGGCGTGACCACGTAGGAGTAGTAGAGCGGCACCGGTCGCTCTCCGGAGCTCACGAGCGCGGTAGGCCGTCCGGTGCGCGTGGTCAGGTCCTTGGTGAAGAAGCTGACGTCGCCGAGGGTCGCCGACAGCAGCAGGAACTGCGCCTGTGGCAGCTCGAGCAGAGGCACCTGCCACGCCCAGCCGCGATCGGGCTCGGCGTAGAAGTGGAACTCGTCCATGATCACGAGACCGACGTCGGCGTGGGTGCCCTGGCGCAGAGCCATGTTGGCGAGCACCTCGGCGGTGCAGCAGATGATCGGGGCCTCGGGGTTCACGCTCGCGTCGCCGGTGAGCATGCCGACGTTCTCCGCGCCGAACGTGTCGCACAGCGCGAAGAACTTCTCCGACACGAGCGCCTTGATCGGCGCCGTGTAGAAGCTGCGGCGCCCCTCTGCGAGGCCGATGAAGTGCGCGGCGGTGGCGACGAGGCTCTTGCCGCTGCCGGTCGGCGTCGCGAGGATCACGTTGGCACCCGTGACGAGCTCGAGAACGGCGTCCTGCTGGGCCGGGTACATCGCGATGCCCTGCGACTCGGTCCACGTGCTGAACGCGGCGTACAGCGCGTCCTCGTCGGGGGACTGCGGCATCAGCTCGGCGAGGGTGGGCGTCATGGGCTCCCCATGCTGCCTGCTCTGCGCGTCGAGGGGAAACGAGCACGAGCCCGCGCGTCATGCACGCACGTCGGCCTGTCTGCCTCGTCACGGTTCTGGACCCGTTCCTAGTGGCCGCCGAGGGCGGGGGAGAAGGATCGGATCAGCGGGGCTTCCACCGGCCCGATCGGGTCGCCGCCTCGCAAGGACACGGAGGCTCCACCCTCATGCAGACCGACGTCGTGACGCTCTTCCCCGCCGAGATCGCGGTAGGCGACAGCGTCTTCGACCTCACGTCCCACCTCTGGCACGAGATCACCGGGATCGGCAGCGGCGACCGCCAGGTGCTGCTCGCCACCGATGACGGCCTCGACCTCGCCGTGCCGGCGTCCGAGCGCGTGCACACCCGCCTCGCGGGCTCGCACCACGACGTCGCGCTCGAGCACGTCCGCCCCGCCACGCCTGTCGACCAGCTCACCGACCAGTTCTGGGACTGACGCCCCGCGCGCGACGTCGAGGCGGGCTCGATGCTCGCGGTAGTCGTGGGCGAGGCCGAGCTGCAGACGAGCTCCCATCACCACCAGGGCGTCGACCGCATCGGCGACGGCGCGGTTGTCGCCGCGCCGGCGGTCGCCGACGGACGCGTGGAGGCGTTGGAGTGGCCCGGCCGCCGCTTCGCCCTGGGTGTGCAGTGGCATCCTGAGCGGCCGCGCCTCGATGCGTTCTTCTTGTTGCTCGTGCAAGCATCCGCAGCAGCCCACTGACCCTGCTTCGCGCCTGACCAGACCGGAGAGACCGATGACCCAGCCGCTGGCGGCCTTCGCCAACCACCTGCCCGTGAAGATCCGGTTCGGCGAGGGCGTGGCCGACACGCTGAACGGAGTCGTCCGCGAGGCGGGCGGCAGCCGGGCGTTCGTGATGCTGGACGAGGGGATCGAGCAGTTCAACCCGGCCGCGGCTGCTCTGGTCGAGCAGCTGAAGGCCGACCCTGGCCTCGACACGACCTTCTTCTACAAGCCCGCCGGCGAGCCGAGCATCGAGATGGTCGACGACGCGATCCGTGCGTTGTCGGAGTCCGGCGCCGAGACGATCGTCGCGATCGGCGGTGGCTCGGTGATCGACACCGCCAAGGCAGCCCGGCTGTGCGCGGAGCTAGGCGTGGACTTCCGCGGCTTCCTCGCCGGCAACCGCGCATACCCCTCGCCCGGTCGCGCGCTGATCGCACTGCCCACCAGCGCGGGCACGGGCTCGGAGGTCTCCGGCGGCGCGGTCATCTCCGACCTCCGCGACAACACCAAGTCCGGCATCGCGAACGCGACCCTGCGCCCGCAGTTCGCGCTCGTGGACCCGCGGCTCACCTACTCGATGCCGGCGTCCATGACGGCCAACACCGGCATCGACGCACTCGCCCAGGCCATCGCCGGCATGGTCGCCAAGGTGCGGACTCCGATCGCCGACGGGATCGCCCTCGAGGCGATCCGCATGATGGGCCGCTCGCTCGTACGGGCCACTCAGGACGGTACCGACGCCGCGGCCCGCGCCGACATGTCGTGCGGCAGCATGATGGCCGGCCTCACCATGAACATCTCCGACTGCACCGCGGAGCACTCGCTTGGTCAGGCCATCGGCGGCGTCAAGCACGTGCCGCACGGCCTCACGATCGGCCTGGTCCTCGCCGAGACGCTCGAGCGGGAGGCGGCGCACGTCCCCGAACAGCTCGAGCGCGTCGCCGACGCCCTGGGCGTGCCGGTCGACGGCACCTCCGACGGCTCCCGTTGCGTGAAGGCGATCCGCAAGATCCTTGCCGACCTGCGGTTCCCGGTGCTGCGCGAGGTGGGCGTCGCCGAGGACGAGCTCGACCTGCTCACCGATCTCGCGTTGCAGGACTTCTTCATCACCATGTCGCCGGTCCCGTGGACCCGCGACGAGGTGCTCGCCGCCTTCCGCGCGGCGTACGACCTCGAGAGCCGCTAGCCGTCATGCTCGCCTTCTGGCACCCGCGGCCACGTCCACGTGACTGTCCTCGTCGCGGCAGAGAGGTCTGAGCGTCAGAGCCAGGCCTCGACGACGGCCCGCGTGACGCCGATGTGCTCGCTCATCACGCTCGCGGCCTTGTCCGAGTCGCCCTCGACGATCGCCGCGACCACCTGCTCGTGCAGCTCGTTCGCCGTCGGCTCGAGGTTGGCGAACACCGCGCCCACGGGCAGGAACATCGCGCTGCGAGACTCGAGGATGGCGGCTGCGAGCCGTGGGCTGTCGGCCGCCTGCGCGATCGCGAGGTGGAACTGCGAGTCGATGTTCTGGAAGTGGGCGAAGCGGGCCGAGCCGGTGAGCTTCGCCTCGTTCTCCACGACTGCAGCGAGCATGCCCACCAAGGTTCGCAGGTTCTTCATGTCGGCCTTCGTGCGGCGCTGCGCCGCAAGCCCGGCGGCCGCCGACTCCACGGCCACGCGGTAGTCGAAGGTGTCGCGCAGCTGGTCGCGGTTGGCGCGCAGCAGCCGCTTGAGCTCGGCCTTGGTGCGTACGACGTCGCGCACGACGGCGCCGCCGTTGCGCCCGCGTCGCACCTCGATGACGCCCTGTCCCTCGAGGACCGACATCGCCTCGCGGACCGTGGTGCGCGAGACGCGCAGCATGTCGGCAAGGTCGCGCTCCGTGGGAAGACGGTCACCCGGGCGGAAGCGCCCCAGGTTGATGGCCGTCTCGATCTGCTGAAGCACGAGCTCGTGGGTCGCTCTGGCGCGGACGGGCTGGAGCCCGTAGGGGGCGGGAGTGCTCACGTCGCTCCCTTCGACTCCGAGGACTGCTGAAGCATAGGACAACGTCGCGCCGAGCCGGGCCGGAACCGATGGCCCCCCGGGCCTTCAGTGGGAAGCAGGCGTCGGTGCCCGAGCCAGCTCCTGCCGCCGAAGCCAGCTCGGGCTCAGACGATCTGGGCGCTCCAGCCGCCGTCGACAACGAGGTCGGTGGCGGTGACGAACGACGCCTCCGACGAGAGGAGCCACGCGGCTGCGGCGGCGATGTCGTCGGGCATCCCGAGGCGGCGCAGGGGCGTCTTGTGCTCCATGCGCGTTCGGCGCGACGGATCCTCGTCGTAGAGGTGGGCGATCATCGGCGTGAGCACCGCACCGGGGCACACGGTGTTGGAACGGATGCCCTCGGGCCCGAGCTGCAGGGCGATGCTGCGCGAGAGCGACACGACGGCGGCCTTGCTCACCTGGTAGGCGTCCATAGGCGAGTCCATGCCCCGCAGACCGGCGATGCTTGCGATGTGCACCATCGCCGCGCCCTGACTGCGGCGCAGGTAGGGCACGGACGCGGCCGACATGCGGCGCATGCCGTCGAGGTTGATCGACATCGTCGTCTGCCAGAGCGTCTCGTCCGGCTCGAGCGCCGACACGTCGCGCCCGAAGAACGCCACGCCAGCGGCGTTCACCAGCGCGTGGAGCGGCCTGTCGCCGAGTCGGTCGGCCAGCACTCGCGCAGGTGCCGCGGCGTCCGCAAGGTCGGCCACGACGTGGGTGGCGCCCGCGGCGACCAGCTCGGACGGCGCCGCCTTCACGTCAAGCGTGATGACGTCGTAGCCGTCGCGCAGGAGCCGCAGCGCGGTCGCGAGGCCGATGCCGCCGCCCGCGCCTGTGACGAGGGCCGTACGGGCCGTCATGCGCCGAGGCCGAGCGAGGCGCGCACCGACCGTCCGGCGAACTCCATGGCCGGCTCAGCCTCCGGGAAGAGCATCTCGAGGCCGAAGAAGCCGTGGACCATGCTCGGGTACTCCTCGAACGCGACCGGCACGCCGGCCGCGGCGAGCGCGTCGGCGTAGAGACGCCCTTGCGGGCCGATCGGGTCGCACTCGGCCACGATCACTGTGGCTGGAGGGAGCCCGGCCAGGTCGGCACCCAGCGGGGCCACACGCGGGTCGTTCCGTTGCGCGGGGTCGGCGAGGTAGTTGTCCTGGTGCCACTGCATCTCGTCGCGGTACAGCATGACGCCCTCCCACTCCATGTCGAAACCGATCGACAGGTCGCAGGTGGTGACCGGGTAGACGAGCAACTGGTGGGCGACAGCCGGGCCGCCCTCGTCTCGGATGCGCATGGCCGTCACGGCAGCGAGGTTGCCGCCGGCGCTGTCGCCTGCAAGCACGAGCTTCGAGGCATCGGCACCGAGGTCGTCGGCGTTCTCGACAGCCCACAGCACGGCGTCCATCGCGTCGTCGGTGGCGGTGGGGAAGCGCGACTCGGGACCGCGCCGATAGCCGACGCTGACGACGACTCCGCCCGTCGCGATCGCCAGCTTGCGGGCCACCATGTCGTGGCTGTCGATGCTGCCGAGCAGCCAGCCGCCGCCGTGGAAGAAGACGACGAGCGGTGCTCCGCTCGCCTCGGTGTCGGCCAGCACGCGCGCCGGGATCACAGCGCCGTCGCGCGTGAGGATGTCGGCGTCGACCGATCGCTTCACCTCCGGCTTCGGCAGCGAGCCGAAGTCGCCCTCGAAGTTGGCACGCGCCTCCTCGACCGGCAGGAGGTGGGCGTTGGGACGGGCTCCGGGGGCCTTGGAGTCCTCGACCATCTGGGCGGCGACGGGGTGCAGGGGCATCAGGAGTCCTCGGTGGGTGCGGTCGTGCGTCGGCTGTCGGCGTAGGTACGAGCCTCCCCGACGATCCAGGAGGTGAAGGCTGCCCAGTAGGGCGAGTCGGTCTGGCGCTCGGGATGCCATTGCACCGCGATGAGCGGGAGCTCGGGATGCTCGGTCGCCTCGACGACGCCGTCATCGGCGGTCGCGACCACGACCATCGACGAGGCGACGTCTGCCACCGCCTGGTGATGGAGGGAGTTCACGGCAATCCGATCGGCGCCGAGGAGCCGGTGAAGCCGCGACCCCTCGAGGAGTGTCACCGGGTGGAAGCCGGTCGTCTCGGCGTGAGTGCCCTCGTGGCCGTCCACGTGCTGGACGAGCGTCCCACCGAGCGCGACGTTCACGAGCTGGTTGCCGCGACAGACAGCGAGCAGCGGCATGCCCCGCTCTGTGGCAGCGCGGGCCAGCGCGAGCTCGAACGAGTCGCGCTCACGGTCCGGGTCGTACGTCTGGGGAGCCCGGTCCGCGCCGTACCACGACGGCTCGACGTCGGCGCCGCCCGTGAGCACGACGCCGTCCATCCGATCCAGGACGTCATCTACGGTGGCTACCGCGTTCATGAGGACGACCGGCAGGCCGCCGGCTGCCAGCAGGCCGTCGGTGTAGACACGCTCCACCCCGGTGAACAGGTGCGGCGAATGGTCGAACGTCCAGCGCTCGTGGAAGCCGGTGATGCCGATGAGGGGACGGCCCACGTCACACCCGCTCGTAGTAGCGGACGAGCTCCCAGTCGGTCACGCAGCCGGAGTCGAAGGCCTTGACCTCCGCGGCAGCGCTGAGGAGCAGGTGCTCGTAGACATCGGCACCGAACGCGTCGCGTGCCACGTCGGCCGCGGCGAAACGGTCCACAGAGCGGTGCAGCGACGTCGTCATGGTCTGGAGATCGGCGTCGCCCCAGGCGTTCCCCTCGTGCAGCTCAGGGCAGGGCGCTCCTGCGTCGATGCCCGCGAGCCCGGCGGCGATGGTGGCCGCGTAGGCGTAGTAGGGGTTGACGTCGGCGCCGGGGATGCGGTTCTCGACCCGGAACGACGGGCCGTGCCCCACGAGGCGGAACGCGCACGAGCGGTTGTCGACACCGACGGCGATCGCCGTGCCCGCGAACTGGTCGGGCTGGAACCGCTTGTACGAGTTGACCGTAGGAGCGAACAGGACACCGAGGTCGAGCACGTGGGACATCTGCCCGGAGACGAAGGACCCGAACGCCGCCGACATGCCCGCCGGCCCCGTGCCGTCCCACGACAGCGGGTTGTCGTCGAGGTCCCAGAGACTGACGTGCAGGTGGCACGACGAGCCGACCTCGTCGATCGCCGGCTTGGCCATGAACGTGCAGGTAAGTCCAGCACGGTGTGCGAGCTCCTTGACGCCGTACTTGAACAGCACGTGCCGGTCGGCCATCTCCAAGGTGGTGGTGTAGTCCAGCGTCACCTCCTGCTGCCCGAGACCCCACTCCGGCTTCGACGACTCGATCGGCACCGCGAAGTCGCACATGTGGTTGCGGATCTGCGCTATGAACCACTCGTCCCGGCCGCCCTGCAGCACCTGGTAGTCGTTGCGGTACGGCGTGAGCGGCTCGAGATCGCGGTAGCGCCTGGCCCACGCCTCCGCCTGGGGAGTCCGGGAGAGGAAGAACTCGAGCTCCGAGGCGAACTTGAAGGAGAGTCCGCGTTCGGCCGCCCGCTCGATCTGGCGGCGCAGGATGGTGCGCGGCGCGACGTCGAGCATCCGGTCGCTGTTCATCTCGTAGGCGTCGCAGAGGACGAAGACCGACTCCGGCTCCCACGGGATCCGGCGCATGGTCGAGAAGTCGGGCACGAGCCGGAAGTCGGCCCACCCGTTGTCGGCGCCGGAGGCCGGAAGGTCGAGCGGCTCCATCTCGACGTCGACGGCGAAGACGAACGTGCTGGCACCGATGCCCTCGCCGTCCACGCACAGCGTGGTGAAGGACGGCACGGTCAGCCGCTTGCCCACGATCCGCCCAATCGGGTCGGGCGTCCCGCACACCACGGTGCGGACCTCGCCCCTGGCATGGAGCTCCAGGAGCTCGGCATAGGTGAGGCGCTGCGCGTTGGTCACAGGTGCTCCAGGTAGCGACGAAGTTCCCAGTCGGTGATGGTGGTCGACCACCAGGTCTCGAACGCGGCGGCCTCGGCTGCGCGGGTGGCGGCGTAGCAGTCGACGAAGCGGTCCCCCAGCATCCGTCGGGCGCGCTCTGAGCCCCTCAGCCGCTCGGTCGCCTCCGCCAGGCTTCGGGGCAGCGCCTCGCCCGCGACGGACAGGTCGCTGCCGGGCTCGAGCGCCGCGCCGGGGTCGATGCCGTCGCGGATGCCCTCGAGCCCCCCGGCGAGCATGGCCGCCGCGACGAGGTAGGGGTTGGCGTCGGCGCCGGGACGGCGGTGCTCGATGCGCGTCGCCGAGGGGCCGGCGTTGTGAACGACGCGGCAGGCGGCATTGCGGTTGTCCCAGCCCCAGGTCGAGCGCTCCGCGACGAAGAAGCCCGCAGCGATGCGCTTGTAGGAGTTGAGCAGCGGGTTGAGCAGGGCCGTGTAGTCGCCCATGCTGGCCAGCAGGCCGCCGAGGTAGGCGCGTCCGGTCTCCGAGAGCCCTCCCGCGCCGTCGGAGAACTGGTTGACCCCCTCGCGCGTGACGCTCTGGTGCACGTGCCCGCCCGAGCCGGACGACTCGATGCGGAGCTTGGCCATGAACGTCGCCACCAGGCCGCGCTCGGCGCAGAGGTCGCGGAAGTACTGCCGGGAGCGGACGGCGGAGTCGGCGGCGCGCCGCGCGTCCATGGGGGAGAGGGCGTACTCGAAGAAGCCGGGGCCGAGCTCCGAGTGCGCGGCCTCCACCGGGATCCCGACCGCGTCCATCCGGTCGATGAACTCCCCGAGCAGGTCGGCACTCTCGGTGTGGCGGCTGAGGTTGTACGCGTTCTCGACCCGCCCGGCCGGCCGAAGCTTCGCGTAGTCGCCGGAGCGCAGCACTTCGTCGTCGGCGTGCATGACGTAGCACTCGTACTCGTAGCCGAGCACGGGCTGGAGTCCGAGGTCGGAGAACTGCGCGCAGAGGCCGGCCAGCACCGTGCGGGGCGACTCGGGTAGTGGCGCGCCCTCCTCGTCGCAGAGGTCCACGAGGACCGCCTCGGTCGCCGTGCGCCAGGGGAGCTCGATACGGGTCGACTCGTCCGGGATGGCGAAGGCGTCCGGATAGCCGTTGGCGGCAGACGCGAGCGGGGTGTCGGCGACGCCGTCGGCCGCGTCGAGGCCGAAGATGATCGTGCAGAAGGCGGCGCGCCCGGCGCTGGCCAGCTTCTCCGACCGCAGGAGCTTGCCCCGCAGCCCGAGGTCGTAGTCGGGCACCTCCAGCTGGGTCAGCGGGACGTGGTTCATGTGCTCTCCTCGGGCGGGGTCGACGGGCGCGCCTTCGTGCGGCCGAGCCGCTCGTAGACGGCGTCCGGCACGTCGGAAGGATCGTCGTACACCCACCACGTGCATGTCCCGCCGTCCCGGGCCTCCGGCCACACCGGCGGCTCGATGACGCGGGTCGGGTAGCCGAGCCGGTCCATGGGCATCGTCATGTTGAGCAGGGCGCAGTGGACGCAGTAGGTGCACACACCCGCTTTACCGAAGGACCAGTCGTGCGGCTCGGTGGTCACCGAGAACCCGTACGGCGGCTCCGTGCGCGGTTGGCCTCCGGTGGTGTCGTCGCGCAGCACGCGGCCTCCGGACCCGCACGGCGCGAATCGGAAGCCCGTGCGCCCGGGCTCGGTGAGCAGTTCGACGTCGCCGAGCCGCTCGGTACCTGAGAGGTGCGCGTGGAAGCCGTCGACGATGGCGAGCTTGAGCTGCCGCGCGGACTCCGACCACGGCTGGTTGTCGGTCGAGAGCCGACGGGCGTGGTCGTCGTACCACGGCGACATGAGGTAGTCCCAGACCGCAGGCACCGACGCCTCGCCGAGGAGGCGGAAGCAGAGATCGATCATCCCGTAGACATGGTCGACGGCCTGGTCGTGCGCCTCCTGCCAGACCCGGCGGGCCTCGAGCACCTGGGTGCCGGCGGCGGGATCGTGCGCCGCGACGAGAGAGACGGCTCGGTCCGTGGCGGCGACGTAGGACCGCCACGACGCCTCCCAGGCAGGCTCGGCGCCGTCGCCGATGACTGTCCAGAGCCGACGCCGTTCCTGCTCGACGACGTCGGGCGCCACACCCTGGGCGATGAGGTAGTCGGCCACCTGACCGGGCCATGCACCGTAGATCTCGTGCAGCTCCTCGGCCTCGAGGATGGTCATCGGCAGGAGCTCCCCCGCAGTGGGCCAGTCCTGTGCGTCGAGCGCCTCAAGGATGACGCGGTAGGTGCCACGTGAGAGCTCCTCCCACGTGCCGGAGCGCGCAGGACGGCCTAGGAAGGCCTCGTAGCGCGTGGTCTCGGTCATCGGTCCCTTCCTGCGTCGTCGACGGGTGGAGTCTCGACGATCAGCTGACGAGATAGCCACCGTCTACCGCGAGTGTCGTGCCGGTCACGAAGGATGCGGCATCGGACATCAGGAACGCGATCGCCCAGGCGATCTCCTCGGGCTCCGCGTAGCGCGGGATGAGCGCGCGTGCCCTCGCGGGCTCGGGCAGCTCGACTGCGTCGTGGTTGCCTTGGGTCATCGGGGTGGCGACGAAGCCCGGGGCGACGGCGTTGACGCGGATGGCGTCGATCGCGAGAGCGTGCGCCTGAGACCGCGTCAAGGACTCCAGGGCCGCCTTGCTCGCGGCATAGTGCGGCACCGCGTCGGGGTTGACCAGGGCCACCACGCGCTGCGCCTCGACCGAGCTGATGTTGACCACGGCCCCGCCGCCGCTGCGACGCAGGTGCGGTGTCGCAGCGCGGGTGACCGCGAAGGCGCCCAGCAGGTTCACGTCGAGCATCCTGCGCCAGTCGTCGGTGCTGATGTCGGCCAGCGAGCGCTGCACGTGTATGCCGGCGCAGTTCGCGACGTAGGCGAGGCCGTCGCCCGCGACCTCGTCGAGGGCCGACGCGATCGCCTGCTCGTCGGTGATGTCGACCCGTACGCCCACGACGTCCCCCGGCACTGCCTCGACCGTCTCGGCGAGCTGGTCGGACAGGTCGATGGCGACGACGCGCAGGCCGGTCGACGCGAGCAGCGCGCACGTGGCGCGGCCGATACCGGATGCCGCTCCCGTGACGACCGCGGCCTGGCCGCGGAAGCGCAGGAGCGCGCTGCGCTCCGTGGTCACCCTTGAACCTCGGGCAAGGTCTGGCCGCCGTCCACGGTGATCGACTGCCCCGTCACGAACGAGGACGCCGGCGAGGCCAGGAAGGCCACGGCGTTCCCGATGTCGTCGGGCGAGCCGATGCGGCCGGCGGGGATGCGGCGGGCGACCTCCTCGAGCACGCCGGGCTCGGCGTAGAGCTCGGCCAGCCCGTCGGTGAGGATCGTGCCGGGTGCCACGCAGTTCACGGTGATGCCGAGGGGCGCGAGCTCGACGGCGGCGGCGCGCGCGAAGCCCTCGAGGCCGGCCTTGGACGCGCAGTAGTGGGCGAGCCCGGAGATCCCCGTGCGGGGGCCGCTGATCGAGCTGATGAGCACGATGCGGCCGTTCCCCGCCTCGGTGAGCGCGGGGATCGAGGCCCGCACCAGGGCCATCGCGCTCGTGAGGTTGGTGTTCAGCACGTCGTGCCAGTCGGCGTCGGTCATGGTGGCGAGGGCGTGCTCGGGGTAGACGCCGGCGCAGTGGACCAACGTGTCGAGGCCGTCGAGCGCCTCCGAGGCCGTCGCGACGAGGCGGTCGATCTCCGCGGTGTCGCGCAGGTCGGCAGTCACCAGCGCAGCGCCGTCCACGGATGCGGCGCCGGCGCGGCCGGACGCCACGACGTCGGCCCCGGCGGCCCGCAGGACGCCCACGATTCCCCGGCCGATCCCGCGCGTGCCGCCGGTGACGAGGGCACGACGGCCTGCCAGCGGACCGTTCACAGTGTCACCCCGTAGCGCTCGCCGAACGTGGCCGCGGCCGCCTCGAAGCACTCCCGAGGCGCGCGGATGACACCGGCGCCGATCTGGCCGCCGTCGCGGCCCGCAAGACCTACGTCCATGACCGGCATGATGCCCGTGGACAGCGCCTTGCGGACGTCGATGCCGGTGGGCGTGCCCTGGAAGGCGAAGAGCGGGATCCGGTAGTCGGTGTTCTCGCCCACGGTGATGTCGTACATCTCGCGGTTCCGGGCGATCATCACCTCCGGCGATCCGCCCTGGTACTCCTGGAGCGAGAGAGCGCAGGCCTGCGCGAATCCGCCGAGTCCCACGGTCTCCGTGATGGGGCTCTCGCCGCCCATCCAGGTGATCTCGTCCTCGGTGTGGCCGGGGAACAGCCTGCCCTCGTGCACCGGCGGCGGCCCGGTGAACCACTGGGTGCCCGTACCGGCGACCCGGATCGCGAAACCCTTGCAGGAGAAAGCCATCGCGCTGACGACGGTGCTGCCCTCGAGGCCGATGATCGAGTCGGCCGTGGCCTTGGCCGCGGCCATCGACAGACGGAGGAAGAAGTAGTCGTTCTCGGCGAGGTGGGTCGCGGTCTCGTAGACCTTCTCGCGGTCGCGGGCGACCTGGTCGAGGAACGCCGGCAGCAGCTCGCGACCAAAGAGCAGCGACGCGGCAGCGTTGCGGCTGTGCACCTCGTCGCCCATGCGCAGAGCTCGCGCGATGAGCGGCTTGAGCGCGATGCCGCCCGTGCTGCGGATCGCCTCACCGACCACCGGGGCAAGCACCTCGTTGACGTGCAGGAGCCGGTCGCGGACGCCCTCGTCCCAGCAGCCGTAGTTGAGGCGCCGTGGCTCCTTGCCCTCGTAGAAGTTGCAGAAGCCTCGGGTGCCGGCTGTCCGGTTCTCCACCACCAGGACCGGCATCGACGCCGAGTAGACGCCTGCCAGCGAGCCGACCGCGGAGTAGTCGTGGCAGGACCCCACCTGGATCTCGCCCGACTCGAACCCCTCGATCGCCTCCCCGCGATCGGCGGCCAGGCCCTCGAACTGCGCGGCGCCCAGCAGCGCCTCGCGCTGCCCGCCGACATACTCCGCCCACGGCATCGGTGCGCCGGAGGTGAGGATCATCGTGGCCGGGTAGTCCGGCAGCACCTCGCCGGCGGGCTTGACGTCGACCACCACGGGGTCCGCGGAGCACAGCAGCTCCAGCGCCTGGCTGTTGGCCGCGTCGACCGCAGCGGGGTCCCAGGTCACCATGCGATGAACCCACCGTCGACGAGGATCGTCTGGGCCGTGACGTAGGAGGCTCGGGGCGAGAGCAGGAACTCCACGACCTCCGCCACTTCCTCCGCCGTGCCGAGGCGGCCGAGCGGGACGTGGGCGGCGGCGGCCTCGGCTCCGCCGGAGATTGCGTGCATCGACGGGCTCATGGGCAGGTCGATGACCCCCGGAGCCACGTTGTTCACCCGGATCCCGCGCGGCGCCAGCTCGACAGCCAAGTAGCGGGTGTAGCCCGCGACGCCGGCCTTGGTGGCGCCGTAGACCGACGCGCCGACGAACCGGCCCATCTCGCCGGTGAGGCTGCCCACGTTGACGATCGCCGAGCCTGCGCCGAGGTGCGGCACGACAGCATCCGTGACTCGCGCCGTGCCGGCGACGTTGACCTCGAACATGATCCGCATCTGCTCGTCGGAGACCTGGCCGAGGAAGGTGTCGCGCAGGACTCCCGCACAGTTGACCAGTCCGACGAGCTCGTGGCCGGCGGCAACGGTCTCGGCCACCGCGCGGTTGACGCTGGCACGGTCCGTCACGTCCATCTCCACGAACGAAATGCCCTCGCGGTCGACGCCGTCGTGCGTCGCGATGGCTGGCGCGACGTCGGCCGCCACAGCCCGATGGCCGCTCTCCACCACGCGGTGGCAGATCGCCATGCCGATGCCGCCAGCACCACCCGTGACAAGGACTGTCGACATCCACGGCTCCTGAGGGCGAAGGACAGAGAAGGCTTTCCTATCCGGCGCGGAACAAAAGAGCAAGAGGTTGGACCATTTGTCTCGCGGGCGTGGCTTCGGGCTGCCTGCATCGCATGCTTGACAGGGTTTCCGATTGGTCTATTCTGTGAGCCTTACCTGCGCCAGACGCATCCGCGTGCGCCATTCACCGGGAGGCCCCGTGGTGAAGCCGACCCCCCTAGCGCCTGTGGCGGGCCGCCCGCGCGTCGCCATCATCGGCGCCGGCTTCAGCGGCATCGCAGCCGGCGTGGCACTGCGCCGCAGAGGCATCGAGGACTTCGTCATCTTCGACAAGTACCCGGACGTGGGGGGGACGTGGTTCGCGAACCGCTACCCCGGCGCCGAGGTCGATCTCGAGTCCCACATCTACTCCTTCTCATACGAGCACTCCGACTGGACCCGCACCCACGTCGAGTGGCACGAGCTGCTCGACTACCTGCGCCGGGTAGCCGGCAAGTGGGGGCTGCTCGAGCGCACGCACCTCGGCGAGAAGGTCGAGTCCGCCACGTGGTCCGACGAGGACCGCACCTGGACCGTCACCACGGCCTCGGGGACGGACTGGGGCAGCTTCTCCGCGGTCATCAGCGCGGTCGGCTTCCTCAACGTGCCGCTGATCCCGCCGTTCGCCCGCGGTGACCACGACTTCGGCGGCGCCATGTGCCACACGTCCAGCTGGCCCGAGGGCCTGGACATGACGGGCAAGAAGGTCGCGGTGCTCGGCACCGGCTCGTCTGCGGTGCAGATCATCGTCGAGGCAGCAGCCGTCGCCGAGGACGTCACGATCTTCCAGATCGAGCCCAACTGGATCCTGCCCAAGCAGGCGCGCGCGTTCACGCCCGAGGAGCGCCGGGCGAGCAAGTCGTGGCCCGTCTACAAGTGGAAGCGGTTCCGCCTCTACCTCGACTACGACCTTCGGCAGGCGCGCACGCAGCATGCCCGCGTGGACGGCAGCGCCAACCGCAAGCGGCGCGAGGCGTCGCTGGCATTCCTGCAGCAGTCCCTGGCGGACCGGCCCGACCTCATCGAGCTGTGCACCCCCGAGTTCTCCTTCGAGGGCCGTCGCACCGTGGTCAGCGACACCTACTACCCCACGCTCAAGCTCCCGCACGTCCACCTGGTGCCGCACGCCGTCAAGGGGCTCACCCCCACCGGAGTCGTCGACGCCAACGGCGACGAGCACGACGTCGACATCATCATCTTCGCCACCGGCTTCGACGCCGCCAGATACCTGAGCAGCTTCGCCGTCACAGGGCAGAGCGGCGCCGATCTCCAGGAGGTGTGGGCCGGTGAGCCGGAGGCGCTGCGAGGGCTCATGGTTCCCGGCTTCCCGAACTTCTTCATGATGTACGGCCCCAACACCAACGCCGTCCCTCTCGTGTCCTTCTACGAGGCGCAGGCGTCGTTCGCGGCGGGCCTCATCAGCAAGCTGAAGGATCCGGCACGGACGCTCATCGCGGTGAAGCCCGAGGCGTTTCGTCGCTTCAACGACCGGCTGCAGGAGCAGCTGGCCAAGACGGTGTGGGCCGAGACTGCCAGCTACTTCACGGCGGGCACGGGCAAGGTCGTATCGCAGTGGCCCTTCTCAGCCACGTCGTACATCCTCGGCACCAAGCTCGCCCGCTTCCGCGAGGTCGATGTCACGTGAAGGAGACCCGGCCCGTCGCGCTGGTCACCGGCGCCTCGGGCGGCATCGGTCGAGCCGTGGTCCGACGCCTCAAGGCCGATGGGTGGCACGTCGTCGGCAGCGACCGCCCCGGTGCGCCGCGCGGCCCAGAGCCCTGGGCCGCATGCGACGTGACGGACGAGGAGTCCGTGTCCTCGCTCATGCGGGCGCACCTCGATGAGCACGGCCGGCTTGACGCCGTCGTGACATGCGCGGGCGTCATCGATGTCTCACCCGTGGAGAGCATGACGCTCGCGCAGTGGGAGCGCGTGCTGGCCGTGAACCTCACCGGCACCTTCCTGGTCGTGCGGGCCGCCCTGCCCGCTCTTCGTATGTCGCCGCGAGGCCGCGTGGTGTGCATCGCGTCGGACGCCGCCAAGACCGGGGAGCCCGGCATCGCCCACTACTGCGCGTCGAAGTTCGGCGTCGTCGGGCTCGTCCAGTCCCTGGCGCTCGAGCTCGCCGACACCACGGTCACGGCCAACAGCGTCTGCCCCGTGATCTGCGACACCGAGATGATGGAGTCGCTGGCGCGTGACTACTCCGAGTCCTCCGGCGACGGAGACGTCGCCGAATGGCGGGCCCGGTTCGTCGCAGAGATCCCCATGGGCCGCGCCTGCCGGCCGGACGAGGTGGCACACGCGGTGTCGTTCCTCGTCGACGATCGCTCGGCCTTCGTCACGGGCCAGTCGATCAACGTGTCCGGCGGCCACGAGGTGCACTGAGCGCCGGCTCGTCGGACGACGTCGACGAGAACCCTCCCGACCGTTTCCGCCTCGACCGTGGCCGGCGCATCGGTGGTGCGCTCCAGCGGGAACCCAAGCAGCGACAGCCCGTGCTCGTCCCTCATGCGCAAGGCACCCGCCGCTACGGCAGTCGACACGTCGGCGACCGCCGCGTCCTTCTCCTGCGGAGAGAAGATGTGGACGAGCACGAACTGGAACCGCGTGTCGGCGTCGAAGTGCGCCTGGACGGGCAGCGTGAACAGCTCGCCGCCCCAGAACGCGTAGATCGCGACGGTGGCACCGCGCTCGACCCACGCTGGTAGTGGACGGCGTTGTCGCGGGGGGCCCCGTCCACAACGAGGTGTGCACCGTCCGCGAGCACTCGTCGGACCGTCTCGGCCGGATCCTCGCGCCAGCAGTCGATCAGGTGGTGGGCGCCGGCGCCGCCAGCCACGAGCACAGTGGCCCCGGCCAGAGCCACGACCCCGAGCCTCGTGGGGCCGCCCTGCGCGACGGTCAAGACACCTCTGGGCCGTGAGCGCGGGGATGCCCAGGCTGGCGCCGAGGACATCTAGACTGCGCTGCAGCCCAGGCCCACAAGGCCTAGCGAGAACGTGACGAGTTTTCTGCACCCAACTCTCCACGTCCCGCCCTCGTAGCTCAGGGGATAGAGCATCGGTTTCCTAAACCGTGTGTCGCAGGTTCGAATCCTGCCGGGGGCACGCAGTCACCCTGGCGCGTAGCGCCCGCCAAGGCGTGACCCCCAGCCTGGATTCGGGAGGAACCCCCGCGGCGAAGCCGCCAGCCCGAGACGGATCCTGCCGGGGCCCCACGTCCGATCGGCTCGAGGCCGCGCCAGGTCGGTATCCCCGTGCCTGCCGGGCCCCAGCGAATCCGCTACCGAATCCGCACGGACGCGATGCCCGCGCCCACAGGTACGACCTGCGCGCGGTGTCGCAGCATCCCCAGCTTTCGACGCACGCGGGGCAGCTGTGCGCGAGCGGCCCCTGCCGCCCTCGGCAGCATCGACGGGTTCGCGCCCCAACCGATGGCCGCTCGCATCCTCTCGGACAGCGATGCGAACTCGTCGACCGTGTCCGCCACGATCACCGCGCTCCAGGGCTGCTCGAAGATGGTGCGCGTCGGTACCAGCAGGCCGCCGATCGCGGGCCGTTGGGCCCAGCGCACGAAGCCTGGCCACCGCTCGACCTCGTCGACTCCTGTGAGCCGAGCAATCCGGCCGTACTCCGTGCTGGTGCCGCTGGCCCGCCCGCGCACCGTGGCGTCGTACTCGTTCCAGTCGGTACCGATGTCGCCGACCGGTTGGGCAGAGAGGTAGAGGCGTGCCGCCACGGCGATCTCGTCGAGGGTTCCGTGCGCCTCGTCGTCGTCGTAGACACGCTCGCCACCGACGAGCCGGGCGGCGACCTCGATGAGGCACGGACCGTCGTGGTCGATCTTCACCTCGAGGTGGAACGGGCTGCGGCGCAGACCGGTGGCTGCCATCACCGCTCGCGTGTAGTCGACGAGCACGTCGAACTCCGGTTCGTGCGTCCGTATCGCGCGTGAGCCGATCGCGACGTTCTCGCGACCATTCAGCGCCGTCCGCACGTGCACGGCGACGTACGTCGGGGTGGCTGCCCCCTGGGCATCGACGAATCCGTTGACGAAGTACTCCTCGCCGCCGATGAACTCCTCCATCAGCAGCTGGGCGCCGTTCATCTCGCTCAGGTCGGTCTCGTCGAGCTCACGGAAGTACGCCGACAGCGCGTCGGGATCACCGTCGGCGTCGAAGAACCCGATGTGGGAGTTGCCGAAGCCGCCGTTGGGCTTGAGGACGAACCGTGCGAACGAACCCGTGGCCACAGCAGCCTGCACGTCGTCGACCGTGTGCACCGCGGCGATGGCGTTGATGCGCGGCCCGCCGTCGAGCGAGCGCAGGTGAGCCTTGAGCGCGTACTTGTCGCGGAAGCGTTCGAGGATGCCCGGCTGCGCCCAGTCGAGACCGAGGAGCTCCGCGATGCGGCCCGACAGGCTGAGCACGACTTCGTTGAACGGCACGACGGCGACGATGGCGTGCCGCTCCCGCAGGAGGTCGGTGAAGGCTTCGAGCGACTCGACGTCGAGGAGGTAGCTCGCCGAAACCTGCGGACCCCGCAGCTCGGGGTAGCGCCAGGCCTGTCGGCGCATCTCGCCTTCGTCGGTGTAGACGCAGACCGCCCTGAGCCCGTGCATCCGGGCGTAGCGGTCGATGAACTCGATGGCGTACGGGTGGTAGGGGTTGGCGATGAGCACCTCGCCAGGTGGGGCCTGCTGACCGATGTCGGCCATCAGCCTGCGCCTGCAGAGATCAGGAGGGGCACACCCATCGTCAGTGCTCGCTCCCGTTCCTGCTGCGGCTTCGGGCATAGGTGCGACCCTCCCGCTGTGGCCGACGCTACCCCGCGTGAGGTGAGGAGTCTCCGTCGGCAGCGGGGGAGCGGACGTGTACGGCGGCGCCGCGCTTAGGGTCGACATATGGCACAGGCACTGTTGTTCGGCGACGTCACGCTCGCGGCCGGCCTGCGTGATCTCCTGCGCTCGGTCCACCCCGTGGCTGCTGTCGCGGTCGTCGTGCCGGGCAGCGCCACCGTCGGGTCGTACGGCGCTCCCCTCGAGTCGGAGTTCGAGGTCGGCTCGCTGTCCAAGGCGTTCACCGGGCTGCTCTACGTCGACGCCATCGAGCGGGGGACGGTTCTCCCCACGACCCTGCTGGGCGACGTCCTCCCGATCTCCGACTGCGACGCAGCACGGGTCACGCTCGGGTCGCTCGCGACCCACGCATCCGGGCTGCCGCGGCTGCCCAAGGGTGCACAGACGATCACCAAGACCCTCGAGCTCTGGACGCGCGGCACCAACCCGTACGGCGAGACCCTCGCCGAGCTGCTCGACCAGGCGATCCGTACGCCGGTCGGCCACGTCGGACGGCACCGATACTCCAACCTCGGGTTCGAGCTGCTCGGGCATGCCGTGGCGGCTGCGGAGAGCACGACCTATCCCGCGCTGCTCCGCGATCGCATCACCGCACCTCTGGGCATGGAATCGACCTACGTCGTGGAGACCCTCGACGACCTGCGGCCCGCAGCCATCCGTGGTCGCACCCGCAGCGGCCGTGCCCGCGACTCGTGGATCGGCGAGGCGCTCGCACCTGCGGGTGGAATCCGTTCCACCGCAGGTGATCTCAGCCTTCTCAGCGCCGCGCTCCTCGAGGGGACCGCCCCAGGTGCGACAGCGCTCGACCCGGTCGAGCGATTCGCCGGCCCCGCCGTCCAGATCGGTGCGGCGTGGATGGTGCTCCGACGCAAAGGCCGCGACATCACCTGGCACAACGGTCAGACGGGCGGCTTCGCGTCGTGGTGGGGTCTCGACCGGGCCGCGCGTGCCAGCGTGGTCATCCTGTCCGGCGCGTCGGCGAGCGTCGACCGGCACGGGTTCGAGCTGCTCGAAGCTGTCACGCCCGGGTGATCGGGCCGTCTGCGGTGGTCGGTACCGTCAGGGCATGGCCGGCCTGAACGACGACGTCCTGACCCTTGCCCTGCGCATCTTCGACATCGCGCGCGAGGGCCGCACCGACGAGCTGGCGTCCTACCTCGACTCCGGCCTCCCGGTCGACTTCACCAGCCCGAACGGCGACACGCTGCTCATGGTGGCCGCCTTCAACGGCCGTACCGACACCGTGCAGCTTCTGCTCGACCGCGGTGCCGACCATGCTCGGGTCAACAAGCAGGGTGACGCCGCACTCGACGCCGCCCTCCTGCAGGGGCACGACGACACAGCGAGAGCCCTCCTCGCGGCGGGCGCAGTCCTCGATCCGGAGGCGCCCGGCCGCTAGCGTGCTGGCATGGACGGCGCCCTCCTTCTCGACCTCGACCACACCCTCGTCGAGGTCCAGGCCCACACCGACTACGACTCCGCCTGGGCCGACGTCCGCGCCCTCGTCGGAGAGGGGCCGGTCGACCTCGGCCTCGACACGGCGTGGACGACTGCCACCAGGGCCTGCATGGCGATCCTCGGCGACCTGCCCGCTGGCGATCTCTGGACGTCGGTCGACCGCGCCATCGCCGCTCACGAGCACATCGGTGCGCAGCGCTCGGTGCCGATGCCGGGAGGTCGCGAGTTCGTCGCCGCTCTCGCAGGGCGACCCACTGCCGTTGTGACGCTGCTTCCCCCGGATGTCGCGACCGCCGTTCTCGAGCGTCACGGCATGCGCATCGACGTCGTCGTCGCGCGCGATCCCTTCGTGCGACCCAAGCCGAGCGGCGACGGCCTCCGCCGCGCCCTGGAGCTGCTCGGTGCCGACGCGTCCGCCGCCGTCATGGTGGGTGACTCCACATGGGACGCCGCGGCGGCCCGGGACGCCGGCGTACGGTTCGTCGGCGTCCACGCGCCACCGGCCGAGTTCGCCGAGCACTTCTCCGACGCGGTGGTCTGCTACGACCTCGCCGACGTGCTCGTGCGGGTGGGCTGACCGCCGCCCTGTGCCCACACCTCCGGGTGATGTGGTGTGCTGGGCGCCGCGACCGGGGGGTCGCCGGATGCGACGGACGGAGGGCGCACGGTGCTCGAGGACCGCTTCGCCGACGTGCTGGCGGCTGCCGGCACCGGCGACGAGCGCGCCTTCGACACGCTCTACCGCGACATCCATCCACCGCTGCTGCGCTATCTCCGCACGCTGCACTGGGAGCTGGCGGAGGACTCCGCGTCCGAGGCCTGGATCGAGGTGGCACGCGGAGTCGCGGCGTTCGTCGGCCCGGAGCGGGCCTTCCGCTCGTGGGTGTTCGCCATAGCGCGCCGCAAGCTGATCGACCGGATTCGGTACGAGGCTCGCCGGCCCGGGGCGTCCTTCGACGACGTTCCGGACGCCGGGCCGCCCGAGCGCGACATCGCGGACGAGATCGTCGAGCAGGACGCCACGCGCGACGCCCTCGCACTCATCCGCACCCTTCCGCGCGAGCAGGGCGAGGCTGTGATGCTGAGGGTGATCGTCGGCATGGACCACGCGGAGGTGGCAGCGGTCATGGGCAAGTCGGCGGGAGCGGTGCGGGTGCTGGTCCACCGCGGCCTCCGCCGGCTGGAGCGAGACCTGACCGAACGCGGGCAGCGGAGCGTAACGCCATGAACGCGGACAGCGTTCAGTCGTCAGGGGGTCCGGGGGACGGACCGCACGACGTGGAGGATTCGATGGAACTGTCCGAACTGCTCGGGGCGCTGCGCGCACCGGGCACTCCGGATGAGTTGGTGCGGGCCGACACCACGGTGGCGGCCATGGTTGCCGCGCACGCCGAGACGATCGCTGTCGTCGTCCCGCTGCGCAGCATCGACCGGCGCCCGGCCCTGGTCGCCGTGGGCGCCGCCCTCGGCATCGTCGGCGCCGTCC
This sequence comes from Candidatus Nanopelagicales bacterium, assembly GCA_038316965.1. Classification (GTDB taxonomy): domain Bacteria; phylum Actinomycetota; class Actinomycetes; order S36-B12; family CAIYMF01; genus Longivirga. The sequence goes on from JBBQAY010000005.1 coordinate 42,965, forward strand.
TGATCACCGGCACCGCAGCCGCAGCGTTCTCCGGGGCGCTGCCCGAGAACCTTCAGCGGATCGCGCACGACGTGCTCGGCGCTCCAGCTCCGACCACGCTCGACCCGAGCGACACCGGGGATGCGGGCAGCTCCGGCAATGACAAGGCGTCGCGGAGCACGTCCCGCGGCGCGTCGGAGTTCACCGAGACGCCGAGCAGCGACGGCTCCGGCCCCGCCGCCACGCTCGACTCGAAGGCGCTCTTCGGCCTGTGCACCGCCTTCGCCGACAACGGGCCCGACGACCAGAGCGGCGAGTCCGTGGCGTTCAAGGTCCTGTCTGCGGCGGCGTCGGCCAACGACCAGACGATCGAGGAGTACTGCGCCCCGATCCTCGCCGCCAAGCCGGGCGGCAAGCCCACCACGCAGCCCGGACAGGGCGGTAAGCCCACCACGAACCCCGGACAGGGCGGCAAGCCGTCCGTCCCGCCGGGCCTGACCGACAAGCCGACGCCGCCAGGGCAGACGAGGACGGCGAAGCCCCAGCCGACGAACCAGGGCGGCAAGCCCAGCACGCCGCCGGGGCAGACCCGCAAGCCTGCGAGCCGTCCTTCCTGACTCCGCAGCGTGACCGGCTCCTTCGCCCGGACGGGTGAACCCTGGCACCGCTCGTGTAACACGTGATGCGGGGCGCGCGTTCTGCCAGTGCCATGGCTGTGACTCCAGACTCCGCGACCGGCGCCTCGACGAGGCCCCCGGCCCGTTCGCCGCGTGCCCGTACCGACGAGGGCGCTGCGGCGGTCGAGTTCGCACTCGTCGTGCCCCTGCTGCTCGTCCTGGTGTTCGGAATCATCGACTTCGGCATCCTGTTCGGGCAGAACCTCTCGCTCAACAACGCCGCACGCGACTCCTCGCGGTTCGGCGTCGTCCGTCAGATCGACGGTTCGCCCGGTCGCACCTGCTACCAGGTGCTCAAGCGCACCCGTGACTCCTCCGTCGCGATCGCCCTCAACCCGAACGATGTCGGGGTCACGGTGAGCCGCAGCGGCACGACGATCTGTTCCATCGCCGCAGGGACGGCCCTGCCCGTCACGGCCAACACTGCGGCCCTCCAGAAGCTGCCGTGTGCCGGTTCCGTGGGAGGCACCGACGACCAGCTGCGCGTGGCGGCGACGTACTCCGGCCGTCTCGTCATCCCGATCCTTCCGGGCAGCGCCTTCGCCCTCACCGGCAACGGGTACTTCAAGTGCGAGTTCTCATGAGCCGCCGGATCGTGCTCGCGACCAAGGGCGACGACGGCGCAGTCGCCGTGATGGTCGGCGTCCTTGTCGTGGTGCTGTTCGGCATGGCGGTGTTCGCCACCGACTTCGGGTTGGCCTACACGCGCAAGCGCCAGCTGCAGGCCGCCTCGGACGGCGCGGCGCTGGCTGCGGCCAAGACCTTCGCGGACGCAGCGAACCCCGGGCTGTCGTGCGCAACGGTGGTTGCTTCCGCGTCGGTGACGGCTCGGGCAACCGCGGTCACGTACGCGACTCTGAACTGGCCTTCGGGCAGCTCGCTGGCCACCGGCTCGGCCCCCAGCGGCTGGAGCGGTGACGCGGGTGTCGCCTACCGCTGCAACCCGCAGAGCACGGTCGAGGTGCAGGTCACGACCAAGGACACCAGCCCCGCGATCTTCGCGGGGATCTTCGGGACGTCGGGGTTCCAGCTGGCGCGCAGTGCCACGGCCGCCATGGGCGCGCCGTCCGCCATCCAGGGTCTGCGTCCGTTCGCCGTCTGCTCGAGCGCTTCCGACGCTCTGATCGCGCAGGACAAGCTCACCCCTGGAGCAGCCCAGCTCGTGCCGATCACCAAGACCTTCGGCTCGGGCGGCGGCTCGTCCGGATCGATCGGCGGCAACAACGGCAACGGCAACGGCAACGACGACGACGGCAACGGCGGGTGCGGCGGAGCAGCCGGCAACTGGGGCACGATCGACTACGACGGAGATTCGAACCCGGCCCGCGACATCACGCTCTGGACGGACGTCGGCTACCCCTTGGTGATCGACCTCGGGTCCCCGCTCGCCGTCAGCCTCGATGGTGACCCCGGCTTCCCGCAGCCGAACTCCGGCAACTGCTCGACGTCCTACGGGTGCCTGCACTCGGTCGACCTCGGGGGTGCGCTGAACGACATCCTCGGTCAGCAGTCCGTGATCCCCGTCTACGACACGGTGACCGGCAGCGGCCAGAACGCGAAGTACCGCGTCATCGGCTTCCTCGGTGTCCGCGTGTGCGGCTGGAAGATCGGCAACAACAGCGGCACGACGCCGGATCCCACCTACGGCGGAACCAGCTGCTACGACAACAGCAGCGCAGTGAGGCTGCCGAGCGGAAACAACTCCGACGACGCCTTCCAGGTGCGCGTCACCAACTTCATCCCGGTCGGCGGCCTCTCGTCGTACTGCGGCCTCGGCGGCGGTTCCACGCCCGCCTGCAACACCAACCTGCGCGTCACCCAGCTCATCGACTGACACCGCCGGCCGGTGTCGGGGCGGGTGACGCTCTCAGGCTTCTTCGGGGTCGGTCACGTCGGCGACGACGGCCGCGGTCGCTTCGAGCAGAGGAAGGGCCTGCACCGCGATCGCCACCTCGGGGGCGCCGGAGCCCAGCGTGACCTCGCCGCGGGAGGCGAGCACGACGTCGGCGATCACCGGCCATGCGGTGCGCGACCCGAGCGGGGTGATGGTGCCGCGCACGAAGCCGGTGGCCTCGAACGCCTCGTCCGCGGGCGGCATCGACATGCGTGAGATGCCGAGGAGCGCACGAAGCTTCGGCCACGAGATCGAGCGACCACCGGGCACGAGCACGAACAGGTAGTCGCCCTCACCGCGGCGTACGACGAGGGTCTTCACCACGTCGACGACGTCCACCCCACGGGCTGCCGCTGCCTCGGCCAGGGACCGCACAGGCGCGGTGTGCACGAGCACCCGGTAGTCGAGACCGTGCGCCTCGAGGGCGGCGACCACGGACGGCGCGGGGGCGCTCATGCGTCGATCCAACCACCGGCTCAGCGGCGCGGATCGCGCCGGGCGGCTTCGGCCACGCCTCGGGCGTCACGCGACAGAGTCGTGCGCATCCTTCGACGCCCCAGGAGCCACCGCTGTGCCACGAGCGTGAGAGTGCCGGCCACCACGATCGCGGTCAGGTTGAGTGCCAGCTGCACAGCCGATCCGCGTGCTTCCTCAGGAACCCAGTAGGCCAGCGCGACCGCTGCGTTCGCAGCGGCTGGCACCGTCGTCACCGAGATCAGCACGCCGACGAGCGCGCCCGACTTCGCCGTCGTCAGGGAGAGCATCCCGGTCACGCCGGCCAGGAACGCCACGACGAACGACAGTGCGTCGGGACGCCAGATGAACGACGTGAGCGGTCGATCGGCGAGCAGCATCGACTCCGACACCAGCCCCATCGCCGTCAGGGCCCACGTGAAGACGATCGTCACGGCCATCGCGATCGGGAAGCCGAGCACGAGGGCTCGCGTCGAGCGCCAGAAGACGTCCGAGCGCCGCTGCACCAGTGCGACGCACATGGCTGCCAGCGGGCCGAACTCCGGGCCGACGACCATGGCGCCGACGATGAGGATCGGGTTGTCGATGAGTACGCCGATGCCGGCCAGCATGGTCGCCACGGACATGTAGACGAGGTACGTCCACGACAGCGACACGTCCTCGTGGGTGCGGGCCTCGACCTGCTCCCACACCACGGCGTCGCCCGGATCGCCTGGTGCAGCCTCCTCGGCGGCGACGGCGGCGTCCGAGAGCACCAGGTCGGGGCTGGACGCCACGATCGCGCCGTCACGCTCGATGCCGAGATCGCGCAGCGACTCGATCAGCGAGCTCGCCGCTTCGCGGGCGATGTCGCACTCCACGACGTCGCCGACGGGCTTGCGGCTGGCACCGGCCTCGACCGACAGGTGCGCGACGCCCGGATCGCCGGCGAGCAGGCGCACGACGTCACGTGTGCGGTCGCTCGGCACGGTGAGACGTAGATGGAGCACAGGCTCATCCTGCCGGACGGAGTCAGGACACGCGGTCGACGGCGGCCAGGGCTTCGCCGAGCGCCACCGCGAGCCGTCGGCGCAGAGGCGCCGCAGAGTCCATGAGCGTGCGCTGGCGACGTACGTACTCCGCACGCCCCTCGGGCGTCTCGACCCGGATCGGCTCGTAGCCCAAGGGGCCCAGGTCGTACGGCGCCGCCTCCATGTCGAGCGTGCGGGCCTCGCGGGCGAGGGCGAAGCAGTCGGCCACGAGATCGCTGCCCACGAGGGCGTCGTACTTCGCTGCCCACTTGTAGAGGTCCATGGTGGCGTGGAGGCAGCCAGGCTGGTCGAGCTCGGGCTGGGAGTCACGGGTCGGGCTGAGCTCGTTGAGCGGCACGGCCTCGTCGGTGAAGAAGCGGAACGCGTCGAAGTGCGCGCAGTGCAGGCCGTTCTCGTCGACGACACTGCGGATCTGTGCCGGCGTGAGGCGCAGCGGCCACGACTCGTGCCGCACCTCGTGCTGGTCGAGCCCGTAGACCATCGCCCACTCGTGCAGCCCGAAGCAGCCGAGCCGCGCGGGGCGATCGGCGCTCGAGCGCACCAGGCCCTCGACCCAGGCCAGACCGTCCCTACGACGTGCGTAGTGCGCCGGGTCCACCGTCACGGCATCGGAGCCGTCGACGACGACCGTGCGGTACGCCGCCTCGTCCGCGAGCTCAGCCGCACCGTGCAGCGCGACGCCGAGGCCGGGGTGCCAGCGGCGCAGCTGCCCTGCGCGCGTCGGGTAGTAGGTGAAGAGGAAGTCGTCGACCGGGTGCTTGTGGCCACGTCGCGCGCGCTCGAGCCGAGGCGCCGTCCAGGTGTCGACCCTGGCGGCGTGGGCAGCAGCGCGGAACCGCCACTCGTGCTCGGGCAGCAGCACGACTGCGGTCGAGGCGCACACGGTCACGGACCCAGTGTCCGCCATCAGGCGGGCGCAGCCTCAGGGGCGTAGCCGCTCGCGGGGCACACCGACCTCGTCGGCGGCTGCGTCGAGCCAGAGACCGGTCATCCGATCCTCGGGGACGGCCGGGTCGCCCAGGCTCACCTGCACGGCCAGCCCGTCCATGAGCGCGACGAGCCGGACCGCTGAGGCCTCGGGATCCGGGCAGGTGAAGGAGCGATCGGCCACGCCCGCGTCGAGCACGTCGCGGATGTGGTCGCGCCAGCGAGCATCCATCGACTCGCGGAGCATGCGGGTGCTCTCGTCGCGCAGCGCGCGCACCCAGATCTCCATCCAGAGCACCCAGTTGCCGACGGCCGGCCCGACATCGGCGCCGATCACGCCGGTCAGCCGCAGCCGCTCGGTCGGGTCGGCGTCGGGCGGCAGCAGGCGCGCGAAGTCGGCGAAGAAGTCGTCCTCCACCGAGCGAACCGCCTCGGCGAGCACGACGTCCAGCGATCCGAAGTGGTAGACGATGAGCGCGGGCGACGTGCCCGCGACGGCCGCGATGTCGGCGACCCTGGTTCCGGCGAACCCTCGCTCGGCGAGCACCTCGACGGCCGCGGCGAGGATGCGACGTCGACGCTCCTCGGGATCCTTGGCGCCCAACGACTCGGCCGTGCTCACACGACCCACCTCCCCGTGCCGATCCCTGACCGGCGTGCGCTTCCGACGCTCACATCCTTGCTCACCGACGACCAGGGCCGTGACCGATTCGACTGCCGGCGTCGGACCCCCCGTGCAACGTGCGGGGCTCGCCAGCCGTTACGGTTCCTGCTTCACCTCGACCGATACCAGGAGGCACCGTCGTTGGCGAGCAACCGGCCTGTCATCACCCGTCGTTCGATGCTCTCGAGCGGCTTGGGTCTGGGGGCCGGGTTGACGCTCGCCGCCTGTGGTGCACGAGGTACGGCGTCGACCGCGTCGAGCGGAGCCGCCGGGGCGGCCTCGCCGTCCGCCTCCTTCACGGGCGCCGATGCGTCGGACACCGAGAAGCTCGTGCAGTGGTCGAGCTGGCCGTACTACATCGACACCCTCGATCCGGGTGACGAGGGCACCACGACGATCCAGGACTTCACCTCCGCCACCGGCATCGACGTCGAGTACAGCGAGGACATCAACGACAACGAGGAGTTCTGGGCCAAGAAGTCGCCCATCCTCAAGGCGGGTCGCGGCATCGACCGCGACGTCGCGGTGCTCACGGACGTCACCGCTGCGCGCTTCCTGCGCAACGGGTTCGTCGAGCCCCTCGACCGAGCGGCGATGCCCAACACGGCCAACGTGATCGCGGCGCTCGCCGACACGGCCTGGGATCCGGGTCGCGCCTTCACCCTGCCGTTCCTCAACGGTCTCATCGGCATCGGCTACAACAAGAAGCTCGCCGGCCGCGAGATCAAGACGTTCAGCGAGCTCCTCACCGACGAGTTCCGCGGCAAGATCGCCATCTCCTCGGAGATGGAGGACACCATGGGCTTCTTCCTCTGGGTCAAGGGCAAGCAGACCGAGAGCTTCACCGACGCCGACTTCGACGAGGCCATCGCCGACCTGCAGGCCGCCTTCGACCGCGGCCAGTTCCGACGCGTGGCGGGCAACGACTACGGCGCCGACCTCACCAACGGCGACCTGGTCGCCTCGATCGGCTACTCCGGCGACGTCCTTCAGATCCAGCTCGAGAACCCGGATGTCGAGTTCTTCATGCCGGAAGAGGGCGGCGGCTTCTACAGCGACGTCTTCCTCATCCCCGCCGGCGCGACGCACCACAGGAACGCAGAGAGGCTCATCGACCACTACTACGACCCGGTGGCTGCGGCGAAGCTCGCGGCGTACGTGCAGTACCTCTCTCCGGTACAGGGTGCGCGCGAGGCGATGGAGAAGGTCGACCCGTCTCAGGTCGACAACCCGGCGATCTTCCCGAGCGACGCCGACCTCGCGCAGGCGCACACGTGGCGGGTGCTCACGCCGCAGGAGGAGTCGCGCTACCTCGAGCAGTACCAGGCGGTCGTGCTCGGCTGAGCGGTGCGACGATGGGGGCATGAGCGAGCCGACGCCGTCCGATGCCGAGCGACGACGTCGCCTGCTCGACGACGTCGACCTCGTGCCCGAGCAGACCGACGACGACCTCGACGACGGCTGGTCGTCGGGCTCGCCGGCGCCCGGCGACAGCGCCACGGCCCTGCGCCGCTACCTCGACGAGAAACCGCCGCACCACGGGGACTGAGCCCCGCGGTACGGCGGTTCCGAGGTTCGTGCGGTCGGTCAGTGCTCGTGCTTGAGGGAGTCGCGGATCTCGCGCAGCAGCACGATCTCCTCAGCGATCTCGGCCTCCTCCTCCTTGGCCGAGCGCGCCTTGATCGCGTTCATCGGCACGACGACGAAGAAGTAGACGGCACCCGCGATGATCACGAAGTTGATGAGCCCCGTGAGCACGAGGCCGATGCTGAAGACCGAGTTGTTGATCGTGAACGTGCCGACCTCGTCGAGGTTCGGCTTGCCGAAGATCGCCGCGATGAGCGGGTTGAGCAGGCCGTCGGTGAAGGCCTTGATGACGGCGACGAACGCCGTGCCGATCACGACGGCTACTGCGAGATCGACGACGTTGCCTCGCATGAGGAAGTCGCGGAAGCCCTTGACCATGATGTGTCCCTCCATCAGTCCGCCCCGTACGGTCCGCGACCCTAGCGAAGGCTGACGCGCAGGGACACCACCGTCAGGTCATTCTGCGCGGAGCACCACGCTGAGTCGCGAACCGACTGCGGCGCGTGCAATCTCCAGGGCCTGCGCGGAGGTCGTCGCCAGGACGACCGAAGGCGGGGCCCCGGAGGTCTGGGCCGAGAGCATGCCTCCGCCTCCGGACGCGGTCGTGCCGGTGAGCAGCACCCGCACCCGGGCGGCGACCACCGCGGCCCGGTCGCCGGAGGATCCGGCCGATCCCAGCGCCGAGGCCGCGATCACGTCGACGAGGTCACCGGGCCGCAGCACGGCGAGGGCTGACTCGTCAGCCAGCCGCAGAGGCGTTGCCACGGTGCCGGGTCCGTAGCCCTCCAGCAGGCTCGCCGTGAGCAGATGGCGCGCCAGCACGGGATCACCGGCGAGCAGCGGGACCACGACGCGGCGCCCGACCATGGTGGCCGGATCGGCACTCGCGTCGCCGGCCCGCAGCGGGGCGGGGACGGACGTGGTCACAAGGTCGCCGCTGGTGATGGTCGTGCCCGGCGCGAGGTCGCGCGCCGCTACGACCACGGTCATGAGCTGAGGGGGTGCGGGGCGCAGCGCCGAGGTCAGCGACCAGACGAGCAGCCCCGCCAGGAGCGCGAGGACCGGACGGCGATGGCGGTGCAGGCGGCGTCGCCACAGGGGCGGTCGACCGGGGACCGGCGGGGAGGCAGGGGACGTGAAGCGCACCTGCGCACGGTAGGGACGTCGGCCGCAGTCAGGCGGCGGCTGTCCACAGGGTCAGGCAGCAGACCCCGACGTGCCGCCGGAGCCAGAACCGGAGCCGGCCGAACCGCTGGACGGCGTGGCGGCCGGGGTGGCAGCCGGGGTCGAGGACGAACCGGAGTCGGACGACGGAGCCGAGTCCGACGACGAGCCGGACGAGCCGGACGCACCGGCGGGGACCGTGGAGGACGAGACGGAGCGGCTGTCGGTGCGGTAGAAGCCCGAGCCCTTGAAGACGATGCCGACCGCGTTGTAGAGCTTGCGGAGCTGGCCACCGCACGAGGGGCACACGGTGAGAGCGTCGTCGGTGAACTTCTGCACGACCTCCAGGGGCTCGCCACAGGCGGTGCACGAGTACTGGTAGGTGGGCACGCTGATCTCCTCGGGCCTTCTGCTTCGGCTGGACCTCCGCTGCATCATTGGCACTCGCGGGCTCCGAGTGCCAATGATGCCAAATCGCAGGCCCGACCACCACATCCGGCCCGCTGGCCGGCGCTGCTCGCGCAGCACGCAGGCGGTCGGCACGGCTTGGCTACGGCTTTGTATCGTCTTCATAACGGTTCGTTACAGACATCTTTCGAACCTCTTGCGAAAGGAACGAAAACAAGTGAAGGTTCCCGTGTGACCCCCACCACCTCGGCAACCCTCAGCGCGGTCGCACCGCGCGAGGAGCAGGGCGTGCCCGCCGAGCTGCGCCAGATCCGCACGGCGGCGCTGGTCGAGGCCGAGGGATTCCTGCGGGTCACCGATCTCGCCGACCGGTTCGGCGTCTCGACCGTCACCGTCCGCTCCGACCTCACCGTGCTGGAGTCGTCCGGCCTCGTTCGCCGGGTCAGGGGCGGAGCGGTGGCCAGCGGCGCCGGCGTGCCCGAGCAGCCGCTCGAGGCTGCCGCCGCGGTCGCAGCCCGTCAGAAGCAGGCGATCGGACAGCGCTGCGCCTCGATGGTTTCGCGGGGCGACGTCGTCATCCTCGACGTCGGGTCGACCACCACCGCCATCGCGCAGGCTCTGCGTGACCGCACCGACCTCAGCGACGTCACCGTCGTCACGAACGCCCTCAACATCGCGCTCGTGCTCGAGCCCGCAGCGGTCGCAGGGCGCATCTCGATCATCGTGGCGGGCGGCACCGTGCGCCCGCTGCAGCACTCCCTCGTGAACCCCTACGCCACGCTCCTGCTCGAGCGGCTGTCCGCGCACCTCGCGTTCATCGGCTGCAACGGCGTCGACGTGCGCGGCGGGGTCACCAACCGGAACGTTGCCGAAGGCGAGATCAAGCGCGCGATGGTCGCGGCCACGCGCCGCTCCGTCGTGGTCGCCGACGGCACGAAGCTCGGCGAGATCGAGGTCGCGCGCGTGTGCGACCTCGCCGACGTCGACCACATCGTCACCGACTCCGGGGCCGATCCCGATGTCGTGGCGAACATCCGATCGGCCGGTCTGTCCGTCGACGTCGTCGGATGAACCGGGGGGCGTCGCCTCTCTCGGGGACGACGCCCTGACAGCACCACGCCCACGAGCCACCCGGCCCGTGGGGGGAACGTCGTCCGCGTGCGGACGACGACACAGCAAGTACAACGAGGAGTGCGCATGCGGATTCGCAAGTCACTGGTGATCCTGCCGCTCGGAACGGCACTGCTTCTGAGCGCCTGTGCCAGCACGAGCAACGACGGTGGTTCGAGCGGCTCTGCGTCGCCGACGGCCAGCGAGACCTCGGCGGCCCCGGCCGTCGACCTGCGCTGGCGCACCCGTCCCGACAACCAGGCCGAGGCTGACGTCTACAAGGGGATCTCTGACCAGATCACCGCAGCGGGCGTCGGGCTCAACCTGACCTACGAGGCCGGCAACTCCGAGGGCTCGCCGTACCAGGACAAGCTCAAGACCGAGCTCGGCGCGGGCACCGCCCCCGACGTGTTCTGGATCCCCGGCACCGACATCGCGGACTTCGCGAAGGCGGGCCTGATCCTCAACTTCGCCGACCAGGCGAAGACCGCAGGCCTCAACGCCACCGACTTCTACGAGGGCCCCATCGCCTCGCTGACCGTCGACCCGGCATCGGGCCAGCCCGCGGACGGGTTCCTCTGGGGCATCCCCCGCGACGTCTCGACCTTCGCTCTCTACCTCAACCTCGACCTGATCGACAAGGCCGGCGCTGAGAACCCGATCCAGCTGGCGAAGGACGGCAAGTGGACCTGGGCGAAGTTCCAGGAGGTTGCCGACAAGATCACCAAGGACGGTGGCAAGGGCGTCAAGGGCTTCGCCTCCAACTCGTGGTGGGCCAACTACGGCTACTTCATCAACTCCGCCGGTGGCTCGTTCTTCAACGAGGACCGCACCGCGTGCAACCTCGACTCGACCGAGTCGGTTGCGGGCATGAAGTTCTTCAAGGACCTCTACGACTCCGGCAGCGCCGTCAAGTTCGGTGAGGACGGCGAGCCCCCCTACAAGGGCGGCACGGTCGGCATGTTCATGAACGGTCGCTGGGCCACCCCTGGCAGCCGTGAGATCAAGGACTTCAACTGGGACGTCGCACCGCTGCCCACCGGTGCTGCCCCCGGCAAGGACTGGCTCTTCTGGGGTGCCTACGTGGTCAACGCCAAGACGGCGAACCCCGAGGCGGCCGTGAAGCTGGTCCAGGAGCTCACCTCCGCTGAGGTGCAGGGTCAGATCTCCGAGCTCGGCGCGAACATCCCGTCCCGCAAGGGCGACGACGTCATCGCCAAGTTCCTCACCTTCACCCCGCCCGCCAACAACCAGGCGTTCGCCGACGGCATCATCAACGACCCGGTCGCCGAGGGCCCGCTCTGGAAGGGCAACTGGCCCGCGTTCGACAAGGCCAGCAACGACAAGATCAACGCGCTCATGAACGGCCAGATCACGCTCGACGAGTACAAGTCGAGCGTGTGCAAGGCCACCGTGGACGCCGGCGCCTTCAAGTAGGCACCCGATCGCAGCACGAACCTGCACGAACCTGCACGAAGGGCTCGCGGGGGTGGGTCGTACGACCCACACCCGCGGGGCCCCGCACCTCGGTCGTCCCGGGCTCGCACTGGCGCAGGACCCGGCTGCCCCGTCGGGGGTTCTGGCCGGCGGTTCCCCTCGGCGTCGCGCCTGCCGCCTACGCGCTCCCGCTCGTACTCCTCGACTCAGGGACCACCCATGAGCACAGCCGCACCGCCCGCGGTGGACACCGTCACCGCATTCCCCGATCCACCGGTCGAGCCGAGCGGCTTCCCGGCCCTTCTCCGGCTCGTGCAGGTGTGGCACCTCCTTCTTGCTCTGGGGTGCGCGTACATCCTGCTCAACATCGTCAACGGCGCCTGGAAGCTCGAGTCCCTCCCCCGTAGCGCGCTCGGCGTCATCGGCGGCGTGGGCCTGGTGGGCAACCTGCTCGCTGTGGCGCTCATCGCCCGCGGCCGCCACGTCGCACGTGGTGTCAGCTTCACGCTGCTCTACGTGACGATCCTGGGCTCGGTGGCGCTGCTCGCCGAGGTGCTCGGTCTCTACGAGGGGCTCGACCTGTTCGCCGGCGCCTTCCAGAAGGCGTTCTGGCAGCTCGTGCTCGTGGGCGTCGGCATCGCCTGGTGGGTCATCGCCCGGCGCATCGAGAAGCGGGTGGGCGAGGGCACCGCCGCCGCGGCTGCCGCGATGTGGCTCGGCCGCCTCGGCCTCCTCGCCGCCGCGGTCGGGGGGCTGTGGTGGCTCGTCGTCATCGACATCCCCGCTGGTCTCAGGTTCATCTTCGACAACGCCAAGGCCTCACCCGGACTGACGGTCGCCTACCTGCTGGTGGCGGTCGGCAGCGTGCTCGCTGCGCGGATCATGTGGTCGCAGGCTTCGGCACTGCACTTCAACGCCACCGCGAAGCAGGCCGACCGCATGGTCGGTTGGCTGTACCTCTCGCCGAACCTCGTGGGCTTCCTCGCGTTCTTCGCGTTCCCGCTGGCCTTCTCGCTCGTCATCTCGTTCTTCAAGTGGGACGGGCTCACGTCGCCGACCTTCATCGGCCTGCAGAACTACGTGACGACCGTCACCGACCCGCTCTTCCACAAGTCGCTCGCGAACATCTTCTGGTTCCTGCTCCTCGCCGTCCCGCTCTCGGTCGTCAGCGCGCTGATCCTGGCCGTGCTGATCCACACCAACTACCCGGGCGTGAAGCTGTTCCGCGCAGTCTTCTTCGTGCCGAGCGTCGCCGGAGTCATCGGCGTCACGCTCATCTGGAAGCGCCTGTTCAACGCACAGAGCGGAACGATCAACTGGGTGCTCGGCACGTGGGGCACCTGGATCAACAACGTCCTGCCCGGCGACCCCCTACCCGAGCAGGTCGAGATCGGTTGGCTGTCCGACCCATCGGCACCCTTCGGGCTCCCCGACTACTGGTGGATGCCCTCGATCGCCCTGATCACCGTGGTGATCGTCTTCTCCTGGGCCCAGTTCGGCTTCAACACGGTGCTCTTCTCGGCCGGTCTGCAGTCGATCAGCAAGGAGCTGTACGAGGCGGCCGAGCTCGACGGTGCTAATGCCTGGCAGCGTTTCCGCAACGTCACGCTGCCTTCGCTTCGTTCGACGACGTTCTTCGTGACGGCGACAACTGTGATCCTCTGCCTGCAGCTGTTCGACATCGTGTACGCGCTGAACCAGCCGAACCCGGTGGGCTTCCCGAACAACGCGACCCTCACGCCGGTCGTCTACCTGTACCAGCTCGGCTTCCAGCAGAACGCGTTCGGACTGGCGTCCGCGGTGGCCTGGGTGCTGTTCATCTTCATCTTCATCTTCACGCTGGCCCAGTTCCGCCGTCAGCGCGCGGAAGTGGAGGGCTCCTGATGTCCGGACCGTCGACACGGCGCAAGGCTCGTGGCGTCAAGGAGAAGGGGGCCCGGTTCTCGGTCTACCTCATCCTGGGCGTTGCCGGGCTCGTCGTGCTCATCCCGTTCCTGCTCGCTTTCCTCGGCTCGTTCAAGACCGCCGAGGACATCAACACCTATCCGCCGCGGCTGCTGCCCTTCCAGGCGACCACCGTGCAGATCGACGGCAAGGACGTGCCGGTCTTCACGGTCACGGTCGGTGGCACCTCGCAGGACCTCGCGCAGGTGGCAGGCGGCCAGAGCGCGAACGAGTACCGCAGCGTCGCGACCAACGAGACCGTCGTGTTCACCACGGAGGACCAGGTCACCCCGACCGGTACCACGGTCGACGTCGACGGCACCACGAAGGATGTCTTCACCTACACGCCCGCCGGCGGTGAGCCGATCGAGGTCTACCTCGAGCGCAGCCGCATCGTCAACGAGTTCATTGACCCCGCAAACCCCGACGCGCCACCGGTGTTCGCGCCGTCGACGAACGCCGTCCCGGCCGAGAGCGTGCAGTGGCGCACCGAGAACTACACCGAGGTGCTCAAGCTCAGCTCGCTTGATCGCGCACTCACCAACACGGTTCTGATCACGATCCTCGTGGTGGTCGGCCAGGTGCTGACCAGCATCATGGGCGGCTACGCCTTCGCACGGATCAAGTTCGCCGGGCGCGACAAGCTGTTCCTGTTCTACCTCGGCTCGATCATGATCCCGTTCGTCGTCCTGCTCATCCCGCTCTACCGCCTCATGGTGACGATCGGGTGGGTCAACGACCTGGTGAGCCTCGTGATCCCGTTCGTCTTCACGGCGTACGGCACGTTCCTCATGAGGCAGTTCTTCGTCGGGATCCCGAAGGAGCTCGAGGAGGCCGCGGTCATCGACGGTGCGTCGAGGTGGCGCATCCTGTGGCAGATCTTCGTGCCGCTGTCGATCCCGGCCATCGCCACGCTGTCGACGTTCTCTTTCCTCTACGCGTGGAACTCGTTCATCTGGCCGTTGATCATCCTCGACTCCGGAAACCTCGACAACAACGTCCTGGCGGTCGCCCTCTCGACCCTGGGAGGTCGAGCGGCCGACAACGCCAACCTCGTGCTCGCCGGCGTCATGATCGCGATGCTTCCGCCGATCACGGTGTTCCTCCTGGCGCAGCGCTCGTTCGTCGAGAACGTCGCGAGCAGCGGTCTGAAGGGCTGAGCAGGCGCGCCGGGGAGTGCCCGGCGCGCAACGACGCCCCGCGCACGGTCGCGCGAGGCGTCGGGGTTCACGGGCGTCGAGCCCGACCGGACGGGTCCCCGGTCAGGGGACCTGTCGGGAGAAGATCTCGTCGATCTCGTGGCGGTCGGCGTCGCTGATGGCCGCTGCGCGCATCGTGTCCCAGAGCGCAATCGTCTCGGCGACTTCCTCCGGAGTCAGGCTCCGGCGCAGGTCGGTGAGGGTTCCCATGTGCGGTCACCTCCTTTCGATCATCGGGACGGGACCGGGTGAGGTCTCGTCGCTCATGAGCGTGATCCGGGTTCTCCGTCTCCCGCTCGGTGATGACAACGCTTTCATCGGTGGATGAACTCCGTGTTCTGACCCCATTTCTTCGAGGTGAACGTCACCCGTGACCGTCGTCACAGCAGGTCAGAGGCCTGCGCGGGGTTCCGGGCGGGCTCAGGGTGCGCCCGGGGTCGATCCCTGAGGCGCTGCGGGCGAGGGGGCTCTAGCGTCGATCCTGGATCGCCCGACCCGCGGGGTTCACCCCGCGGGCACGGGCGATCCGCCACGATGCAGGGGGACGGGAACCGACGGCACCGAGCCGTCGGGAGAGGGGACACCATGACGGTCGAGGCACGTGGCCTGGGCAAGAGCTACGGCGCGGTGCGCGCCGTCGACGACCTCAGCTTCACGCTCGAGCCGGGAGTGGTCACGGGGTTCCTGGGGCCCAACGGCGCCGGCAAGTCCACGACCATGCGCCTCATGCTGGGGCTCGACTCCGGCGACGGCCAGACGCTGTGGGACGGCGGCCGGCTCGCTCAGCGGACTCCGGTGACCCGGACGGTGGGCGCGCACCTCGATGCGCGCTTCTTCCACCCGTCCCGCACCGCGCGCAACCACCTCGTCATGCTCGCGACCGAGGCCTCCGTGCCGATGGCGCGCGTGGACGAGGTGCTGCGCCTGGTCGGCCTCACCGAGGTGGCGAACAAGCGACCCAAGGGGTTCTCGCTCGGCATGGCGCAACGGCTAGGGCTGGCGGGCGCGATCCTCGCCGACCCCGACGTCCTCCTGCTCGACGAGCCCGCCAACGGCCTCGACCCGCAGTCGATCCAGTGGCTTCGTGACTTCCTGAGGGCGTACGCCGCCCAGGGCAAGGTCGTGTTCGTCTCGAGCCACCTGCTCTCGGAGATGCAGCAGATGGCCGAGCACCTGGTGGTCATCGCGAAGGGGCGCCTGATCGCCGACGAGGCTCTCGACTCGTTCGTCGCCCGCAGCACGCGCAACGACGTACTCGTGCGTTGCTCGGACGTCGCCGCCCTCGCTGCGGCACTGGCGGCGCAGGGGATCGCGGCGGTTGCTGAAGGGGCCGACGGGCTAGCGGTCACGGCGTCCGACACCGACCACATCGGCGCCGCTGCGTTCCAGGCGGGCGTCACGGTGCGCGAGCTCACCCGGCGTACGGCGAGCCTCGAGGACGCGTTCCTCGAGCTCACGAGCGGTGAACAGCAGTTCCAGACAGGGGCGGGTGCAGCATGATCGCCGTCCTGAAGTACGAACTGGTCCGCATCAGGACCGTCCGGTCCACGTGGATCGCCATCGTCATCGCGCTTCTGCTCCCCCTGGGGCTCGGCTGGCTCATCTCGGCGCCGAGCACGATCTACAGCGACGCCGGCGAGGTCGTGGGCGAAGGCCCCGGCGACTGGTTCGGTGCCTTCGCCTTCCCGCTGTCGCTGACCGCAGTGGTCGCCTCGGTGGTCGCGTCGCAGTCGATCGGCCAGGAGTACCGCTTCGGCATCATCCGGCTCACTCTCACGGCCTTCCCGCAGCGTATGCGCGTGCTGGTCGCGAAGCTCCTCGTGGTGGTCGCGGCCGGCGTTCTGCTCGGTCTCGTGTCGTTCCTCGGGAGCTGGGTGGCGGTTGCTCTGCGCGGTCACCCCACGCCGCCCGACGCCATCCCGGGTGTCGACACTCCCGACTCGGCGTTCTTCCTCCGCGGGCTGGTGTTCGTCGCGCTGTGGTCCCTGTCGGCGTTCGCGCTGGCCGGCATCACGCGGCAGACGGCCGTGGGCATCGCCGTGCCGATCATCAGCGGCCTGATCGTGGAGAACATCCTTCGGGCGGTGCTGTTCGACCGGGCCGAGTGGCTGACGAGGATCCTGCCGTGGTCGACCGCCAGCCAGTGGTTCTCCACGGGCGATTCGGGCTTCGGAGAGTCGGTGCTGCCGAGCGGTTGGACAGCTCTCGGCATCTTCGGCGTGTGGGTGCTGGTGTTCGTGACGATCCACGCGCTGCTGTTCCTGCGTCGCGACGCCTAACCCGCCGGGACCGCGGTCCCTAGACTCCGCGCGTGACCACGGCGACCCGGACGGCTCTCGCGAGACCGGACGAGGTCGCCGTCGTCGCGCTCGGGGGAGTGCTGGGAGCCCTCGCCCGCTACGCCGTGTCCGTCCTCGTGCCGCACGCCGATCCTGCAGCGTGGCCGTGGGGCACGTTCGTCGTGAACCTGCTCGGCTGCCTCGTGCTCGGCCTCGCGCTCGACGTCGTCGACGCGCGGCACGGCGTCTGGTCGGCGACCCGGCCGCGACGGGCCCGGCTCGCGCGGCCGTTCCTCGCCGCCGGCGTCCTCGGCGGCTTCACGACGTTCTCCACGTTCTCGGTCGAGGCGGTCGGGCTGGCTCGTGAGGGCAGCCCCGGCCTTGCGGTGCTGTACGCCGCGGCCAGCGTGATCCTCGGCGTGCTGGCGATCGCGGTCGGTCGGCGCCTCGGCGCCGTCCTCGCCGGGCCCGCGCCCGCCGACCTGCGGAGGGACGAGGACCTGTGACTCCTCTCGCCGTCCTGCTCGTCGCGCTCGGCGCAGCCGTGGGCGCCCCCGTGCGCTTCCTCGTGGAGCGTCGCCTCGCCGGTGCCTACCCGTGGGGCACCTTCGTGGTGAACGTCGTCGGATCCGCGGTCCTCGGCGGTCTCGTGGCCGCGGCGGGTACCTCGTCGGCCACGCCCGTGGTGGCGCTCGTCGGCGCCGGCTTCTGCGGCGCGCTCACGACCTTCGGCGGCTACGCGGCCCAGGTGCTCGACCTGGCGTCGGGCCCGCACGAGATCGCGAGAGGTCAGCGCTTGGTGCGCTCGGCGTTCTACGCGACGCTCTCGGTGGTCGTGTGCGTCGCCGCCGCGGCGGCCACGTATGTCACGGTCGTGTCGCTCGGCGCGAGTTAGCGGTCGTTCACGCCTACCCTGCCTTCGTGCGCAGACTTGGAAAGGTCCTCGGGATCATCGGCATCGTCGTCCTCGTGCTCGTCGTCGCGGCGGCAAGCTTCGGCGCGTGGACGGTGAGGCGCTCCTTCCCGCAGGTGTCGGGGGAGATCGCGTTGGCCGGCCTGAAGTCCGAGGTGCAGGTGCTGCGGGACGAGCGCGGCATCCCGCAGATCTACGCCACCTCCTCGGCTGACCTGTTCTACGCGGAGGGCTACGTCCACGCCCAGGACCGTTTCTGGGAGATGGACTTCCGGCGCCACATCACCGCCGGGCGGCTGTCCGAGCTGTTCGGCAAGAGCCAGGTCGAGACCGACACCTACCTGCGCACCCTCGGCTGGCGCCGGGTGGCTGAGCGGGAGCTCGCACTGCTGTCACCGGAGACCCGCGGCAACCTCGAGTCGTACAGCGCCGGCGTCAACGCCTACCTGGCCGACCACTCGGGTGCGACGGCATCGCTGGAGTACGCCGTCCTCGGCCTCCAGAACAGCGGCTACACGATCGAGCCGTGGACCCCGGTCGACTCGATCGCGTGGCTCAAGGCGATGGCGTGGGACCTGCGCGGCAACATGCAGGAGGAGATCAGCCGCTCGATCATCAGCGCGACGGTGGGCGTGAAGCGGACGGCTCAGCTGTTCCCGCCGTACCCCTATCTTTCGCACCGTCCGATCGTGAGCCAGGGCGGCGTCGTCGACGGGGTCTGGGACCAGGGCGCCACCAGGGCCACGGCCACGGCGGCAGGTCTCGTGCCGACCGTGCCCACCGAAGCAGTTGACGTGCTGCGGGCGACCGGCGCGGCATCACAGGCGATCACCGACATGCTCGGCCCCGACGGCCCGGGCATCGGCTCGAACTCGTGGGTCATCAGCGGCGACAAGACGGACACGGGCAAGCCTCTGCTCGCCAACGACCCCCACCTCGGCCCGATGATGCCGAGCATCTGGTACCAGATCGGTCTGCACTGCACGACGGTGTCGGCCGACTGCCCGTACGACATGGCGGGCTACAGCTTCTCCGGGCTTCCGGGGATCGTGATCGGCCACAACCAGACCATCGGGTGGGGCTTCACCAACCTCGGGCCGGACGTCACCGACCTCTACCTCGAGAAGGTCGAGGGCGATTCCTACCTCGTGGGCACGACCAGGAAGGCGATGACCACCCGCCAGGAGATCATCAAGGTCGCCGGCGGGGACGACGTCGTCATCACGGTGCGCGAGACCGAGCACGGACCTCTGCTGTCCGACGCGTCCGAGGAGCTGCGCACGGTCGGCGCCGACGCACCGGCCGGCATCGTGTCGCCGCCGAAGGGCGACGGATACGCGGTCGCACTGCGCTGGACGGCGCTCACGCCCGGGCGTACCGCCGACGCGATCGACCGCCTCAACCGCGCGCAGACGTGGGAGGACTTCCGATCCGCTGCCTCGCTGTTCGAGGTGCCGGCGCAGAACCTCATCTTCGCCTCGGCCGACGGCGACATCGGCTACCAGACGCCGGGCAAGATCCCGATCCGATCGGGGTACGACGGCAAGTACCCGGCGCACGGCTGGGACCCGAAGCAGACCTGGACGGGCTACATCCCGTTCGAGGCGCTGCCGAACGTGAAGAACCCCGACGACGGCTGGGTCGTCACGGCCAACCAGGCATCGGTGTACGAGGCGTACCCGTATTTCCTCACCGACGACTGGTCGTACGGCGCCCGCAGCCAGCGCATCGTGGACCTCGTGAAGCTCGCGACCACCGACGGCCAGAAGATGACCGGCGACAGGATGCGGGAGATCCAGTTCGACGCGTGGAACGAGAACGCGTCCTTCCTCGTGCCGAAGATCAAGGCGCTCAACGTCGAGGGCGTCGACGGCGTCTCGCTGCTGTCGGACTGGGACTACCGCCAGCCCGCCGACTCGGCGCCGGCGGCGTTCTTCAACGTGTTCTGGAAGAACCTGCTCACCGACGTGTTCGGCGACGAGCTGCCGACCGACGAGGTCATCGGCGGCGGCGACCGCTGGTTCACGGCCATGCGCGACCTCTGGGACAGCCCCGATGACGCATGGTGGGACGACGTCCGCACCAAGGACGTGGTCGAGACTCGCGACGACGCCGTGAAGAAGGCGCTGTCCGAGGCGTCCGACGAGCTGAAGGGCCTGCAGGGCTCCGACCCCGACGGCTGGCGCTGGGGCGCGCTGCACACGCTGCTGGTCCAGAACCAGACCTTCGGGAAGTCCGGGATCGCGCCGATCGAGGCGCTGTTCAACCGCGGCCCGATCGAGACCTCCGGCGGAGAGTCGATCGTCAACGCGACGGGCTGGACGCTGCCGGAGTACACCGTCGACTGGGTGCCCTCGATGCGGATGGTGCTCGACATGTCCGACCTGGACAGGTCGACCTGGGTCAACCTGACCGGTGCGAGCGGCCATGCGTACCACCGCAACTACGTCGACCAGCTCGACGCCTGGGCGGAGGGCCGCACGTTCCCCTTCCCGTTCACCGCCGCGGCCGTCAACGCAGCAACGACCGACACCCTCATCCTGAAGCCGGCCGCCTGATTCCGGATGAAGGTGCCCCTGGTTGCCTATGGGGCAACCAGACTTCCCCAGATGTGCGGGAGGGGTACGTGGACGTGGAGGTACGCCGAGATGTGAGGGGAATGCTCGTTGCCTCTATGGCAACCGGGGGCACCCTCATCACAGGGCAGTGCGAGCGGAGTGGTTCGGGTGGTGGATGACGAGGTGCTCGCGCGGATCGACGCGTTCCTCGACGCGACGGTCGCGGACTCCACGGACCGCGTGGACGTCGGCCCGATGCGGGTGCTCATCAGCCGGCGGCCGTGGCCGTACTACGCGCGGCCGCGAGCGGAGCTCGACCTGTCGGCGCCGTCGGCGGTGACGGCGGACGACGTGGCCGCCGCGGCCGCCGCTCTCGAGGAGGCGGGCGCGCCTGTCGCGTTCGAGTGGGTGCGCGAGCGCGTGCCCTCGATGGACGACGCGGTGTCGGCCTACGGGCTCGAGATCGAGGCGGCACCCCTGCTCGTCCGGACGGCGGTGCCCCAGCCGGCGCCTGACATCGTCGGCGTCTCGTTCCGCCTCGTCGGCTCAGATGACGCGGCAGTGCCCGCGGCCGCACGGGTCGTGGCGACGGCCTTCGGCTCGCCGTACGTCGAGGAGCACGAGCACATCCGCAGCCGGATCTCGAGGGGTCTCAACGTGTCCGTGGTGGCTGAGGCTGCCGAAGTCGGCATCGTCGGCACGGCGACCCTGCAGCCGATCGGCGTCACCGCCGAGATCGTCGGCGTGGCCGTGCTGCCCGAGCACCGACGTCGCGGGATCGGCGCCGCCCTCACCCGATTCCTCGTCGGTGAGGCTGCGGCCCGGGGCGTCGACACCGTGCTCCTGTCGGCGGCTCCCGATGCCCTCGGCGTCTACGAGTCGCTCGGTTTCGTGGTCGTGGCCACTCTCGTCTCGGCGCCGCCGGACCCCGCCTGAGGTCAAGGCCCTCGTGCGGTACGCCGAATACTCCGAGGTGGGGATCCGCACGCTCATCGTCGTCGGCCTGGCAGCCTGGACCGGCTGGCTGCTCGTGCGCGGCATCCTCCACCGCGCCGTGCCGTGGATCGGCCTGGCGATCATCGCGATACCGATGCTCGCGCTGGGGGTCACGGAACGGCAGTGGATCAACGCCGAGCACGAGTTCAGCGCCATCGCCCGCGCCCTCGCGCCGGGCACTGACGGCGTCCACTGCCAGCGGCTCGGTGAGACCTTCACGTACGCAGGTGCCGAGCTCGGCCACGTCGACTGGGACGAGGACGGCGTACCGACCGGCCCGGCGATGGTGTCGTACGAGACCTGCGGCCAGCTCGCCGACTACTGGCGCTCCTCGCCGGCGGACAAGGCGTCCGCGCCGCTCGAGCAGGTGATCGCAGTACACGTCCTGACCCACGAGACGATGCACCTCGCGGGGATGCTGGTCGAGTCCGACGCCGACTGCGCCGCGATGCAGCGCGACGCATGGGTCGCCGTACAGCTCGGGGCCACGGAGGCCCAGGGCCAGGCCCTCGCCGAGCGCTACTGGCGTGAGGTCTACCCGCGGATGCCCGACGACTACACAGACCCCGCCTGCGTCGCCGGCGGCTCCCTCGACCGGACGCCGGGGGATGGGCAGTGGCCCTGACACGGCTCACGACAAGGGCGTTCATGCGGCGGTAGCCGGGTGGCCCTACTCTTCCTGCAATCTGCTGGGACGAGTGGGCAAGGGGTCGACGTGGTGCTGCCGGTGACCGTGCGCGCCCTCGGGGCGCGCACGGGCGTCCGACGGGTGCTGGTCGCGTACGCGCTGTTCTGCCTGGTCGAGATGGCGATGTGGATCGCGATCATCCTCTACGCGTTCGCCGAGGGTGGTGCCGTGCTCGCCGGCGTCGTCGCCGTCGCGCAGCTCGTGCCGTCGGCCATGCTCGCGCCGATGCTCGCGGGGTTGGCCGAGCGCCTTCCCCGTGGCCGTGCCCTCACGCTGTCCTACCTCGGAGTGACGGCCACCTGTGCGTGGGCGCTGGCGGCGCTCGCGGCCGAGGCCGACGTATGGGTCGTCACCCTCGCAGCCGGTACGTCGGTCACCGCGATCGCGGTCGCGAGACCGCTGCACTACGCCGTGCTGCCGTCGATGGCAGAAGGCCCGGACGACCTCGTGTCGTCGATCTCGCTGTCGTCGATGGCCGAAGGGCTGGCGCTGTTCGCCGGACCGATCCTCGCCGGCATCGGCACGCAGGCCTTCGGCACCTGGTCGGTCGTCGCCGCCTGCACGGCAGCGGCGGCCGTGAGCACCGTGCTCGTGCTGGGGCTCGGTCTCGCGTCGTCCGCGCCCGCGCACCACGGGAGCCCGGACGGCAGCCCGCTGCGTGAGGCCTTCGCCGGCTTCGCTGCGCTGAAGGGCGACCGCGGTGCCATCGCCCTCATGGTGGTGCTCACGACGTTCTTCGTCTTCATCGGGGCGATGGATGTGCTCGGTGTCGCCTACTCCGAGAACGTCCTCGGGCTCGGGCACTCCGGCTCAGGGCTGCTCATCGGTGCTGCCGGCATCGGCGCGTTCATCGGCGCCGCCATCGCGGCGTCCTTCGTCCGCCGGCGCGAGCTGACGCCGGTGATCCTCGTCAGCGGTGTGGTGCTCGGCGCCGGGCTGGGCGCGGTCGCGCTCTTCTCGCTGCTGCCTCCCGCCATGGTGGTGCTGGCGATCGGCGGTCTTGCCGGTCAGCTGATGATGGTCGCCGGCCGCACGCTGCTCCAGCGCTCGACCGACGACTCGGTCATCGCACGCGTCTTCGCCGTGCAGGAGAGCACGTCGCTGCTCGGTCTCGCGCTCGGGTCGGCGCTGGCGCCGATCCTCGTCGCACTCATCTCCGCGCGCGGCGCGTTCGTGCCCCTCGGCGTCGGCATCGTGGTGTGCGCGTTCGTCTGCGCGGCCTTCATCCGTTCGCTCGACGCGCGCGCTGTCTACCGCCCGGCGGAGATGGAGCTGCTGCGCTCGGTGCCGTTCCTCGCCGTGCTGCCGCCGTACGAGCTCGAGCGGCTGGCCAAGACCGCCACGTGGCGCGAGGTGCCCGAGGGCACGGTCGTCGTCACCGAGGGCGAGCCGGGGCGTGACTTCTTCGTGGTCGACGACGGCTTGCTCTCGGTGTCGGTCGACGGCGCCGCGGGGACGTCGGAGCTCACGTCACCAGGCTGGTTCGGCGAGATCGCGCTGCTGCAGGACGTGCCGCGTACGGCGACGGTCACTGCGCTGACCCCTGTGCGGCTGTTGCGCATCCAGGCGGGCGACTTCCTGGCTGCGGTGACCGGCAGCACAGACGGCCAGGCCATCGCGACCGAGGTGTCGCGGGACCACCTGGCGCGCGACGCTGCCCGCCGCGTCCGCTAGCAGGCGCACCGTCATCGGGGCGGTTGCGGTGGGCGGCCCAGGGGTCGGTAGCTCGTCGGGGTGAGGACGGAGTCGACGCGTTCGTCGTGGCTCTCGTGCGCAACGGTGTCGAGCACCTCGTCGTCGTGGACGACGGCGACGCGCAGCGGGCCGCCGGCCGTGCTCGCGGGCACGTGGGCAAGCAGCCGGTCGTAGTAGCCGCCGCCCTGGCCGAGGCGGTGGCCCTCGGCGTCGACCGCCAGTGCGGGCACGAGCACCACGGTCGCCCGTGACACCTCGAGACCAGCGGCGCCGCTGCCCAGGGACTCGTCGACCGCGGGTTCGGGGATCGCGAGGCGGTGGACGCGCGGCACGAGGTCGTCGGAGTCCCAGCCCCAGTCGAGGCCGCCGTCGGCGCGGATGACCGGCAGCAGCACCCGTACGCCGGACAGCGCGAGCAGCGCCCGCAGCGGGTCGGTGCCAGGCTCGTCGCCGAGGGACGCGTACGCCGCGACCACGCCGTCGCCCGCGGCCACCAGCGCCGCCACCTCGGGGATCGAGCCGAGCCGCACGGCGAGGGCCGAGGCGACGACCTCCCGGTCGTCCGAGGTTCGGGCCGCACGCCTCGCGCGCAGGGTTCGACGCATCTGGGCCTTGCCCTCGCGGCCGATCGTCGGAGCGGGTGCGTCGTCGGCGCCGACGGGCGCAGATGTCTGCCTACCCGGCGGCGGCGAGGTCGGAGCCGGCGAGGAAGCGTCGGCATCGCGAGCCGGCCTGCCCCCGTCGTCAGGGGCGGTCGGCGAGGTCGGAGCGGAGTCTCCCGGCAGCGTCACGAGGTCATGATCCCCTCTGCGCCGTAGGGTCGGGGGGTGCGCAGCGTCGAAGAGCATCTCCAGCGGGTCCTGGCAGGGGTCGTGCCCCTGTCCCCGTTGGACCACACCCTGCTCGACGCACGCGGCTGCGTGCTGGCCGAGGACGTCACGGCGCCCTGGCCGCTGCCGCCCTTCGACAACTCCGCGATGGACGGCTACGCCGTCCGAGTCGAAGACGTCAAGGCCGCGAGCGACGGCAAGCCGGTCGTGCTCCACGTCGTCGACGACGTCCCCGCCGGCTACCGCGCGAGTGTCCCCGTCACCGAGGGCACGGCGATCCGCATCATGACGGGCGCGCCGATGCCCGAGGGCGCCGAAGCCGTCATCCCCGTCGAGTGGACCGACGCCGGGATGCCCGAGGTTCGGATCATGCGCGACGTCGCCCACGGCGCCCACGTGCGTTCCCGCGGCGACGACGTCTCGCTCGGCGACGTCGTGGCGACGTCCGGCACGGTTCTCGGTCCGCGCGAGATCGCGCTGCTCGCCGCGGTCGGTCGCGGGCGTGTCTCGGTGCACCCCGCCCCCAGGGTCGTGGTGCTGTCGACGGGCAGCGAGCTCGTCGAGCCCGGAACGCCGCTGCAGCCCGGGCTCATCACCGACTCCAACGGCTACGCGATCGCCGCAGCGATCCAGGAGGCCGGCGCGATCGCCTACCGGGTCGGCCCGGTCGCAGACGACGCACCCACGCTGCTCTCGACCCTCGAGGACCAGCTCGTTCGCGCCGACATGATCGTGACGACCGGCGGAGTCAGCGCCGGCGCCTACGACACGGTGAAGGCAGTGCTCTCCCGGCTCGGCACGGTCGAGTTCAACAAGGTCGCGATGCAGCCCGGAATGCCGCAGGGCCACGGCTTCCTCGGCCCCGAGCAGACCCCGATCTTCACGCTGCCGGGCAACCCGGTGTCGGCGTACGTGTCGTTCGAGGTGTTCGTGCGCCCGGTGCTGCGTCGCATGCTCGGCCACCAGCGCATCTACCGCCCGGTCGTGCGCGCGGTGCTCACCGAGACCCTCATGTCTCCGCAGGGCAAGCGACAGTTCGCCCGCGGGCAGCTCACGGTCGAGGAGGGCAGGTACGTCGTCCGCCCTGCCGGCGGCCAGGGGTCGCACATGCTCGGCGCGCTGGCGCAGGCCAACTGCCTCGTCGTCGTACCCGAGGACATCACCGAGGTGAAGCCGGGCACCGCGCTCGCCGTCCTGCGTCTCGACGAGGTCTGAGATGACAGCCGAGCACGGCCTCACCCACGTCGACTCCACCGGCGCTGCCCGCATGGTCGACGTCAGCGGGAAGGACGTGAGCGTTCGCTCCGCGATCGCCACGGGCCGGGTGCTCGTCTCGCCGGACGTCGTCTCCGCCCTTCGCGACAGCACCGTGCCCAAGGGCGATGCGCTCGGCGTCGCGCGCATCGCCGGCATCCAGGCCGCGAAGCGCACGCCCGACCTCGTGCCGCTGTGCCATCCGATCGCGATCCACGGCGTCGCCGTCGACCTCGACGTCCACGACGACCACGTCGCGATCCGCGCAGAGGTTCGGACCGCCGACCGCACCGGCGTCGAGATGGAGGCGCTCACGTGCGTCTCGGTCGCGGCGCTCGCCCTCGTCGACATGGTGAAGGCGCTCGACCCGTCGGCGACGATCACCGACGTCCGGGTGCAGGAGAAGCGCGGCGGCAAGACCGGTCTGTGGCAGCGAGAGCCGCTCGAGGCCTGATGCGCGCCCTCGTCGTCACCATCTCCACCCGCGCCGCCAGCGGCGTCTACGACGACGTGTCCGGCCCTGTGCTCGTCGAGGGGCTCCAGGCGCTCGGGTTCGACGTCGCGGGGCCCACCGTGGTGCCGGACGGCCCCGAGATCGAGAGCGTGCTGCTGGGCGCGGTGCACGACGGCTTCGACGTCGTCCTCACCACCGGCGGCACCGGGCTCACGCCGAACGACGTGACGCCTGAGCACACAGCGCGTGTCATCACCCGCGAGGCACCGGGGATCGCCGAGGCGATCCGTGCGGCCGGTGTAGCGAAGGGCGTGCCCACGGCTGCACTGTCGCGAGGTCGCGCTGGTCTCGCCGGTTCGACGCTGATCGTGAACCTGCCCGGCTCGAAGGGCGGCGTGAAGGACGGCATGGCGGTCCTCGCGCAGCTGCTCGTGCACGCGGTCGAGCAGATCCGGGGTGGCGACCACCCCCGGTCGGACGACGGAGCCTCGTGACCAGCGGCTGGCCGGTCGTCCTGAGGGACGGCGACGTCGTGCTGCGCCCGCTGCGCCTGCGCGATGCGCGCGAGTGGCGCGAGGTGCGCGCGCGCAACGCCGACTGGCTGCGCCCGTGGGAGGCGACGAGCCCTGACCCGGTGGGCGAGGTGCCTCCGACGTACGGCGCGATGGTCCGACGGCTGCAGACCGAGGCCCGTCAGGGTCGATCGATGCCGTTCGTGGTGGAGTTCGGCGGCCAGCTCGTCGGTCAGCTCACGGTCGGCGGTGTCGCCTGGGGCTCGCTGCGCGGTGCGCACGTCGGCTACTGGGTCGACCAGAGAGTCGCGGGCCGCGGCATCATTCCCACCGCGGTCGCCATGGCCACCGACCACTGCTTCGCGATCGGTCTGCACCGGGTCGAGATCAACATCCGACCGGAGAACGTCGCGTCGCGGCGGGTCGTGGACAAGCTCGGGTTCCGACCGGAAGGGCTTCGACCGGCGTACCTGCACATCGACGGCGACTGGCGTGACCACCTGTCGTACTCGCTGACCCCGGACGAGGTGCCGGGCGGATTACTCGCTCGCTGGAAGGCTTTGCACGGCTTCGCCTGAGACGGCACGCACGACCGCGCACCGATCATCGGACATCACGTCCGCGACACGCACCCGCTGTGACTGCTGTGATCCACGGGGTTACCGCGCCGTGACCGTAGCCTCGGGTTCGTGCAGAGTGGATCCGGCGTCCTCGGTGGATCGTGGATCTATCTCGTGATCGCCGGCATGTGGGCCCTCGTCCTCGTCCCGATGTGGCTCAAGCAGCACGACGAGAACCGCGAGACGAAGTCGGCCGACCGGTTCGCCCGCGCGATGGGCACACTGCGTCGCTCGCGCGGCGACTCCGACGCCACCCCCGCTCAGCGCGAGGTGCTCATGCCGGGCCGGTCGGCGTCGGTCCGCGAGACCCAGGTCGTCGTGACCGGCCCTCGCGCCGAACGGAGCCCGGCGGCCCAGGCAGCGACCCGCCGACGTCGGACGCTCCTCGTGCTCCTCGGCCTCCTCACCGTCGTCCTCGCCCTCGGTGCCGCACGTGTCGTACCGCTCGTGGCCGCCGTCGCACCCCTCGCCCTCGTGCTCGGCTTCCTGGTGGTGGCGCGACGCCAGGTGACCCGCGCGGCCGACATCCGGGCTCGCCAGGAGCGCCGCACCGCGCTCGCCGAGGCCGCTCGCGCTGCCGACGAGCGCTACGCACTGGGTTCTACGGTCGCGCGTCGGGGCGGGCGGGCGGTGGACCCGGCGCCGGTGTCCGACCGCCGCGGCGAGCTGCAGACCGAGGCGCCGTACGTCGCCTTCACCGGCACCGACGGCGCCTGGCACGCCGTGGCCACGACCCTGCCCACGTACGTCACGGCTCCGCGGGCCACCAAGATGCCGCGCGTCATCGACCTCACCCACCCCGGCGCCTGGACGGGTGCGGCCATGGTGGAGCAGGCCCGCAGCACCCTCGCGGCCGAGCCCGTCGACGAGGGCGGCATGCGCGTGGAGACCTTCGAGATCGCCAAGCCGCGCGAGGGCCAGGCGATCGAGCCTGTCGAGCCCTCCGTGCGCGAGCCGGCGGCGTACTCGGACCGCTACGTCGAGGACGACGACACGTTCGAGGCGCTCGGGTCGCACGAAGACCTCGACGCACTGCTCGAGGACCCGCGCACCGGCGTCGATCTCCCGGGCGACGGCTACCGCCGCGCAGCCAACGGCTGACGCAGCTCCACCTGAGAACGGCGCCCACCCCGCACAGGGGTCTCTCAGGGACGTCCCAGCCGCGGCAGGGGTGGGCTCACACGACGGTTCAGCACTCTGGGAGCACGTCGAGGGACACGATCCCTCCCGAACCCTGGAGAACTCCCATGAAGAAGAAGCTGACTCTCGTCCTTGCCTCCACCGCCGTCGTCGGCGGTATCGCTCTCGGTGCCAGCGCGATCCCCGCGATGGCCTCGACCACCTCGCCGACGCCCAGCGCATCGAGCTCGTCCGCTACCAACGGCGCCAACGATGCGACTCGGCTCGCCGACAT
Source organism: Candidatus Nanopelagicales bacterium (assembly GCA_038316965.1). Taxonomy (GTDB): domain Bacteria; phylum Actinomycetota; class Actinomycetes; order S36-B12; family CAIYMF01; genus Longivirga. The sequence continues at coordinate 71,673 of JBBQAY010000005.1, forward strand.
CACTGCCCGCATCACGTCCGACCTCGCCGGTCTCGTGACCGACGGCACCCTCACGCAGGACCAGGCCGACAAGGTGGCCTCGACGCTCGCGGGCAAGGTGCCGGCCGGTGGCATGCACGGCGGCCGTGGCGGCGAGCCGGGCCGCGGCGGCATGGGCGGCGGCGTGGCAGGCCTGTCGACCGCTGCGACCGCGATCGGCATCACCGAGGACGCTCTGCGCACCCAGCTCGAGGCGGGCAAGTCCGTCGCGGACGTCGCCAAGGCCGAGGGTGTCTCGGAGCAGACCGTGATCGACGCGATCGTCGCCGACATCAAGGCGCACTTCGCCGCTGAGATCGCCTCCGGTGAGCACACCCAGGCGGAGATCGACGCCCGTCTCGCCGACCTCACCGCACGCGTGACGACCATGGTCGAGACCCAGGGCCTGCCCCAGCGAGGCGGCCACGGCCCCGACCGCGACGGCGCGCTGACGCCGAACAGCGCGACGCCCTCGTCGGCCACGGCCGGCTCGGCTGCCTGACGCCCGACCGCACGACGTACGACCGTCTCGTCTAGGCACGAGAACCCACCCGCCCGGTCGCCCCGGGCACCGACGGCCGGCCTGCCTCCCCCCACGCAGGCCGGTCGTCGCACGTTCCGGATGTGGTGGTGCTCAGGCGGCGCTGAGAACGCCTGAGCACCACCACATCGGGGAACGCGCCCCGCATATCTTCGGCTCCGACCCGGAAGAGCTGGGTCGGCTGCACATGCGTTGGTCGTCCTTGTTCCTGGGCGCTTGGGGGTCCCCTACTGCGGGCAGTTCCAGCCTCGCGTGGCGCTTCGGCCTGTCGGCCCGCAGCGGGGGCCCACAATCCGCTCAGCCCAGAATGTCTTCGGCTCCGACCCGGAAGAGCTGGGTCGGCTGCGCATGCGTTGGTCGAACGCGGTTCCTGGGCGCTTCGGGGTCCCCCTACTGCCGGCTGTCGCGTCGTCGCGTGGCTCCTGCGTCGGTGGGCCGGCAGCGGGGGCCCACAAGCCGCTCAGCCCAGAATGTCTTCGGCTCCGACCCGGATGAGCTGGGTCGGAGCCGAAGACATGCGTGGAGCTGAGGGGATTCGAACCCCTGACCCCCTCGATGCGAACGAGGTGCGCTACCAGCTGCGCTACAGCCCCTTGCGGTGAACGAAGGGTAGCAAGGCACCACGGAGGTGCCCAAACCGGATCAGTCCCCGACCTCGCAAGTCAACGGCATCTGCGCAGGGCCGGGGGTAGCGTCTCGCCATGGCGCAGACACCGTCCGGCAAGGTCGCAGTCGAGAACGTCAACCACCCTGGCACGTCCAGCAACGTCGACGCGGTGAAGTACGCCGCCGCGCGCAAGGCGCTGCTCGCCGCGCTGCCGACGAAGGCGCCCGGGCTCACCCAGGCCGAGATGGTCGAGGCGACGGCCCGGCGGCTGCCTGAGGACCTGTTCCCGGGCGGCGAGAAGGCGGGGTGGTGGACCAAGTGCGTGCAGCTCGACCTCGAGGCCAAGGGCCTGGTCGTCAGGGACGCCGGCAAGCCGATCCGCTGGCGACGGACCTGACCGCATGCAGCCGATGGGACGAGGCAGGAAGGTCGCCTGATGCTCGACCATGTCTCGATCCAGTGCGCAGACCTCGCGCGCTCCGCAGCGTTCTACGACGCCGTGCTGGCGCCGCTCGGTGGGCGGCGCGTGATCGACCGAGGCATCGCGATCGGCTACGGCGTGGAGTTCCCGTCGTTCTGGATCGGCCCGCTCGAGGCTGACACCGGTTCGCGGCCCGACCACCTCGCCTTCCAGGCCCGATCGCGCGAGGAGGTGCAGGCCTTCTTCGACGTGGCGGTCGCACTGGGGGCCGAGGTGCTGCACGAGACGCGGGTGTGGCCCGAGTACCACCCTGGCTACTACGGCGCGTTCGTGCGCGACCCCGACGGCAACAACATCGAGGCCGTGCACCACACCTGGGGCGGCTGAGAATCGCCGCCTCGCGGCCGCGATGATGGCTCTCATGGACGGGCTGCACATCGAGGTGGTCGGTGAGGGCGCCGACGTCGTCCTGCTGCACGGTGCCCTCGGCTGGGGCGCGCAGACCTTCGCCGAGCAGTACGTCCTCGCCGACGCCTACCGCCTGCACGTCGTCGACCGGCGGGGGTACGGCGCTTCGCCCAGCACAGGCCAGGTCGGCTGGCCGGTGGATGTCCCCGACCTGCTTGCGCTGCTCGAGTCGCTCGGCGGCGCGCACGTGCTCGGCCACTCGTACGGCGGCGTCGTCGCACTGATCGCAGCGGGGCAGCGGCCCGACCTCGTGCGCTCCCTGGTCGTCGTCGAGCCTCCGATGTACGGCATCAGCGACCACCCCGAGGCGCAGTCGCTGACCGACGACCTCTGGGGTCTCGCCGATCGCGCGCCCACCCAGAGTGGCGCGGTGTTCTTCGCGGACTGGGCCGACCTCGTCCTCGGGCTGCACCCGCGGCTGGTCTCGATCACGGTCAACGGCTGGAGCGACCTCGACCGCATCGCGGCTGACGCGACCCGCGTCGAGGCGATGCCGCTCGACCCGCCCGTCGAGTGGGACGGCGTACGGCGGATCAGCGGTCCGACGGTCGTGGCGTCCGGAGCATGGCCGCCCGAGAACGCACGTGCCGCAAGCGATCCCAAGCGGCGGCGTGCTGCGGCAGCGTTCCGTTCGACGGCTCGTGAAGTCGCTGAGCGGCTAGGCGTCCCGATCACCCAGTTCGACGCGTCGGGTCACAACCCGCAGCTCACCGAGCCCGACGCCTTCAACGACTTGGTGCGCCGCACCTGGGGCTGACGAACCTCGTGACGGATCGCGCGCCCTACGACGCGGATCGTCATGAGGTTCCGGCTAGCCGACTGCGACGTCGATCGCGTGCAGGCCGCTCGATGCGCCGGGGAAGATCGGGCGCACAGCCTCGGTCTGCCACGTGCCGTCGAGGCTCTGCGCACGAACCTCGAGCCGGTGGTCGCCGGGAGTGGCCTGCCACTGCCACGACCAGAGGCGCCACGCATCGGTGCCCATGCCGGCGGCGAGGGTCGCGTCCTCCCACGCACCGCCGTCGACGCGCACCTGCACCGCCTTCACGCCGCGGTGCTGGTGCCACGCGCGTCCGCCGATCGCCACGGTGCCGCCGTTGATGCGGGTGGAGGCGCGCGGGACGTCGATGCGCGAGGCGATCTCGATGGTGCCGTCGGCGGCCCAGCCTCGCTGCAGCCAGAACGGCACGGTCTCCTCGAGGGTCGTCAGCCGGATCGCGGTGAGCCACTTGGTGGCCGACACGTAGCCGTAGAGGCCGGGTACGACGAGCCGCGCGGGGAACCCGTGCTTCACCGGCAGCGGCTCGCCGTTCATGGCGTAGGCGATCATCGCGTCGCGTCCGTCGTCGAGCACCGACAGCGGGAAGCCGGCGGTGAACCCGTCGACGGACTCGCCGACGAGCGCGGTGGCGTCGGCGTTCACGCCCACCTTCTTGAGCACGTCGGCCAGCGGTACGCCCTGCCACTTCGCGGTGCCGACGAGATCGCCGCCGACCTCGTTGCTCACGCACGTGAGTGCTACGTAGCGCTCGATGCTGGGCATCGCGAGCAGGTCGGCGTACGAGAGCGTGAGCGGCGTCGCGACCCGTCCGTCGATCGTGAGCGCCCAGCCGTCGACCTCGACCGAGGGGGTCACCAGCGCCGTGTCGATCTGGTAGAAGTCCGCGTTCGGCGTGATGGCGGGCGCGATACCGGGCACCGGGGGATCGATACCCGCGGGCAGGGCGGGGGCCGGGTCGGTCGGCTTGGACAGCGCGACGGCGGCGCGAACCGCATCGATCGCGGCTGCGCCGGAGCGTCGCGCCGCCGTGGCGACACCGATGCCGACCGCGCCCGCAGCGGCGACGACCGCCGTGATCTGCAGGAAGGTACGCCGGTCCATCCCCGCCGACGCCGCCGAGCTCGACGACGCACGAGGGAACGCGGCGCCCCGGACGAGGCGGTTCCACGCGATCGACCCGACGAGCACTCCCGCGACGAGCACGATGGCGAGGCCCAGTGCGTCGTCGGTGTTGCCGGTGAAGGCGAAGGCCCAGGTGAGCACCCCGCCGAGCGCGAAGATCGCTGGCACCCGCTCGGGTCGGGCGAAGAACCCGGCGAGCGCACCGCTGATGATCACGGTGAGGGCGATGCCGAGGACGAGCAGCGGCTTGTCGGCGGTGCCGACCGCCCCGATGAGGGCCTCGCGCGGACCGTCGGGCGTGAGCGCGATGATCCGGCCTGCGATCGCGGTGGTCGGGCTGGGGGAGCCGGGGATGAGCAGGCCGGCGACCTCGGACGTCGCGAGGCCTGCGAGCGCTGCCGCGCCACCGGCCAGAGTTCGCCGCACGGGGTCGACAGCGCCCGACGCCTGCGCCAGCTCGGTCGTGCTCGTGCTCATTCCGATCCTTCCGGGACGAATCCCGAGTCGAGGTTCCAAGGCTGGATCGGCGAGTGCTCGAGGATCCAGGCCTGCAGGTCGCGGTCCCAACCGAGAGCGACTGCGACGCCGACGAGCACGAACACGAGCCCGAGGCCGCGTCGAAAGCGCCCGTGCGGGTCCGCGGCCCAGCCTAGGCGCGCGATGAGCCGCTGGCCTGCGAGGGCTACGAGGAGCAGCGTGCCCGCGAGCCCGATGACGTAGACGGTCAGCAGGACGAGTCCGTCCACGGGGCTGGCCGGCAGCACGGTCACGAGGACATAGGCGTAGAGCGGGGAGCAGGAGGAGAACACGGGCCCGAGCGCCGCGCCGGTCAGGACGGCGCCGACCGTGTCATCCCGTTCCGCGGCCTTGGCAAGCCGTGCTGTGCTGCGTCCCTGAAGCGCGAGCCGACCGGAGACGGTGTCCCAGGCTGTGGGGAACAGCATTGCTGCCCCGAGAGTCACCAGGATCGCGCCGGACACCCAGGACCACACCGTGGGCGGGATGCCGAGGAGCGCGGTCGAGGCGCGCAGCAGCAGGGTGAACCCCAGCACCGACAGGGCGAGCGAGCCGGCCACCACGAAGGCCCGTCGGGTGGATGCCGAGACCCGTCGCCGGGTTGCCACGGTGCCTGGCCGCTCGTCGAGGCCCGGGCCCGCAGCCGGCGCTACCGAACCGCCGACGATGACCGGCAGCAGAGGAAGAACGCACGGCGCCAGCGTGGTCAGCACCCCTGCGATCAGGGCCCCGAACAGGACGACGGGATCCACGCTCAGACGGTCTTCCCGGCGATGTCGCCGCCAGTGAGGGTGCCCGTCCACGCCGCGAGCTTGGCGCCGTCCGGGGCGATCTGGACGAAGGTGTGCTGCACCGTCACGCCGTACTGCTGGCGCAGGTCGTTCTCGCTGTCGAAGTCAAGCTTGACGACGGTGAGGCCGGCCGGCAGCGAGGCGGGATCGGCCGTGAGGTTGCCATCGGTCGTCCGGCAGGTCGGACACCAGTCCGCGTGGAAGAACAGCACGACCGGGCCAGCGGAGAACGCGGCCTTGTCGGCCGTGTAGTCGGCGTACGTGACGTAGCCGCTGCGTGCCTCGGCGGCGGAGGTCGTCGCCGAGGATGTGGAGCCGGGTGATGCGGTGCCCTGCGACGAAGGCACGGTCGAGGACGCTGCGGGGGCCGACTGGGTCGGCGCTGCCGCGCCGCCACCTGCAGTCGTGCCGCACGCGGTCAGTGCCAGGACGGCGCCTGCCGTGACGATAAGTGCACCGGTGCTGTGACCGAACATGACATCTCCCTTGGTCTGCGTTGTCACCAGTGGAACTCAAGAGCGCGTCCTCTGCCTGGTCACGGGGCTTACGAACCTGTGACGCCGACCGCGCGGCACCCACCCCGCGCGCCTACATACGTACCCTGGGCCTGTGACCCGAGTCCTGGTCGTCGTCGACGACCTCACCGTGGCCGAGGTGGTCCTCGGCTACCTCCGCCGCGACGGCTTCGACGCCGCGCATGCCGCCGACGGCCTGGCCGCGCTCGCGATCGCCGAGCAGGCGCCGCCCGACCTCGTTGTCCTTGATCTCATGCTGCCGGGCATCGACGGGCTCGAGGTGTGCCGGCGGCTCCGCGCGGTCAACCCGTCGTTGCCCGTGGTGATGCTCACCGCACGCGGTGAGGAGGAGGACCGCATCGCCGGACTCGAGGTGGGCGCAGACGACTACGTGGTCAAGCCCTTCAGCCCGCGCGAGCTCGCACTGCGCGTCCGCTCGGTCCTGCGCCGCGCAGAGCCGCATGTGGCCGCCGACGCCGATCCCGTCCTCGTCGACGACGACCTCCGCGTCGACACGGTTGCGCGGTCTGTCACGCAGGCCGGGGCCGCGCTCTCGCTGACGACGCGCGAGTTCGACCTCCTCAGCTTCCTGCTCGCCAACCCCGGCCGTGCGATGTCCCGTGAGGACCTGCTGCGCGATGTGTGGGGCTGGGACTTCGGCGACCTCTCGACGGTCACCGTGCACGTACGCCGACTGCGCGAGAAGGTCGAGGCCGACCCCGCCGCCCCCGCTCGGCTCGTCACCGTGTGGGGCGTCGGGTATCGCTGGGACCCAGCGCCGGACTCGAGCGGTGAGGCGCTCGCGCAGACGTACGGAGGCTCGGAGGGGTGACCCTCGACCTCACGCTCGCCGCTGAGGCGGCAGCAGCCGCAGCGGTGGTCGGGCTCCTCGGCGTGCTCGGCGTTCTTCTCCTCGCACGACGCTCGCCGCGCTGGGCCGCCGTACTCACCCCGGTGATCGTCGTGCTCGCTGTCGCCGCGGGAGTGCTCGCAGGTGCGCGCTCGATGGTGCTCGAGGGCTCCGACCTCGCGATCATCTGGACGGTGCTTCTCGCGGTGCTGCCTGTGGCGATCGTGGTGGGGGTTCTGCTTGCGAGGCGCACGATGGGTCTGCAGCGCGAGGTCGAGCGTGAGGCTGCGGCGCGGGCGATGGAGGCCGAGGTCGAGGCGCGACGTCGGGAGATGGTCGCGTGGGTCTCGCACGACCTCCGCACTCCGCTCGCGGGCATCCGTGCGATGACCGAGGCGCTCGAGGACGGCGTCGCACCTGATCCGTCGGCGTACCACCGCCGCATCCGCGAGGAGGTCGACCGGCTCGCTGGCATGGTCGACGACCTGCTGGCGCTGTCGCGGCTGCAGTCAGGTCAGCTCGAGCTCACGCGCTCGGTGCTGGCGCTGCGCGACCTGGTGTCCGATGCGATCGCGGGCGCGGAGCCGCTCGCGCACGAGCGCGGCGTCACGGTGTCGGGAAGCTGCGACGAAGGGGTGCGGGCGTACGTCGACGAGGCCGCCCTGTCGCGCGCACTGACCAATCTCGTGACGAACGCCGTCCGCTACACGCCGAGCGGGGGTTCGGTGCGGGTGGAGGCGAAGTCCGACGGCGCAGTGACGACGCTGCGTGTGACCGACACCTGCGGAGGCATTCCGGCCGACGACCTGCCGCGCGTGTTCGAGGCCGGCTGGCGGGGCACCGCCGCACGCACTCCGGGCACGGCGACCGGCGCCGGGCTCGGGCTCGCCGTCGTACGCGGGCTGGCCGATGCCCTCGACGGCGAGGTATCGGCCGCCAACGACCCCGCGGGCACCGGCTGCGCCTTCACCCTGACCGTCCCCGCGATTTTCGGATGAGGGTGCCCCCGGTTGCCTAAGAGGCAACCATCGGGACCCAATGATCCCGATGAGGGTGCCCGGGCGGAGCTCAGAGGCTCTCGGACTTCCCCACCGAGCCTCAGCGATGTGGCGGATCAGGCCGCGGGTGACTCCGCGAGGCCGAGACGGATGCGTGCAGCTGCCAGGTGGGGGTTGGTACGTCGCGCCTCGGGCACGGCGAGCAGCGCGGTGCGCAGCGTGCGCGCGGTGATCGACGCCGACAGGTCGGTGGTCGGCAGACCCGGCAGTGCGAACATGCGGCGGGACCAGCGGGGCATGAGCCCGAATCCGGTGAGCGCCAACGTGGTCCAGGCCGGACGGGCTGGTGTGAGCAGCTGAACGCGTGGCGACATCGGCGGCAGGATCAGGTCGCGCACCGACTCCCGGGTCTCCGACGTCACCACGAGCTCTGGACGTACGGCGTCGAAGTACGCCGCCAGCTCGGCCACGGACGACGGCACGTCGTCGACGTCGCACCCGATGAGCCGCGCGGCCTCGACCTGCTCGCGGACGTAGGTGTCGGCCTCGGCGTCGGTCATCGGAGCACCGGAGCGCCGGTGGCCCACGAGCCACGAGTCGACTGCGCCGCAGTGGACCCAGAGCAGCCAGTCGGGCCGGTCGAGGCCGAGCTTGTGGTGCACGAGACGAACCCGCGCTGCGCGCTTCTCGGCCTCGGCCTCGGTGCCGTACGTGATCGCGTTGACGTAGGCGCCGGTGCGCGACAGGCGCCCCCAGGGGTCCTCGCGGGTCGAGGTGATGTCGTGGAAGGACTGCATCACGTCGGGGTGCAGCGCCTGCAGGATCAGGGCGCGGATGCCTCCGACGACGTTGGCCGGATCGTGGTGCACGCGCCACGAGACGCTGGCGGGCCCGAAGAAGCCCGGGTCCGGAGTCGTCTGGTCGAGCGACTCCATCGGGGTGAAGCCGCTGCGGATCCCGGTGCGGGGGCGCTCGAAGGTCTCGGTCATGGCTCCCAGGGTGCCCTTCCCGGCGTACGGCGCACGGTGGGGGGCGCCGCGGCGCCGCCGTTGGGGAAGCCTGGGGTCCTCTTGGGTCCGCGGGGGCACCCTCATCCGGAGTGTGCGGGCAGTGGTGGGGGAGACACCGGGGCGTGGGCGGTGGTGGTCCGGCGGGCGGGCTCGGGCCGATAGGGTCGGGGTGACCGGTTCGTGACCGCGCACCAGCACCCTGCCCGGTGGCGTCCGGCCGCCGCACCCGTGGCGCCTCCTGGCAACGTCGCCGAGGCCGTGGACGGCTGCGGCAGACGAGCCCGTCCGCAGCGCCGCTGCGGAGCACAGCGACACCCTGGAGCTACCCGTGGCCAGCATCGACGCCGTCATCGCCCGCGAGATCCTCGACTCCCGCGGCAACCCCACCGTCGAGGTGGAGGTCGGCCTGGACGACGGCACCGTCGCCCGCGCAGCCGTCCCCTCCGGCGCCTCGACCGGCGCGTTCGAGGCCGTGGAGCTCCGCGACGGCGGCGACCGCTACGGCGGCAAGGGCGTGGAGAAGGCCGTCCTCGCGGTCGAGGACGAGATCGCCCCCGAGATCCTCGGCTTCGACGCCACCGAGCAGCGCCTCATCGACCAGGTGATGATCGACCTCGACGGCACCCCCAACAAGGAGCGCCTCGGCGCCAACGCGATCCTCGGCGTCTCGCTCGCCGTCGCGAAGGCCGCCTCGGACTCCGCC
>JBBQAY010000006.1:0-78101 GCA_038316965.1 Candidatus Nanopelagicales bacterium
CGCATCGAGGACCTCCTCGACGTGCCGGTACCGCTCGGCGACCTCCAGGAGGAGTCCAAGGCCTGGCAGATCGGCGTCGACGAGCTCGAGGCTGAGCCCTCCTCGACCGACATGAGGTTGCGCGTGCGGTTCGGGTCGACCGGGACGCCGGGGCCCATGGTCGTGGTGACCGTGGCCTTGCGCAGGTAGCGGCCCTTGGCCGCGGACGGCTTGAGACGCAGCACCTCGTCGAGCGCAGCGGCGTAGTTCTCGACGAGCTGCTCGTCGGAGAAGGACGCCTTGCCGATCACGAAGTGGAGGTTCGAGTGCTTGTCCACGCGGAACTCGATCTTGCCGCCCTTGATCTCGGTGACCGCCTTCGCGACGTCCATCGTGACCGTGCCGGTCTTCGGGTTGGGCATGAGGCCGCGCGGGCCCAGCACCTTGCCGAGACGACCGACCTTGCCCATGAGGTCGGGGGTCGAGACGGCGGCGTCGAAGTCGGTCCACCCTGCAGCAACCTTGTCGATGAGCTCGTCGCCCCCGACGACGTCGGCGCCGGCGGCGCGGGCCTCGTCGGCCTTCTCACCGTTGGCGAAGACCAGGACCCGGGCGGTCTTGCCGGTGCCGTGCGGGAGGTTGACGGTGCCGCGGACCATCTGGTCGGCCTTGCGCGGGTCGACGCCCAGGCGGAAGGCGACCTCGACGGTGGCGTCGAACTTCGCGGGGTTCGTCTCACGAGCGAGACGGACGGCCTCGAGCGGGGAGTACAGGGCGTCGCGGTCGATCTTCTCGGCGCCGGTGTTGTAGGCCTTGCTGCGCTTCATGTCGTGCTCCTCAGGAATCGAGTGAGTCGTGGTCGGACGGGCCGCGCTCGGCCCTGCCACGTCGTGCCGGTGGTGCTGGGTGGTGCTGGTGCCTCGGTCAGTCGGTGACCGTGACGCCCATCGAGCGGGCAGTGCCCTCGATGATGAGCATCGCGTTCTCGACGTCGTTGGCGTTGAGGTCGGACATCTTCGTCTCGGCGATCTCGCGGACCTGCGCCTTGGTGATCGAGGCGACCTTGGTGGTCTTCGGGTTCGCTGCGCCCTTGTCGACGCCCGCGGCCTTGAGGATCAGGCGAGCGGCCGGCGGGGTCTTGAGCACGAACGTGAACGAGCGGTCCTCGTACACGGTGATCTCGACGGGGATGACCTGGCCGCGCTGCGACTCGGTCGCGGCGTTGTAGGCCTTGCAGAACTCCATGATGTTGACGCCGTGCTGACCGAGCGCCGGACCGACCGGGGGCGCGGGGTTGGCGGCGCCGGCCTGGATCTGGAGCTTGATCAGGCCGGTGACCTTCTTCTTCGGGGGCATGCGTTCGGGTCCTTGCTCGTGATGGGTGCGGACGGCCTGGGCGGGCCGGACGCCTAGTTCTTCTGGATCTGGTTGAAACCGAGCTCGACCGGCGTCTCGCGGCCGAAGATCTCCACCAGTCCGGTGACCTTCTGCGCGTCCACGTTGATCTCGGAGACCGTGGCGTGGAGCGTCGCGAAGGGACCGTCGATGACGGTGACCGAATCGCCGACCGAGAAGTCGACGGTGATCACCTCGCCAGCCGCAGCGGCTGCCGGGGAACCGGGCTTCTTCTCGGGAACCGGCGCGAGGATGCTGACGACCTCGTCCAGGCTGAGAGGCGCGGGCTGGTGCCCGTGACCGACGAAGCCGGTGACGCCCGGCGTGTGCCGGACCGTGCCCCAGGAGGCGTCCGTGAGGTCCATGCGGACCAGGACGTAGCCCGGGAACTTGTTGCGGCGCACCAGCTTGCGCTGGCCGTTCTTGATCTCGGTCACCTCTTCCATGGGGACCTCGACCTGGAAGATCAGGTCCTCCATGTTGAGGGAGGTGATGCGGCTCTCGAGGTTGGTCTTGACCTTGTTCTCGTAGCCGGCGTAGCTGTGGATGACGTACCAGTCGCCGAGCTCGGTGCGCATCCGCTCACGGAAGGCCTCGATCGGGTCTGTGTCGTCGTCTGCCTCGGGAGCGTCGTCGTCGGACGCGACAGGCGCCTCGGCAGCGGGCTCGACCTCGGCGACGGCCTCGGGAGCCGGAGGGGTCTCCTCGACGATGTCGAGGCTCGCGTCGCTCTCGACGGCGTCGGCGTCCTGGTCGTCCTCGTCGGCGACCATCTCGGCGACGGGAGTGACGTCGGCGGGAACGACATCGCTGAAGGTGGCCGCGGGCGCGTCGACCGCGTCCGTAGCGTCCTGCTCGTCGACGCCGGAGCCGTCGGCGAGCGCGGGCTCGTCAGGCAGGACGTCGTACGTGGGGTCGGACACGGGGCTCCTCGTGCTGGTCTGGGGTGGTGCTCGGGCGTCGGGTGGCTTAGGAGCCGAAGACCTTGAGGACCAGCTGGCCGAAGCCGTAGTCCAGGATCCCGACGATCGTGGCGATGATCGCGACGAACACGATCACGACCCACGTGTAGGTGAGGAGCTCCTTGCGGGTGGGCCAGATGACCTTGCGGAGCTCTGCCACCACCTGGCGGTAGAACAGCGCGATCCGCGCGCCCATGCCGGGGCGCTCCTCGGAGTCGCCACCCTTCGGGCGCTCGGCGACGGTGTCGCTCACGCGGTCCTCGCTCGCGTCGTGGGCCCCTCGGCCCGACGTTCGAACCGACCGGCTGGTCGATCCGTGGTGCTGCCCGCACGGTCGCGGGATGGTGCGCCCGGCCGCGAGGCCGGGTGGAGCAGGGCCGGAGGGACTTGAACCCCCAACCGCCGGTTTTGGAGACCGGTGCTCTACCAGTTGAGCTACGACCCTCGAAGACGCTCCCGAGCACGCGCACACACCGGGTGAAGGCATGCTTGCGCAGGGGTGGACGTCCACCAGGAAGCCCGAGCATACGGGACGTGAAGGCGGCCACCCAAACCGCGTCGTCCGGCCCGCCTCCCGGCCGCGGGGTACCGGGTCGGCCCGTCCGGGGCGGTTGCGGAAGGATGGGGGCCATGACATCCCAGCAGCGGATCTCGCACCGCATCGGCTCCATCGCGGAGTCGGCCACGCTCGCCGTGGACGCCAAGGCCAAGGCCCTCAAGGCCGCCGGGCGCCCGGTCATCGGCTTCGGGGCGGGCGAGCCGGACTTCCCCACCCCCGACTACATCGTCGCCGCCGCCATCGAGGCCTGCAGCAACCCGAAGTGGCACCGGTACACCCCGGCGGGCGGCCTCCCTGAGCTCAAGGAGGCGATCGCGGTCAAGACGCTGCGCGACTCCGGGTACCAGATCAGCGCGAGCCAGGTGCTCGTCACCAACGGTGGCAAGCAGGCCCTCTACAACGCGTTCGCGGCCCTGCTGGACCCGGGCGACGAGGCGCTGCTGCCGGCGCCGTACTGGACGACGTACCCGGAGTCGATCCGCCTCGCGGGCGGCGTGCCGGTCGAGATCCTCACCGACGAGACCTCGGGCTACCGGGTCACCATCGAGCAGCTCGACGCCGCGCTCACCCCGCGCACCAAGCTGCTCGTGTTCGTCTCGCCGTCCAACCCGACCGGCGCGGTCTACACCCCGGCCGAGGTCGAGGAGATCGGCCGATGGGCGGTCGCCCACGGCATCTGGGTCGTCACCGACGAGATCTACGAGCACCTGGTGTACGGCGACGCCGAGTTCGCCTCGATGCCCACCCTCGTGCCCGAGCTGGCCGAGCGCTGCGTGGTCGTCAACGGCGTGGCCAAGACCTACGCCATGACCGGCTGGCGGGTGGGCTGGATCGCCGGCCCCGCCGACGTCGTGAAGGCGGCGACCAACCTCCAGTCGCACGCGACGTCCAACGTCGCCAACGTGTCCCAGGTCGCCGCACTGGCCGCCGTGTCGGGCGACCTCTCGGCCGTGGCCGAGATGCGCGCGGCGTTCGATCGTCGACGCCAGACCATCGCAGGCCTCCTCGACGCGATCGACGGCGTCACCTGCCCGCTGCCCGAGGGTGCGTTCTACGTCTACCCCTCGGTCAAGGGCGTCATCGGGCGCACGATCCGCGGTCGCGTCGCCGACTCCTCGGCCGAGCTCGCCGCGATCATCCTCGACGAGGCCGAGGTCGCGGTCGTGCCGGGCGAGGCCTTCGGCACCCCGGGCTACCTGCGGCTCTCCTACGCCCTCGGCGACGACGACCTCCGCGAGGGCGCGACCCGCATCGCCGCACTCCTGGGTGAGGCGCAGTAGTCGCGGATCCGGCAACGAGCAGGGCCCCCGACCGGCATGGTCGGGGGCCCTGCTCGTTGCCGGATCAGGCGAGCAGCTTGGCCTTGGCGGCCGCGAACTCCTCGTCCGACAAGATGCCGGCTGCCTTGAGCTCACCCAGCTTGGTGAGCTCGGCGACGACGTCGACCCCTCCGGCCGGAGCCGCAGGGGCTGCCGGTGCGGCCTGGGCCGCCTGCTGGGTGGCCTGGGCGGCAAGCGCTGCCTGGACCTGGGCGTCGATCTGCGCCTGCTGGGCTGCGGCGGCCTCCTGAGCGCGGTACTGAGCGAGCTCGGCCTCGTTCATCGCCGCCTGCTGCTGCCCCTGGGCGGCAGCGGCCTGCTTCTTCTGCGCGTTGCCGCTCACCGCACTGGCGGTGCCGACGACGACCGCCGTGCGGGCCATGCTCCCCACCAGGCTGGGGCGTCCCATGCGTCGCATGTCAGTACCTCTCTCTAGTTCTCGTCGGCCGCGAGCACGGCCTGGACGTCGGCAGCGAGGATGCGCTCGAGAGCCACCACCTGGCCCCCGTTGGCGCGGATCGCCTGGCCGACGCGGAGTGCCCAGGTGTTCTCCCAGGCGAGCATCAGCACGGCGCTGTCGTTGGGCATCTCGGACACGACCGAGGTCGCGTCGTCCTCGCCGATGAGGCCCGGGATGTCGCCCTGCAGGGCGATGAGGTCCGGGATCCCGTCACCGTCGATGTCGGTGATCTCCGCGAGCGTGATCGTGCCGTCCGCGGCCTTGTGGATCATGATCGCGTCGAGCAGGCGGACGGTGCCGGCGCGCACGAGGTCGGCGATCGCCGAGGCGACCGCTCCGTTGAACTTCGGCTCGTCGAACGCGATGACCGCGACGTCGACGGGGCCGACCGGCTTGAGTGCTGCGTCGACCATGACGCGTCTCCCCTCTGGTGGCGCCCGGGTGGACGCCGCTACGCAGCGAAACCTAGTCGGCACTCACCGCGTGAGCCACCCCAACATCGAAATCGCCGTCAGCCGTCGAGGGAGCAGCCGACGAGCACCGGCTCGGCCTCGAGCGGGACGCCGAACCGGTCGCGGACGCCGTCGCGCACCTCGCGGGCGAGCGCGAGGAGGTCGGAGGTGCGTGCGCCCCCGCGGTTGGTGAGGGCCAGCGTGTGCTTGGTGGACAGGCTCACGAGCGGCCCTCCGTGGCCCTTGGCGAAGCCCGCGTGCTCGATCAGCCAGGCGGCGCTGGTCTTGACCAGGCCTCCGTCGGCCGGCCAGCGAGGCGCGTCGCCGGGGAGGCGGTCGGCTTCGCCCTGCGACAGGCGCGGGTTGGTGAAGAAGGAGCCTGCGCTCCAGGTGTCGTGGTCGGCCGGGTCGAGCACCATGCCCTTGTCGCGACGCAGCGCGAGGACGGCTTGCCGTACGTCGGCGAGCGGCGCTCGTCCGCCGACCTCGACGCCGAGGCTGCGCGCGAGCTCGGCGTACTGGATCGGGGTGCCCGTGCCGGAGAGCTTCATCTGGAACGTCACGTCGAGCACGAGGTAGCGGCCCGGCTCGCCCTTGAACCGGCTCGTGCGGTAGCCGAGGCCGAGGTCGGAGTGCATGAAGGTGCGCTGCTCGCCGGTAGCCCGGTCCAGCGTGCGGACCCGCGCGAGGACGTCCCCCACCTCCTGGCCGTAGGCGCCGACGTTCTGCACCGGGGTGGCCCCGACCGAGCCGGGGATGCCCGAGAGGCACTCGACGCCGGCCCAGTCCTCGGCACCGGCCCGGGCCACGAACGGGTCCCACTCCTCGCCGGCGGCCACGGTCACGTGCGCGCCGCCGCACAGGTCGGACTCGACGGTCACGCCCGTCGTGCGGACCAGGACGACCACACCAGGGAAGCCGGCGTCGGCGACGACGAGGTTGCTGCCGCCTGCGACCACGAGGACGGCCTCGCCCGCGGCATCGGCCGTACGCACGGTGTCGACCAGCGTGCGCTCGTCCTCGGCGACGACGAGGCGCCCAGCAGGGCCGCCGAGGCGCAGCGTGGTGAGGTCGGCGAGGGTCGTCACGATGTCGAGCCTAGAGCGCGGAGCCGGTTGCTCAGGCCAGTCGTACGACGGCCTGCGCCTTGCCGAGCACCGTCGATCCGCCGTAGACCGCGGTGAGATCGACGCGAACCGTGCCGTCGTCGCGCTTCTCGCCCACGACACCAGTGATCTCGACGGTCGCACCCTGATCGTCGTTGGGCACGACGACCGGCCGCGTGAAGCGGACTCCGTACTCGACCACAGCCCCGGGGTCGCCGACCCAGTCGGTGACGACGCGACCGGCCGTGGCCATCGTGAGCATCCCGTGCGCGATGACGTCGGGCAGGCCCACTGCGGTGGCGAACGCCTCGTTCCAGTGGATGGGGTTGAAGTCGCCTGACGCACCGGCGTACATCACGAGGTTGACCCGCTGGAGCTTCGCCGTGATCGAGGGGAGGGAATCACCCACCTCGACATCGGACCAGGCGACGGTGGTGGCCATCAGGACTCCCCTCCGGTGCCGCGCGCGACCGTGACGGTCCACGTGGAGCAGATCGCCTCACCGTCGACCGTGGCGAGGTCTGAGCGCGTCGTGAGGATGTCGTTGCCGGCAGCCACACGCAGGTTCTCGATCGTGGTGGTGACCACGACGTCGTCGCCGGCGTACAGAGGGCGCTGGTAGGCGAAGCGCTGCTCGCCGTGCACGACGCGGCTGTAGTCGAGGCCTAGACCCGGATCGAACACGGCCACGGCCATGGCGCGCATCGCGATCGTGAACGCGAACGTCGGCGGGGCGATGACGTCGGGGTGGCCGAGCGACTTCGCGTGCTCGAGGTCGTGATAGGCCGGGTTCTGGTCGCCGATGGCGGTCGCGAACTCGCGGACCTTCTCGCGGCCCACCTGGTACGGCGGGCTCGGCGGGTAGACCTTGCCGAGGTAGTCCTGGTTGAGGGCCACGGTCACATGCCTCCGAGCTGTCCGCCGGTCACGGGGATGGTGACGCCCGAGACGAAGTCGGAGTCACTCGACACGAGGAACGCGTGCACGTTGGCGATGTCCTCGGGAAGGCCGAGGCGGCCCATGGCGATGAGCATGAGCGACATGTCGCGCATCTGCTGCGGGATCCCGAGGTCGCTGGCATCGGTCTTCGCCTGCGTCAGACGCGTCTCGATGAAGCCGGGAGCGACGGCGTTGACGTTGATGCCGAAGGGGCCGAGCTCGCGCGCGAGGGTCTTGGTCGTCGCGATGAGCGCGCCCTTGGCAGCGGTGTAGTTGTACTGGCCGGGGTTGCCCATGAGCGCTGCCACGGAGGCCGTGAACACGATCTTGCGGTTGTAGGCGACCTTGCCGTCGGCCTTGATCTCGGCCTTGGCGACCTCGCGGAGGTAGGGCATGGCCGCCAGGGTCGTGTGGAACGCCGTACGCAGGTTGACGTCGAGGACGAAGTCGAAGATCTCGTCGGTCATGCCGTGGAACATCTTGTCGCGCGTGATGCCGGCGTTGTTGACGACGATGTCGAGCTTGCCGAAGCCGTCCACTGCTGCCTTGGTGAGGCCGTGAGCCTGGTCGAGCTCGACCGTGTTGGCCACGTGCAGCAGGGCGCGACCGCCCTCGGCCTCGATGAGCGCGACGGTCTCGGTGGCGGGCTCGGCGTCGATGTCGTTGACCACGACCGCCGCGCCGTCCCTCGCCAGGCGCAGCGCCGTGGCCCGGCCGATGCCGCGGCCCGCGCCGGTCACGATCGCGACCCGGTCATCCAGTCGTCCCACGATGCTCCCCTTCGTCCTCGGCCCGGACACCCGGCGCCACGTCGCGACGCTAGCCCACCAGCCCACCCGCTGCAGGGGCCCGGCAGACCTTGGACGAGATCCCCGGAATCGTCAGGGGACGGGCTCCGACTGGGGGCTGGTCGCCGACGCCAGGCGAGGAACGAGCCGAGCCTGGAGGCGCAAAGCAACAGGACGGCCGCCCCCGTAGGGGCGGCCATCCTGTGACGACTGTGTGGGGCCGAGGCCCACCCGGCTAGCGGGTCTCCTTGTGCACCGTGTGCTTGTTGCACTTCGGGCAGTGCTTGTTCATCTCAAGACGGTCCGGGTCGTTGCGCCGGTTCTTCTTGGTGATGTAGTTGCGGTCCTTGCACTCCTGGCAGGCCAGGGTGATCTTCGGGCGGACGTCGCTCTTGGCCACGGGAGTGCCTTTCGGGTCTGTCGTTCGTTCATACGGTGGTAGCGGAGGCCGGACTTGAACCGGCGACACAGCGATTATGAGCCGCTTGCTCTGCCAGGCTGAGCTACTCCGCCGAGGGTTCGGCCCCGCCCCCGGATGGGACGGGTCCGCTGTTTCCGAGCCCCCATACGGAATCGAACCGTAGACCTTCTCCTTACCATGGAGACGCTCTGCCGACTGAGCTATGGGGGCGTAGAGCCTGAGCAGGATACCCGGTCGGCAAGTGATCCTCCAAAACGAGGGCGCCCGGTGCCCGGGGCCGCTCGACCCCGGGGCGCGAGGCCTGTCCGCACGGGTGAGGATGGCTGCATGAGCACCTGGACCGCAGCTGACATCCCCGACCTGTCCGGACGTCGCGCCCTCGTCACCGGGGCGAACTCCGGCATCGGGTTCGTGACCGCCCTCGAGCTCGCCAGGCACGGTGCCGACGTCCTTCTCGCGGTCCGCGACCCGGGGCGCGGCGAGGCGGCTCGCGTCCGGATCGCCGAGGCTCTGGGCGAGGGGCCGGGCAGCGTGGCCGTCGTACCGCTCGACCTGGCCGACCTCGCCTCGGTGCGGGCCTGCACCGAGGAGGTGGGCGTCGAGCCGCTGCACCTGCTCGTCAACAACGCCGGGGTGATGGCCATCCCGCGTCGTGAGACCGCCGACGGCTTCGAGATGCAGCTCGGCACGAACCATCTCGGCCACATGGCCCTCACGCTGGGCCTGCTGCCCGCCCTGGCCCGCGCGGGGTCGGTCTCGGCGGCCTCCCGAGTGGTCACTGTGTCGAGCAACGCCCACAAGATGGGCCGGATCAAGCTCGACGACCTCATGGGAGCTCAGAAGTACCAGCCCTGGGTGGCGTACGGGCAGAGCAAGCTGGCCAACCTTCTGTTCACCTTCGAGCTGCAGCACCGGCTCGACGCCGCTGGGCTCCCGATCGGGGCGTACGCCGCCCACCCCGGGTTCGCGGCCACCAACCTGCAGGGCGTCGCCCCGGCGATGAAGGGCAGCAGCCTGGGCACCAGGCTCTCCGAGCTCGGCAACAGGCTGCTCGCCCAGCCCGCCGAGATGGGTGCCCTGCCGACCTTGTACGTCGCCACCGAGCCTGGTCTGCCGCCGACGTCGTACGCCGGGCCGGACGGCTTCCTGGAGCAGCACGGCAACCCCCGCCTCGTGGGCACCACGTCCGCGGCGCGCGACACCCGGATGGCCGAGGCCCTGTGGACGGCGTCCGAGGACCTCATCGGTGCCCGGTTCGACGACGTCGTGGCCAGCCTTACCGCCTGAGCGGGGTCGCCGGCGAACGAGAAGAGGCCCGACCCCTGCGGGTCGGGCCTCCTGCCGTGTGGCGAGTGATGGATTCGAACCATCGAAGGCAAAGCCGACGGATTTACAGTCCGCTCCCATTGGCCGCTCGGGCAACCCGCCTTTGCCGTCCAAGGACAGCAGAGGGGAGGATACATAGGAGGCGCGGCACGGGGGAAATCCCGGGGGCCGCCCATGTGACCACTCGCACCGAAGGGACGAACCGGCTATGGCCGACAGCAGCTTCGACATCGTGAGCAAGGTCGACCGCCAGGAGGTCGACAACGCGCTCAACCAGGCGGCCAAGGAGCTCTCGCAGCGGTTCGACTTCAAGAACACCAGCACCACGATCGAGTGGAAGGGCGAGCTCGCGGTCGAGATCACGTCCTCGACCGAGGAGCGTGCGGCTGCGGCGCTCGAGGTGTTCCGCGACAAGCTGGTCAAGCGCCAGCTCTCGCTCAAGTCCCTCAAGGCGGACGACCCGCGGGCCTCGGGCAAGGAGTACAAGATCGCGATGACGTTCGAGGCCGGCATCAACCAGGAGCAGGCCAAGAAGCTCGGCAAGCTCATCCGCGACGAGGGCCCCAAGGCGGTCAAGGCGCAGGTCATGGGCGAAGAGCTCCGCGTCACGTCCAAGAGCCGCGACGACCTCCAGGCCGTGCAGTCGCTCGTGCGCGACGCCGACCTCGACTTCGCCGTCCAGTTCGTGAACTACCGCTAGTCGAGACCTTCCGGCGTACGGCGAGGCACGCTGCCGCCTAGGCCCGCTCTTTCTACGAATCCGTCGTTTCCGGGCACTGTGCAGGCCCGGGAAACGACAGATTCACAGATCGTGCCGACTGTTTGCGATGAAGGCCCCCTTCATCGCATACGGCGCCGGAGGTACGGCGGATCAGGCGTCGCGCTGGGCCGTCGTCGGCGCGGTGGCTTCCCAGCCGGCCAGTCGGTCGCGCTCGTGGGTCAGCTCGGCGAGGGTGGCACCCGCGTACTCGTGCTCGGGTGACCAGTGCAGGGCGTCGAACGGGCACACCTCGATGCAGATGCCGCAGTAGAGGCACAGCGAGAAGTCGATCGCGAACCGGTCGAGCACGTTCTCGGTGCGAGGCCTGCGGTGCTCCTCGTCGGCGGGCAGCGTCTCGGTGTGCCCCTCGATGTGGATGCACCAGTCGGGGCACTCGCGGGCGCACAGCATGCAGACCGTGCAGTTCTCCTCGACGAGGGAGATCACCCCGCGACTGCGAGCCGGTACGGCGGGTTCGGTCATGCCTGGTCCCCCCAGCCCTCGGGCACGCCGGGAGGCAGCACGCGACGGCGCGCGCGACCGTTGTCGCCTGCAGGGTCCTTCTCGCCCGGCCATGGCCGCGCGACCCGCGCCGCGAGGACGAAGTCCTTGCGCAGCGGATGCGCGCCGAGCGACGGCTGGGTGCGCAGCGGGCTCAGGTCGTCGTTGCCGACGAACCCGATGCCGAACATCTCGTGCGTGGCCCGTTCGTGCCAGGCCAGGCCACGGTGGATTCCCACCACGCTCTCGACCTGCGGGCGATCGCGCGGCACGCGGGTGCGCAGCAGCACGTGGTCTGAGGCGTCCGGCGTCGTCACGTGCAGGACGAGCGCGAAGCCCAGCTCAAGCTCGTCGTACGCCGTGAGGTAGTCGGCGTACGTCGCTCCGGCACCGGCGGCCGCGGCGACGGCCGCGGCCCAGGAGGCGGGGTCGACGTCGACCGTCACCGGGCCGAAGCCGGGCACGACGGCGAGGACTGCATCGCCCAGAGCTGCCTGGACCGCATCAACCACAGGGCTCATCGCGCGATCCCGGGGAGTCTGCGCAGGCCGTCGACGAGCGCCTCGGGCCGCGGCGGGCACCCGGGCACGTACACGTCGACGGGCACGACCTGGTCGACGCCCTTGGTGACGGAGTACGAGTCCCAGTAGGGGCCGCCTGAGCTCGCGCAGGCACCGAAGGACAGCACCGGCGTGCCTGCGGGCAGGGATGCGTGCAGGGCGCGCAGTGCGGGGGCGAGTACGTCGGTGCACGTGCCGGACACCACGAGCACGTCGACGGCGGGGTCGTCGGTGGCAGCCTCCAGCACTCCGGCTGCCCGGGCCTCGGGCCGGCGAAGGGCCGCCGCCACGAGCTCGACCGAGCAGCAGGCGAGGCCGGCACCGGCCACGTGGAGAGCCACCGTCCGGGTGCCGGCGCCGTCTCCCAGGGCGATCGCGAGCCTCAGCGGCGCCGCTGGCCCCGGACGGCCCAGTCCGGGAAGGCCGAGGAGCACACCGCCGTCCGACATGACCGCCTCCGTCCTCCCGCTGACCGACCCCCAGAGCCTAGGCGAGCCGACCGTCGGGCTACGCCGTCGGCGAATCTCGCGACATGCGGTCCAACTGACGGGACCCGTGCAGGCGAAAGGGGCGTTCACGCGGGAGGATGGTGACTCGTACGACCGGATCGCCTCCGGCCGTCATCCGAGCATCATCCCCAGGAGCGTCGGCACAGCCGTCGCAGCAAGGTGAGGACACCGTGGGCAAGCAAGTCGTCCAGCTGAACCGCGTGATCATCCGGTTCGCGGGTGACTCCGGCGACGGCATGCAGCTCGCCGGGGATCAGTTCACCTCGCGCACGGCGTCGTTCGGCAACGACCTCGCGACGCTGCCCGACTTCCCCGCCGAGATCCGCGCACCAGCGGGCACGATCCCTGGCGTCTCCGCGTTCCAGCTGCACTTCGCCGACCACGACATCACCACCGCGGGCGACACCCCCAACGTGCTGGTCGCGATGAACCCTGCGGCGCTCAAGGCCAACATCAAGGACCTGCCGCGCGGTGCGGACATCATCGTCAACACCGACGAGTTCACGACCCGCAACCTCACCAAGGTCGGCTACGACGCGAACCCGCTCGAGGACGGCTCGCTCGAGTCGTACGCCGTGCACCCGATCCCGTTGACCTCGATGACCGTCGAGGCGCTCAAGGGCATCAACATCAGCAAGAAGGAGGCCGAGCGCGCGAAGAACATGTTCGCCCTCGGCCTGCTCTCGTGGCTGTACCACCGACCCACCGAAGGCACCCTGACGTTCCTGCGGCAGAAGTTCGCGAAGAAGCCCGACATCCTCGCCGCCAACATCACGGCCTTCGAGGCCGGCTGGTCGTTCGGCGAGACCACCGAGGACTTCTCGGTGCAGTACGAGATCCAGCCCGCGAAGATGGCGCCCGGCCGCTACCGCAACATGTCGGGCAACCTCGCGCTCGCGTACGGCCTGATCGCCGCATCGCAGCTCGCTGAGATCCCGCTGTTCCTGGGGTCGTACCCCATCACCCCGGCGTCGGACATCCTCCACGAGCTGAGCAAGCACAAGCGGTTCGGCGTGATGACGTTCCAGGCCGAGGACGAGATCGCCGGCATCGGCGCAGCTCTCGGCGCCTCGTACGGCGGCATGCTCGGAGTCACCACGACCTCGGGGCCCGGCGTCGCACTCAAGTCCGAGACCATCGGCCTCGCGGTGTCGCTCGAGCTGCCGCTGGTCATCGTCGACGTCCAGCGCGGTGGCCCGTCCACCGGCCTGCCCACCAAGACCGAGCAGGCCGACCTCCTGCAGGCGATGTTCGGCCGCAACGGCGAGGCACCGGTGCCGATCGTCGCTCCGCGCTCGCCGGGCGACTGCTTCGACGCTGCGGTCGAAGCGGTGCGCATCGCCACGACCTACCGCACCCCGGTGTTCCTGCTCTCGGACGGCTACGTCGCCAACGGCTCCGAGCCGTGGCGCATCCCGGACGTCGAGTCGCTGCCCGACCTGCACGTCGGGTTCGCGACCGAGCACAACCACACCAACGCCGACGGCTCGACCGAGTTCTGGCCGTACCTCCGCGACCCCGAGACGCTCGCGCGCCCTTGGGCCGTGCCCGGCACGAAGGGCCTCGAGCACAGGATCGGCGGCATCGAGAAGGCCGACGGGATCGGCAACATCTCCTACGACGCCGACAACCACGACCACATGGTCCGGCTCCGCCAGGCCAAGGTCGACGGCATCACGGTGGCCGACCTCGAGGTCGAGGACCCGACCGGCGACGCTCGTGTGCTGGTGCTCGGATGGGGCTCGACGTACGGCCCGATCAACGCCGCCTGCCAGATCTCCCGGCGTGCGGGCAGCTCGGTGGCACAGGCGCACCTGCGGCACCTCAACCCGTTCCCGGCCAACACCGCCGAGGTGCTGCGCCGCTACGACAAGGTCGTCATCCCCGAGATGAACCTCGGTCAGCTGTCACTGCTGATCCGCGGCAAGTACCTCGTGGACGCGATCTCCTACAACCAGGTGCGAGGCCTGCCGTTCAAGGCAGAAGAGCTCGCCGGAGTCATCAAGGACGTGGTTGCCAGTGTCTGAGACCGTCGATCTGGGCTTCCCCTCGCTGGCGCTCGTCCCGAAGGCGGACGGCAAGCAGACGGCGAAGGACTTCAAGACCGACCAGGAGGTGCGCTGGTGCCCCGGGTGCGGTGACTACGCGATCCTGGCCGGCGTCCAGAGCTTCATGCCCGAGCTCGGCCTCGCCAAGGAGAACATCGTCTGGATCTCCGGCATCGGCTGCTCGAGCCGCTTCCCGTACTACATGAACACCTTCGGGATGCACTCGATCCACGGCCGCGCGCCTGCGATCGCCTCCGGTCTCGCGATGACCCGTCCCGACCTGTCGGTGTGGGTCGTCACCGGTGACGGCGACGCCCTGTCCATCGGCGGCAACCACCTCATCCACGCGCTGCGCCGCAACGTCAACCTCAAGATCCTGCTGTTCAACAACCGGATCTACGGCCTCACCAAGGGGCAGTACTCGCCCACCTCCGAGGTCGGCAAGGTCACCAAGTCGACCCCGATGGGTTCGCTCGACCACCCGTTCAACCCGGTCTCGCTCGCCATCGGCGCCGAGGCGTCGTTCGTCGCCCGCACGATCGACTCCGACCGCAAGCACCTCACCGAGACGCTGCGCCAGGCGGCGCTGCACGAGGGCACCGCGCTGGTCGAGATCTACCAGAACTGCAACATCTTCAACGATGGGGCGTGGGACCCGCTCAAGGACTCCGACCACCGCGACTCGCTCACCCTGCGCCTCGAGCACGGCAAGCCGATCACCCTCGTCGACGGCACCCGCGGCGTCATCCGCACCGCCGACGGCAGCCTGGAGATCGCGGACGTCGCCGAGGTCGGTCTCGACGCGATCGTCGTCCACGATGCCCACCGCCACGACCCTTCGACAGCGTTCGCCCTGTCGCGGCTGTCGGACTCGATCACGCTCGCCAACACGCCGATCGGCGTGTTCCGCGACGTGCCGCGCCCGTCGTACGACTCCGCGTTCCAGGCGCAGCTGGCATCGGCGAAGGCCGGCGGCAACGCCGACCTCGGTGCGCTGCTCGCGGGCAGCGACACGTGGGAGATCGCCTGACCCAGGCGGCACCTGCTCCCCGGGAGGCCCCGACCGCACGACGGTCGGGGCCTCCCGCACGTTGAGGCGGCTGACCGTGACGACGGGAACCGGCTGGGTGTCTCGGCTGGCGAATGGGGAGAGCGGCGGGAGAGGCGGACGGCGTACCGTGGCGGAGCGATGAGCGACTCCCCCAGCACCCCGGCCGAGGCCGCGCGCGCCAGCCACCGGCTGGGCCTGCTGTTCGGCATCGGTGCCTACACCCTGTGGGGCCTGTTCCCGCTCTACTTCCCGCTGCTGAAGCCCGCCTCGCCGCTCGAGGTGCTCGCCGACCGGTTCGTGTGGTCGTTCGTCTTCCTCGCGCTGATCATGACGGTGACGCGGTCGTGGTCGCGCATGCGCGCCGTGCTGCACGACCGCCGCGTGATGCTCATGCTGATCGCCGCGACACTCCTCATCTCGGTCAACTGGGGCGTCTACATCTGGGCGGTCAACAACGACCGCGTGGTGGAGGCGGCCCTCGGGTACTTCATCAACCCGCTCATGGTCGTCCTCACCGGCACACTGCTGCTCGGCGAGCGGTTGCGACCGCTGCAGTGGACCGCAGTCGGGATCGCCGCCGTGGCAGTCGCCGTTCTCACCGCCGGCTACGGCTCGGTGCCCTGGGTGGCCCTGGCACTGGCCTTCTCGTGGGCGGGCTACGGCCTGGTGAAGAAGCTCGCCGGAGTCGACCCGGTCGCGAGCCTCACCGTGGAGACGGCGTACGGCACGCCCTTCGCGCTCGCGTTCCTGCTGTGGCTCTCCACCCAGGGCACGCTGGTGTTCGGCCACTCCTCGACCGGGAACACGTTGCTGCTCATGATGACCGGCGTGGTGACGGCGATCCCGCTCGTCCTGTTCGGAGCGGCCACCAATCGTGTCCCGCTGTCGACGATCGGCGTGCTGCAGTACCTCACTCCCTGCCTGCAGTTCCTGCTCGGCATCCTGGTGTTCGACGAACAGATGCCTGCCTCACGATGGTTCGGCTTCGGCATCGTGTGGCTCGCGCTCGTGGTGTTCACCTGGGACAGCCTCCGCAACGGCCAGGCCAACCGCGCCGCCCGCAGGGCCGAGGAGGACGGCGTCGCCGAGGGCGTGACCGAGCCCGCCTGATCCGTCTGTGCCTCGACGCGCCGCTGGGAACCCGGGCGCCGGACGCCCGCGCATGCAAGCCTGGGCCCCTCAACCGATGGGGGTGCTGATGGGCCGGCGAGCCGTGGTGACCGCGATGGCGGCGTGCGCCGCGCTGACCGCGTGCACCTCTCTTCCTGGCACCTCGGCACCGCGACCAACTGCGGTCGTGAGCACGTCCGCCGTCGACCCCTACGGGTTCGCCTCGGTCCCGTGGCCCGCCGACGAGGACGCTGCGACGGCGTGGCTCGACCGGCTCCCGACCGAGGTCGACGGCATGACCAAGGTGCCGGGGGAACGCGTCGGCAGCGGCTTCGACTTCGTCGTGTACCGCTCGGGGTCGGAGGGCGACGACCGCAGCGTGAGCTGGTCGGTCGACGACCTCGGTGTCGTCAACTCGCTCGTCGCGACGCTCGACTTCGACGACGGCACCGTGCCGTGCGAGCAGTGGGCGTCGTCGCCGTCGCTCGCATCGCTGGGCGGCAAGGCCGGGGACTCGCTGCGCACGGCCAGGCTCGCCCTGCCCGAGACCCTGCCGGACACCGTGCCGTGGTGGACGTGCACGTTCACCCACGACGACCTCGGGGAGCCCCTCGACCCGGCCGACTGGGAGTGGTACGCCACCTGGGTCTCCGGTGCCCGCACCTTCGCTGTCTCGACCGGTGACGAGGCCGAGCGCGACGCCCTGGTCCGCGCCGCCGTCCAGTCCGCCGCCGGCTGAGGCCCCCGAACTACCTCCGGACTCGTTGCTGAAGAGTCACGCTCAACGACCGTCCGGCTATGGGCGAGTCACAGACAGACCGAGAAGGAACCGGCATTCTGACTCGCATGGTCCGGCTGCCCGGTGCGCGACGAGACATCGTGCTCAGCAAGGACCTGCGGCACTTCTGGTACTTCGTCGTCGACGATGTTCGTCTGGCGCTTCTCGTGGTGTGGGTCCCCATCGCCATGGGCGGCGGGCTGGTGCTCAGCGGCCTAGGTGGTGGTCCTATGTGGCACCTACTGGCAGGCATGGGCTGCCTCTGCCTGCCCGGCTTGCTCGCTTGGCTCTTCTACTACCGCGATCCTGATCCGCACCCCGAGCGGGACTTCTCCGACGACATCCGCGGACGCCATCAGCGTTGACGCAGCGCGCAGACGTGCCGATAGCGTGCACCGTGGAGAGGCGGGGGTGGGCCAGTGGCGTTGATCGAAGCCTTGCAGGAGTGGGAAGGCCGTTGGCGTGCTGCCGGTGTTCCAGACGGAATCCTGCTCCCCGGCGTGTCCGAGACGGAGGTCCGTGCTGCGATCGACTTCGCACCCGTACATCCAGATGCCGTGACCTGGTTCGGATGGCAGGGCGGCCCAGCGACAGTCTTCACGGCGCCGCCGTCTGACCGCCAACCACTCGGGATCTCCCGGTCGCTCAACAATCGGGCGTCGCTGGCCATGCTCGAAGCCGATCGCGAGGGCGGCGGCGAGTTCAAGGCTTCGTGGCTGCCGCTGCTGGGCGAGTACAGCCCGGAGTGCATCTACATGGACCTGGAGACGGGCGCGATCTACCGCCACGACCTCGGCCTCTGGAGCGGGGAGTACCAGCAAGTGAACCTGTGGATTGCCGACGACCTTGAGTCGCTGATCCGCATCTACCTCGACGTCTGGGACCTCGTGCAGCCGGTCTGGGCGCCTGAGGACGAGGCCTTCGAGGTCGACCGCTCGCTCATGCCAGCGGACCTGTTCCAGCGCCACGTCATCGGCTGACGACCGAGCCGAGAACGAACCCTGCGCCTCCGGAACCTGAGCGCGCAGATGTGCCGTTCGCGCTCGCGGCGGATCGGGCTAACCGGCAGCAGGCATCGCCCCGGAACCGTTTCGGAGGATCATCCGTCCCATGGCTATGGCGACCGAAGTGCAGCCGTTGTCCACCTATCGCCCGACTCGGGCCTGGGCGACGTTGAGCGCGGGGACCGCGCTAGGAGTCTTCGCAGTGGTGTACCCGCTGTGGGCTGGCTTCCATGCCCCGCTCGCGCCATGGATTGCTCCGCTGTCGGTGGGCCTCGTCGGGGCGGGGCTTTGGAGCCTCGTCAACCGCCTCGCTTTGCCACGCTGGGCGACCCTGACACTGGGGCTCGTCACCATCGCGTTGGTCCTCCTAGCGCTCGCTAACGTGTTCGACTCTCTGAGCGCGCCATCACTGCCTGCCTAGTGATCTCGATGTGCCGATAGCGTGCGCAGTGGAGAGACGGGGGTAGGTCTGTGTCGTTGATGGATGCCTTGCAGGCGTGGGAAGACCGTTGGCGGGCCGCCGGGGTGCCAGAGGGAGTTCTCCGTCCAGGTGTCAGCGAGGCCGCAGTGCGAGCTGCGATCGACTTCGCGCCCGTGCACCCAGACGTGATCACCTGGTTCGGCTGGCAGGACGGTCCAGCGGAAGCGTTCGATGCAGCGCCGTCCGGCCGGGAGCCGTTCGGCGTTGCACAGGCGGTCGCCGCCCGTGACGTGCTGGAGGCCCTTGAGCAGACAAGGGGCCAGGAGAACGAGTTCCGGGACTCCTGGCTTCCACTGCTGGGCAGTTGGTCAGGCGAATACGTCTACATGGACCTCGAGACCGGCGCCATGTTCCGTCATGACAACGGCACCTGGAACAGCTCCTTCCCGGAGTGGAACATGCAGATCGCCGACGATCTCGAGTCGCTCATCCGCATCTACGTCGACGCATGGGACATCGTGCAACCGGTGTGGGACCCGGACGGCGGGTTCGAGTTCGACAACTCGCTGGCCCCGTCCGACCTATCCCGCCGGCACATCATCGGCTGAAGAACGTGAGGCGAACGGAGTCCTTCGCCTGCGGAACCCGAGCGCGCAGATGTGCCGATAGCACTCGCATCTGGTTGCGCGACCCGACACTATGCGCAGCGTGGCGATCGACAAGACCGGCGAGTGGTGGACCTCGACAGATCCCGCAGACATTGAGCCCTACCTGATCGAACTCACGGCAGAGGACTACCCAGTCACGGTCGTTCGGAGCAGTGTCTGCTCGAACTGCGGCCATGACGTCTTCGTCCTACGGGCAGATCGGCGCGCGGGTGCAGCGCGGCGCAACTGCGTGAACTGCAACGCCAAGGAGTTCATCGCGGACAGCGCATCGTCGTGGGCCAGCTCTCGTCCCACCACTCGGCTTTGCCTCTGCGGTGAGAAGGAGTGCAACCTCGCTGTCGGGTACGCCCTCCGGGACAGTGGCGACGTGAGATGGGTGAACGTCGGATCACGATGCGTTGCCTGCGGGATGCTCGGCGCTTTCGTGGACTGGGGGATCTCCGAAGCAGGGACGGCGGCGTTGGCCGAACGAGGCTGACGCCCGCGCAGTTGTGCCTTGAGCGATCCGCGTCGGTTACCGTGCAGCCGACCGCGCATCAACGACGAGCGGTCTCGGGCGGTCAGGAAAGGTCAGACTGAGCGGTCGACGACGACGTCGCACATCATCGAGAGCGCGTCGGTCACCGGGCCGGCGGGGAGTGCGGCCAGCTCGGCGCGGGCTGCCTCGGTCCAGCGGACGAGCTCGGCCCGCGCTTCGGTCATCGCGGGCGAGCTGCGCAGGAGCACGAGAGCCTCGGCGTGCAGGGCGTCGTCGACCAGGGGGCCCGCCAGAAGCTCGCGCAGCCGGGCGCCCTCGGGGTCGGTGCCGCGGAGGGCGAGAAGGACCGGCAGCGTACGGATCCCCTCGCGCAGGTCGGTGCCGGGCGTCTTGCCCGACTCCTCCGACTCGCTCGCGATGTCGAGCAGGTCGTCGGAGAGCTGGAACGCGACGCCGAACTTCTCGCCGTACGCCGAGATCGCGTCGGCAACCGACGGAGGGGCACCCGAGGTCATGGCGCCCATGCGACCGGCAGCGGCGATGAGTGAGCCGGTCTTGCCGCCCAGCACCTCGAGGTGGTGGACGACGGGGTCCTCCCCCTCGGACGGCCCGACCGTCTCACGGATCTGGCCGACACAGAGGCGCTCGAACGTCCGCGCCTGCAGCCGCACGATGTCGGTGCCCAGGTCGGCCGCGATGTCGGCCGCGCGAGCGAACAGGAAGTCGCCCGTGAGGATCGCCACGGTGTTGTCCCAGCGCGCATTGGCGCTCGGGGCACCGCGGCGGAGCGACGCCTCGTCCATGACGTCGTCGTGGTACAGCGTGGCGAGGTGCGTCAGCTCGGCTACGACCGCGCCCGGCACGTTGCCACGGGCGTCGGCGTCGCCGTACTGCGCCGCCACCAGCGCGAGCAGCGGCCGGAACCGCTTGCCGCCGGCGCTCACCAGGTGGCTCGAGGCCTCGGTGATGAACGGGTAGTCGCTCGTCACGGCGGCGCGCAGCGCTACCTCGACGTCGTCCAGGCCGGTCCGGAGCCGGTCCGCCAACGCGTCGTCGACGTGCGACAGACCGAACGGCAGTGCCTCGGCCACGCGGAACGCCTCCTGGGGACGGTGGTGCGGACGATCAGCGGATGAAGACGCCGGCCTGGTCGACGAGCCCCAGCACGAGCTGGGGCAGAACACCGATGACGAGCGTCAGCGCGACCGTGATCGTGATCGCGAAGGTGGTGAAGCTGCTGGGGATGACCACGCTAGCGCCGCCGTCCGCAGGGGGCTCGTTGAAGAACATCAGGACGATCACGCGGATGTAGAAGAAGGCGGCGACGGCCGAGGCCACCACGCCGATGATCACGACGGGAGTCGCACCCCCGGCGATGCCCGCGGTGAAGACCGCGAACTTTCCGGTGAAGCCGCTCGTGAGCGGGATGCCCGCGAACGCGAGCAGGAAGAGGGCGAAGGCGCTCGCGACGAGTGGCGACTTCTTGCCGAGCCCCGCCCAGGACGACAGGTGGGTCGCCTCACCGGTCGAGTCGCGCACGAGAGTGACGACGGCGAACGCGCCGACGGTGGCGATGCCGTAGGCGAGGAGGTAGACCATCGTGCCCTTGAGCCCGGCCGCGTTGGTGGCGAGGACGCCGACGAGCATGAAGCCCGCCTGGGCGATCGAGGAGTAGGCCAGCATCCGCTTGATGTCGGTCTGGGTCAGGGCGAAGATCGTGCCGACGATCATCGTGAGAGCGGCGATCACGTACATGACCGGGCGCCAGTCCCAGCGGATACCGCCGAGGGCGACGTACATGACGCGCAGCAGCGCACCGAACGCCGCCACCTTCGTGCACGCGGCCATGAACCCCGTGATCGAGGTGGGCGAGCCCTGGTAGACGTCCGGGGTCCACTGGTGGAACGGGGCCGCACCGATCTTGAACAGCAGGCCGACGAGGAGCAGAGCAGTACCGGCGACGACGAGCCCGCTCTCACCGGCGTTGGCCGTGAGCGCGTCAGCGATCCCCCTGAGCTCGACCGTGCCGGCGAAGCCGTACAGCAGCGCGGTGCCGTAGAGGAAGAACGCCGAGGAGAAGGCACCGAGCACGAAGTACTTGAGCGAGGCCTCCTGCGAGAGCAGGCGACGTCGCCGAGCCATGCCCGCGAGGATGTAGAGCGGAAGCGACACGACCTCGAGGGCGACGAACATCGTCAGCAGGTCGGTGGACGCCGGGAAGAGCAGCATGCCGCCGACGCTGAAGAGGAAGAGCGGCCACACCTCGGTCTGGAACCAGCCGAGACGCGTGAACTCCTGCTCCTCCTCCGAACCCGGAAGGGCTGACGCGCGCGGCGCGAAGGCATCCCCTGCAGGGTCGACGTCGCGCTCGGCCATCACCAGCGCGGCGATGAAGGCGAGCACGAGGATCGAACCCTGCATGAACAGGGTGGGACCGTCGACGGCGACCGAGCCCTCGGCGACGATCGCGCGGGTTCCGCGCTCGATCACGACGAAGGCGAAGGCCGCGATCAGCGTGCCGAACGTCAGGAAGAGCTGCACCGGACGGCGGTGCCGCTGCGGGAGGAACGCCTCGAGCAGCACCGAGATCACGGCACCGCCGAGCACGATCAGGATCGGGGCGAGCGCCGAGTACTCGATCGTGGGGACGTCGAACGACCCGGACGCGGCGAGGATGGCGCTCACGGCTGTGTCCCTTCCGCGACCGGCGCCACCTGAGGCACCGGGTCGGTGGCCCCCACCGCGGTCATGACGCGGTCGACGGCCGGATTGATGACGTCGAGCACAGGCTTGGGGTAGAAGCCGAGCGCGATGATGACGACGAGGAGCGGCGCGATCGCGAGCACCTCACGACCCCGAAGGTCGAAGACCTTCTCCTTCACGATCTCGGGCGTCTCGCCCGTCATCGTGCGCTGGTACATGAGCAGGATGTAGAGCGCGGCCAGAACGATGCCGAGAGTGGCGATGACGCCGATCCACGGGTAGCGCTCGAACGTGCCCTGCAGCACCAGGAACTCGCTCACGAAGCTCGACAGACCAGGAAGTGCGAGCGAGGACAACCCCGCGACCAGGAAGGTTCCCGCGAGCACGGGGGCGACCTTCTGGACGCCGCCGAAGTCGTCGATGAGACGCGAGCCGCGACGGCTGATGAGGAAGCCACCGATGAGGAACAGCGCGGCGGTCGAGAAGCCGTGGTTGACCATGTACAGCGTCGAGCCGCTCTGTCCGCGCGAGGTCATCACGAAGATGCCGAGCGCGATGAAGCCGAAGTGCGACACCGAGGTGTAGGCGATGAGGCGCTTGATGTCCTGCTGGCCGATGGCCAGCAGGGCGCCGTAGATGATGCCGATCACCGCGAGAGCGATGACGAGCGGCGTGGCCCAGGTTGACGCCTCGGGGAAGAGCTCGAGGCAGTAGCGCAGCATGCCGAAGGTGCCGACCTTGTCGAGCACGCCGACGAGCAGCACCGCGGTGCCCGGGGTCGACTCCGCGGCGGCATCGGGCAGCCACGTGTGGAACGGCACCAGCGGGGCCTTGATCGCGAACGCGACGAAGAAGCCGACGAAGAGCCACTTCTGGGTGTTCGGGTCGATCGTCAGGCCGGCAAGTGCGGTGAAGTCGAACGTGCCCGTGCCGAGCTGCTGCACGGAGACGACGTACAAGCCGATGAGCGAGGCCAGCATGAGCAGGCCGCCGAACAGGGAGTACAGGAGAAACTTCACCGCGGCGTAGTTGCGGCGCTGGCCGCCGTAGCGACCGATCAGGAAGTAGACCGGCACGAGCATGGCCTCGAAGAACACATAGAACAGGAAGACGTCGGTCGCGGCGAAGACGCCGATCATCGCCGCCTCGAGCACGAGGATCAGCGCGACATAGCCCTTGACCGAGCCGCGTGCGCCGTCGGCGTCGTTCCAGCCGGCCAGGAGGACGATCGGCACGAGCGACGTCGACAGCGCCACGAGCACGAGGGCGATGCCGTCGAGCCCCATCGCGAAGTTGACGCCGAACGACGGGATCCAGGAGTACGAGAACCCGAGCTGGAAGTCGGCGGCGAGCGCGGCGTCGAACTTCAGGGCCGCAGCGATCGTGATCAGGAACGTCAGCAGCGAGAAGCCGATGCCGACCTGCTTGGCCAGGGTCGGGTTGCTCTTGGGCAGGAGCATGACCGCCACCGCGCCGACGATCGGCGCGAGGAACAGCACGAGGAGCCAGTTGAAGGTCATGGCTAGAGCCTCACCAGGACGAGGGCGAAGACCACGAGAGCGGCACCGCCGAGCATGGATAGCGCGTACGAGCGCGTGAAGCCCGTCTGCAGGCGCCTCGCGCGGCCCGAGAGGCCGCCGATCGTGGCCGCGGTGCCGTTGACGACGCCGTCGACCACGCGGTTGTCGAACCAGACCAGCCACCGCGTGAGGTACTGACCGGGGCGCATGAAGACTGCCTCGTTGAACGCGTCGCCGTAGAGGTCAGCCCGAGCAGCGCGGGTCAGCAGGTTGCCGGCGGGCGCGACGACCGGCACGGACCGGCGGGCGTAGAGCACCCAGCCGAGCGCCGCACCGACGAGGACGACCGCGAGCGTGATGGCGGTGAGGGCAGGGACGGGGATACCGATCACCGGCTCCTTGAAGCCGAGGACCGGCTCGAGCCAGTGCTCGATGCCGTTGCCGTACGCGAGAGCGAAGCCCCCCACGGTGGACAGGAAAGCGAGGACCGCGATCGGGCCGGTCATGATCCCGGGCGACTCGTGCGGGTGCGCGTCGTCCTCCCAGCGGGCCTTGCCGAAGAACGTCATCGCCACGAGCCGCGTCATGTAGAAGGCGGTGATGCCTGCACCGAGCAGCGTGACGAGCCCGGTGAGGGTGTTCACCGAGAAGGCGGCCTCGATGATCTTGTCCTTGGAGAAGAAGCCCGCGAACGGTGGGATCCCGAGGATCGCGAAGTACCCGGCCATGAAGGTGATCCAGGTGACCACCATGACCGCGCGCAGACCGCCGTACCTGCGCATGTTGACGTTGTCGTTCATACCGTGCATGACGGAGCCGGCGCCGAGGAACATCGTGGCCTTGAAGAAGCCGTGCGTGACCAGGTGGAAGATCGCGAAGACGTAGCCGACCGGGCCGAGGCCGGCCGCCAGGATCATGTAGCCGATCTGGCTCATGGTCGAGCCGGCGAGGGCCTTCTTGATGTCGTCCTTCGCGCATCCGATCACCGCACCCATGAGGAGCGTGATCGCACCGATGATCACCACGGCGGTCTGCGCGGTGGGGGCGGCGTCGAAGATCGCGTTCGAGCGGGCGATCAGGTAGACGCCGGCGGTGACCATCGTGGCCGCGTGGATGAGGGCCGAGACCGGGGTCGGGCCTTCCATGGCGTCGAGCAGCCACGACTGCAGCGGGAACTGCGCGGACTTGCCACAGGCGGCGAGCAGCAGCGCGAGGCCGATCCAGGTGAGCTGGGACTCGCTGGCGCTTGCGGCATTCGTGAGGACGCCGTCGAACGCGACCGAACCGAACGTGACGAACATCAGCATCACTGCGATGGAGAGACCGACGTCACCGACTCGGTTGACGACGAAGGCCTTCTTGGACGCCACCGCCGCAGAGTCCTTGACGAACCAGAAGCCGATG
This sequence comes from Candidatus Nanopelagicales bacterium, assembly GCA_038316965.1. Lineage (GTDB taxonomy): Bacteria > Actinomycetota > Actinomycetes > S36-B12 > CAIYMF01 > Longivirga. Next base: position 25,222 of record JBBQAY010000006.1, read on the forward strand.
AGCAGGTACGAAGCGAGGCCGACGCCCTCCCACCCGACGTACAGGAGGAGGTAGTTGTTCGCGAGGACGAGCAGGAGCATCGAGGCCACGAACAGGTTGAGGTAGGCGAAGAAGCGCCGACGGTCGTGGTCGTGGCTCATGTAGCCCACGGAGTAGATGTGGATCAGCGTGCCGACGCCGGTGATCAGGAGGACGAACGTCATGGACAGCTGGTCGACGCGCAGGTCGAACGGCACGGTGAAGGTGCCGACCGCGATCCAGTCGAAGAGGTGCTGCGTGACGGTGCGCTCCTCCGCGGCACGGCCCAGGAGGCCGAAGAACAGCAGGGCAGCGACCACGAAGGACCCGCCGGACATCGCGACGCCCAGCCAGTGGCCCCAGCGATCGGTTCGCCGACCGCCGAGCAGGAGCACGGCGGCTCCGAGCAGCGGCAGTCCGACGAGCAACCAGGTCAGCGTGAACAGCCCGCTCGCCTCGGTCGCTGTTGCGACCTCGGCGACCGTGGCGAGCCCGCCCGAGAACGGTGACACGACGGCAGACCCCTTAGTACTTCAGCAGATTGGCTTCGTCGACCGAGGCCGACCGGCGGGTTCGGAAGATCGTCATGATGATCGCGAGACCGACCACGACCTCGGCAGCGGCCACGACCATCACGAAGAACGCGATGACCTGGCCGTCGAGGTTGCCGTGGACGCGGGCGAACGAGACGAACGCGAGGTTCGAGGCGTTGAGCATGAGCTCCACGCACATGAACAGCACGATGGCGTTGCGTCGCACCAGCACGCCGACGGCGCCGATGCTGAACAGGATCGCCGACAGGTAGAGGTAGTTCGACGGGTTCACCGGTGTCCCCCTTCCTCGTGGGCGATGTCCTCGGCACCGAGGACGTGCTCGCCCTCAGGGCCGACTGCACCGCCCTGTGAGAGCGCGTTGACGCGCTTGGTGTCGGCATGGTCGACGCCGACCCTCGCGCTCACACCGCGCAGGGGCTCGGGCACCGAGATATCGGTGGGCGTGCCGTCGGGCAGCAGCGCCGGAGTGCCGACCGCGTTGTGGCGGGCGTAGACGCCGGGGCCGGGAAGGTTCTGGGCGTAGCCCGAGCGCACGCGCTCGGCGGCCATCTCCGCCTGGCTCTTGCGGGCTTCGGTGCGTTCGCGGTGCGCCAGCACCATCGCGCCGAGCGCGGCGGTGATGAGCAGTGCGGAGGTGACCTCGAAGGCGAGCACGTAGCGGCCGAAGATCAGGCGCGCGATTCCCTGGATGTTGCCGCCGTCGGCGTTGTTCGCGACGCCGAGACCCTCGGCGTCCGAGACGACCGCCGATCCGACGGCCGTGGCGAGCAGGCCGAAGAAGCCGAGGCCGAAGAGCACCGAGGCGACCCGCTGGCCCTTGATCGTCTCCACGAGCGAGTCGTTGGAGTCGACGCCGACGATCATGAGGACGAACAGGAACAGCATCATCACGGCGCCGGTGTAGACGATGATCTGCACCATGCCGAGGAACGGGGCCTCGAGCGAGACGTAGAGCACGGCGAGGCTGATCATCGTCGCGGCGATCGACAGGGCGCTGTGGACCGCCTTCTTCGACAGGAGCATGCCGAGAGCGCCGGCGACGGCGACGAAGGCGCAGACCCAGAACACGATCTGCTCGCCAGTGTTGCCGCTGGTCTCGACGGCGGCGAGGAGCGAGGTCACGCCGTCACCTCTTCCTCGTCGGACGCCGACGCCGCGGGCGAACCGATCCACGTGCCGGCCCGGCGCGCCTCGACCTCGCCGACCTGTGCGGCGACCGCACGGGTGACGTTGCCGAGGTAGTAGTCGGTCTCCGTGGTGCCCGGCACCATCGCGTGCGGCGGTGCAGCCATGCCCCCGAGGAGCGGGCCCAGGAGGTCGTGCTTCTCGTAGATCAGGTCGGCGCGGTTGTCGTCTGCGAGCTCGTACTCGTTGGTCATCGTCAGCGCACGCGTGGGGCACGCCTCGATGCACAGACCGCAGAAGATGCAGCGCAGGTAGTTGATCTGGTAGACGCGGCCGTAGCGCTCGCCGGGGCTGAAGCGCTCGCCGTCGGTGTTGTCCGCGCCCTCGACGTAGATGGCGTCGGCCGGGCACGCCCATGCGCAGAGCTCGCAGCCGATGCACTTCTCAAGGCCGTCGGGGTGACGGTTGAGCTGGTGCCGACCGTGGTAGCGCGGACGTACAGGCGTCTTGACGTCGGGGTACTGCTCGGTGACCACCCGCTTGAACATCTGGGTGAACGGCACACCGAAGCCGCGGAAGAAGTGGCGCTCGTCAGCCATGGGTGTCCTCCTCCCCCGGAATGTCGGCTTCGACGGCGGCCCACTCGTCCCCGGCGGGGACGGCGGTCACCGCGACGGTCGCCTTGGCGCGACGAGTCACGATCAGCTCCTGACCGGGCAGGGGCGGGACGGGGTGGCCGCCCGCGAACGGGTCGTGCGGTTCCGGCTCGGCAGGCTCTGGCGTGCGCGAGCCGCTGCGGAGGTCGAGGACGAACGCGAACAGGGCGATGGCCGCGAGCACGAAGCCGCCCCAGAGAAGGAACGGGCGAAGCTCGAACCCGGACTGGTTGGTGAGCGCACGCATCGTGGCGACGAGCAGGATCCACACGATCGAGACCGGGATGAGCACGCGCCAGCCGAACTTCATGAACTGGTCGTAGCGCAGGCGCGGGAGCGTGCCGCGCAGCCAGACGAAGACGAAGATCATGACGTAGATCTTGAGGACGAACCACAGGACCGGCCACCAGCCCTCGTTGGCGCCCGGCCAGATCGTGGAGATCGGCGCGGGCATGGCCCAACCACCGAGGAACAGCGTCGTGGCCACGGCCGAGACGTTGATCATGTTGATGTACTCGGCGAGGTAGAACGATGCCCAGCGCAGGCCGGAGTACTCCGTGAAGTAGCCCGCGACCAGCTCGCCCTCGGCCTCGGGGAGGTCGAAGGGTGCGCGGTTGGTCTCGCCCACCATCGCGATCAGGTAGATCACGAACGACACCGGAAGGAGCAGCGCGAACCAGCTGTTGAGCTCGAGCCCGAACAGCGAGAACGTCTCCGCCTGGCTGGCCACGATCTGCGAGGTCGACATCGAGCTGGAGTAGAGGAAGACCGCGACGAACGACAGGCCCATGGCGATCTCGTACGAGATCATCTGCGCGCTCGAACGCAGGCCGCCGAGCAAGGAGTACGTCGAGCCCGACGACCAGCCGGCGAGCACGATGCCGTAGATGCCGATCGACGCGATCGCCAGGACGTAGAGCACCGACACCGAGAAGTCGGTGAGCTGCAGCGGCGTCTGGACGCCGAACAGCGAGACCACGGGACCGATCGGGATGACGGCGAACACGAGGAACGCTGACATGGCCGAGATCGCAGGGGCGATCAGGTAGACCAGCTTGTCGGCGTTCGCCGGGGTGATGCCCTCCTTGAGGGCGAGCTTGATGCCGTCGTAGATCGGGGTGAGCAGACCGAACGGTCCCCAGCGGTTCGGGCCCGACCGCTGCTGCATCCGCGCGACGACCTTGCGCTCGAACCACGTCGTGAAGAGCGTGAGCAGGATGAGGGCGAGGAAGATGACCAGACCCTTGATGAGCGTGATCCAGAAGGGGTCCTGCCCGAAGATCGACAGGTCGCCCTTCGCGGCCGCCAGCGTGTTCACTCCGCACCTCCTGCGATGCGTACGACGTCGCCGTGCCCGGCACCGAGAGTGGCGCGGGGCGTAGAGCCGTCGGAGTTGGCCGGGACCCACACCACGCCGTCAGGCATCGCGGTCACCACGACGGGCAGCGTCAGTGCACCCGAGTCGGTCGACACCGTGAGCCGGGCACCGTCGACGGCGCCGACGCCGGCAGCCGTGGCGGGCGAGATGCGCGCGACCGACGTACGGGCGGTCGCCTGGAGGTAGGGGTCGCCGTCCTGCAGGAGGCCGTGGTCGAGGAGCTGGCGCCACGTGGCCAGCAGAGCCTCGCCCGCACCCGGCTCCGGAAGGGGCTCGGACGCGACGCTCGGTGCCTCGGCCCGCTCGCCGGCCCAGGCACCGATCGCGGCGAGCTCGGCGCGCAGCGAGGCGATGTCGCCTCGCCCGAGGGCGACGCCGACCTCGTCGGCGAGCATGGCGAGGACACGGGAGTCGGACAGGGCGAGCGAGCTCGGGAAGACCTGCGCGAACTCGCGTGGGCGACCCTCCCAGTCGAGGTACGTGCCGGCCTTGTCGGCGGCTGTGCCAACGGGGAGGACGACGTCGGAGAGCGCCGTGACGGCCGAGTGACGCTGCTCGAGCGACACGACGAACGGCACCGACTCCACGGCCGCGAGGAAGGCGGCGGGGTCCGCGAGGTCGGCGGCTTCGACGCCACCGACCAGCAGGGCCTTCACCGCGGGCACATGCTCGGTGGGATCGGCCGCAGCCGCCAGGGCGTCCCGGTCGGCGGTGGCCGCCTCGACCACCTCGGCGAGCGAACGGCCAGCCTCGGCGGGCAGAGATTCGGGAGCGACGCCCCACACCGCGGCGACCTGGGCCCGGGCGGCAGCATCGCCGATAGGGCGCCCGCCGGGCAGGAGCCCGGCCAACGCACCGGCCTCGAGAGCGCCGCGCTCACCGGCACGACGCGGCACCCAGCCGAGCGAGGCACCCGTGGCGGCCGCGAGCCGGGCCGCGGCGGACAGCGCACCGGCGGACTGCGCCAGGCGCTCGCCGACGAGCAGCACCGCTCCGGGCCGGCGAAGCAGGGACGCTGCGGTGGCGAGGTGGCCCTCGAGGCCGGTCTCGTCCGCAAGCGAGTCGAGAGCGGCTGCCTCGGCACCGGGCGCTGTCGCGAGGACCGTGCCCTTGGCCTTGGTGACTCCGGCGGACGCGAACGGCGCGATCGAGAACACCTTCACGCCGCGGGTGCGCGAGGCCTTGCGCAGGCGCAGGAACACGATCGGCGACTCGTCCTCGGCATCGAGGCCGGCGAGCACCACGACCGGCGCAGCCTCGAGGTCGGCGTACGTCGGGCCGATCGGCCGACCAGCCACGACGGCGGCGAGGAAGGCCGACTCCTCGGCGGACGCCGGACGTGCCCGGAAGTCGAGATCGTCGGTGCCCAGGGCAACGCGGGCGAACTTGGCCCAGGAGTAGGCGTCCTCGACGGTGAGGCGCCCACCCGGAAGAACTGCGGTGGCGGCACCGGCGGCGCGCAGACCCTCGGCGGCGATCGTGATGGCCTCGGGCCACGAGGCGGCGACCAGCTCGCCGGTCTCCTCGTCACGCACGAGCGGGTGCTCGATGCGGCCATCCTGCAGGTGGCTGAAGGCGAAGCGGCCCTTGTCGCAGTTCCACTCCTCGTTGACGGCGGGCTCGTCCAGCGCGAGACGGCGCAGGATCGTCGAGCGGCGTACGTCGGTGCGCAGGCCGCAGCCCGAGGCGCAGTGCTCGCACACCGTCGGTGTCGAGACGAGGTCGAACGGGCGCGAGCGGAAGCGGTACTTCGCGCTCGTCAAGGCACCCACCGGGCAGATCTGCACGGTGTTGCCCGAGAAGTAGGAGTCGAACGGCTGGTCGGCGGAGATGCCGACCTGCTGCTGGGAGCCGCGCTCGAGCAGATCGATGAACGGGTCGCCCGCGATCTGGTCGGCGAAGCGCGTGCACCGCGCGCACGACACGCAGCGCTCGCGGTCGAGCAGGATCTGCGCCGAGACGTTGATCGGCTTGGGGAACGTGCGCTTCACGGCGTCGAAGCGGGACTCGCCACGGCCGTGGGACATCGCCTGGTTCTGCAGCGGGCACTCGCCGCCCTTGTCGCACACCGGGCAGTCGAGCGGGTGGTTGATGAGGAGGAACTCCATCACGCCCTGCTGCGCCTTCTCGGCGATCTCGGACGTGAGCTGGGTCTTGACCTTCATGCCCTCGGTGGCCGTCATGGCGCAGGCGGGCTGCGGCTTGGGCTGGCCCTCGATCTCGACCAGGCACATGCGGCAGGCCGCGACCGGGTCGAGGAGCGGGTGGTCGCAGAAGCGCGGCACCGCGATGCCGAGCTGCTCCGCGGCGCGGATGACCAGCGTGCCCTTCGGCACGACGAGGTCGATGCCGTCGACGGTGATCGTGACGCCGTCGACCGGCGTGGTGGCGGGAGCGTTGGGTCCCGAGGAGGTGACGGTCATCGCGCTGCAGCTCCGGCGAAGACGGTGGCCGCGACCGGGTCGAAGAGCTGGTCGGCCGGGGTGTGGGTTCCCGCGAGGAATTCCTCGCGGAAGTACTTCAGCGCCGGAGCGTACGGCGTGGCGGCGGCGTCACCGAGCGCGCAGAACGAGCGGCCGGCGATCTGCTTGCAGATCTCGTCGACGGTGTCGATGTCGATCTCTGCAGCGGTGCCGTTCTCGAAGCGCGCGAGCATCTGGTCGAGCCAGAAGGTGCCCTCGCGGCACGGCGTGCACTTGCCGCACGACTCGTGCTTGTAGAAGTGGATCCAGCGGCTGATCGCCCGCACGACGCTCGTGGTCTCGTCGAAGACCATCGGGGTGCCGGTGCCGAGCATGGTGCCGAGACTTGCCATGTCCTCGTAGGTCAGAGGGGTGTCGAGGTGCTCAGGGAGCAGCATCGGCACGGACGAGCCGCCGGGGATCCAGAACTTCAGCTCGTGGCCGTCGCGCATGCCGCCGGCGTACTCGAGGAGCTCGCGCATCGTGGTGCCGAGCGGTGCCTCGTAGATGCCGGGGCGAGCGACGTGGCCGGAGACCGCGAAGAGCTTGAAGCCTGGCGACTTCTCGGTGCCGAACTGCTTGAACCACTCGGCACCGTTGCGAACGATCGTGGGGATGTTCGCGATCGTCTCGGCGTTGTTGATGACGGTCGGCGCGGAATAGAGGCCGGCGACCGCGGGGAACGGCGGCTTCAGCCGCGGCTGGCCCCGGCGCCCTTCGAGCGAGTCGAGGAGGGCGGTCTCCTCGCCGCAGATGTACGCGCCTGCGCCGGAGTGCACGACGATGTCGAGGTCGAAGCCCGAGCCGAGGATGTCCTTGCCGAGGAACCCGGCGGCGTACGCCTCGCGCACGGCCGCGGTGACGCGACGGACGACGTGCGGCACCTCGCCGCGGATGTAGATGAACGCGTAGCTCGCGCGGATGGCGTACGACGCGTGGATGCAGCCCTCCACCAGGGAGTGCGGGTTGGCCATCATGAGCGGGATGTCCTTGCAGGCACCCGGCTCCGACTCGTCAGCGTTGATCACGAGGTAGTGCGGCTTGCCGTCGTTCTGCGGGACGAAGCCCCACTTCATGCCGGTCGGGAAGCCCGCGCCGCCGCGACCGCGGAGGCCGGACTCCTTGACGAGGGCGATCACGTCGTCGGGGTGGACGCCGAACGACACGGGGACCATGTCGTAGCCGCCGTGCCGGCGGTAGCCCTCGAGGGTGTGCGAGTCGGGCTCGTCCCAGTGGGCGGTGAGGATCGGGGTCAGCGGCACGGCTCAGCCCTCCGACTTCACGAGCGGCGAGGTGGCGGGGCCCGCCGGGGCGGCCATGCCGTTGGCCCTGGCGTACTCCAGGCCGGCGGTCATCTTGGAGTCGGTGCGGCCCTCGGCGACGAGGCCGTCCTCGAATCCTGCGAGCGTGCGCTCGATCTCCTCGAACGTGCCGATCCGCGGCCCGCGGGTGGAGAAGACCTCCTCACCGGCCTTGAGCTTCTCGACGACCTCGAGTGCACGAGGGACGTCCATGTCGTCGAGGAACTCCCAGTTGGCGGTCATGACCGGCGCGTGGGTGCAGGCCGCCTGGCACTCGATCCTCTCGAGGGAGATGGCGCCGTCGGCGGTGACCTCGTCGTGCCCGACCCCGAGCCGGTCGGAGAGAGCGGCCCAGATCGCGTCACCGCCCAGCACCGCGCAGAGCGTGTTAGTGCAGACCCCGACGTGATAGCGACCGACCCGGTGGCGCTTGTACATCGTGTAGAACGTCGCGACGGCGGCCACCTCGGCGGTGGTGAGGTCGAGGACCTCGGCGCACAGCGCGATGCCGGCGGGCGTGACCTGACCCTCTGCCGACTGCACGAGGTGCAGCATCGGCAGCAGCGCCGAGCGGCTCTCGGGGTAGCGCCCCGCGAGCCCAGCCGCGTCGATGCGGGTCTGCTCCGTCAGTGCCATGTCGTCTCTCTCGCCTCGTCCGTCGTTGTTCCGTGCCTGGCGCCGACCGCGTCAGCGGTCCACACCACCCATCACCGGGTCGATCGACGCGACTGCGCCGATCACGTCGGCCACCTGGCCGCCCTCGCACATCGCAGCAGTCGCCTGCAGGTTGTTGAACGACGGGTCGCGGAAGTGCACGCGGTAGGGACGGTTGCCGCCGTCGCTCACCACGTGGACCCCGAGAGCACCGCGCGGCGCCTCGATGAACGAGAACGCCTGCCCCGCGGGGACGTGGAATCCCTCGGTCACGAGCTTGAAGTGATGGATCAGCGCCTCCATCGACTCGCCCATGATGTGGCGGATGTGCTCGAGGGAGTTGCCCATGCCGTCGCTGCCGATGGAGAGCTGGGAGGGCCAGCCGATCTTCTTGTCCTCGATCATCACCGGGCCGGGCGTCTTCTCGAGCAGGTCGCAGGCCTGGCGGACGATCTTCTTGGACTCGTCGATCTCGCGGAGTCGGATGAGGAAGCGGCCGTAGACGTCGTTGCTGGTCTCGGTCGGCACCTCGAAGTCGAACTGGTCGTAGCCGAAGTACGGCTCGCTCTTGCGGATGTCGTACGGCAGCCCGGTGGCACGCAGCACCGGACCCGTGATGCCGAGGGCCATGCACCCGGCGAGGTCGAGCACGCCGATGCCCGAGGTGCGGTCCATCCAGACGCTGTTGTTCACCAGTAGCTTCGGCACGCCGTCGAGCTGGCGGTCGAGCTTGTCCATCGCCGCACGGATCTCGCCGACTCCGCCGTCGGGCATGTCCTGCGAGACGCCACCGGGGCGGATGTAGGCGTGGTTCATGCGCAGACCGGTGATCATCTCGAGCAGGTCGAGGGTGATCTCGCGGTCGCGGAAACCGTTGGTCATCGCCGTGAGGGCGCCCATCTCGAAGCCGCCGGTGGCGAGGGCGACGAGGTGCGACCCCATGCGGTTGAGCTCGAGCGTGATCACGCGCATCAGCTGCGCGCGGGGCGGCACCTGGTCGACGACCCCGAGGAGCTGCTCGACGGCGAGGCAGTAACCGGCCTCGTTGGCGATCGGCGCGAGGTAGTCCATGCGCGTGACGTACGGGACCGCCTGCACCCAGGTGCGGTACTCGAGGTTCTTCTCGATGCCGGTGTGGAGGTAGCCGATGCCACAACGGGCCTCAGTGATGACCTCCCCCTCCATCTCGAGGATGAGGCGCAGGACGCCGTGGGTCGACGGGTGCTGCGGACCCATGTTGACCACGACGCGCTCCTTGACGCCGGACTCCGGTGCGAGCACCTCGTCCCAGTCGCCGCCGGTGACGGTGTAGACGCGTCCCTCGGTGGTGTCGTAGGAGCCCGCCTCGGCACCCTCGGTCTCGCCGAGCACGTCGTCGTACGCGGACTCGTAGGTGATGTCAGCCATCAGGTGTACGACCTCCGCGTGTCGGGCGGCGGGATGGTGGCGCCCTTGTACTCCACCGGGATCCCGCCGAGCGGGTAGTCCTTGCGCTGCGGGAAGCCGTACCAGTCGTCGGGCATGAGGATGCGGGTGAGCCCGGGGTGCCCGTCGAAGACGATGCCGAACATGTCGAAGGTCTCGCGCTCGTGCCAGTCGTCCGACGGGTAGACCGAGACGATGCTCGGAACGTGCGGGTGATCCGCGGGCGCTGACACCTCGACGCGGATCCGGCGGTTGAACGTGACGGACTGGAAGTGCCACACCGCGTGGAACTCGGCGCCGACCATGTGCGGGTAGTGGACGCCCGAGACGCCGAGGCACATCTCGAACATCAGCGCCGACTCGTCACGCAGGCGCGAGACGAAGGCGAGCAGGTGCTCGGGGCGCACGTGGAACGTGATCTCGCCGTTGGACACGACGGTGGCAGCGACCGCGGCGTCGTACGAGAGGCCGTCGTCCTGGAGCGCGAGGTCGAGCTCGTCCGCGACCTCGTCGTACCAGCCACCGAACGGACGTGACGTGGGCGCCGGGAGCTCGATCGTGCGCACCAGGCCGCCGAAGCCTGAGGTGTCGCCCGTGCCCGAGCCGCCGAACAGGCCGGACCGGACGTCGACGACGGGGAGGGTGGGGACGTCCGCGGGGACGACGGGTGCGACCTCGGCCGAGGTGTCGGGGGTCTCGGTCACCGCAGCAGACCCTTCATCTCGGAGGTCGGCGTGGCGGCGAGCGCGGCTTCCTCGAGCTCGGTGATCTGGTTCTGCCGGTTGATGCCGAGCTTGGTCTGGCGCGACTTCTCGTGGATCTGCATGATCGCATCGAGGAGCATCTCGGGCCGCGGCGGGCACCCGGGCAGGTAGACGTCGACGGGCACGATGTGGTCGACGCCCTGGACGATCGCGTAGTTGTTGAACATGCCGCCGCTCGAGGCGCAGACGCCCATCGCGAGCACGAACTTGGGGTTGGGCATCTGGTCGTAGATCTGGCGCACGATCGGGGCCATCTTCTGGCTCACGCGACCGGCGACGATCATGAGGTCGGCGTGCCGCGGGGAGCCGCGGAAGACCTCCATGCCGAAGCGGGCGAGGTCGAAGCGCGGACCACCCGTCGACATCATCTCGATCGAGCAGCAGGCGAGCCCGAAGGTCGCCGGCCACATCGACCCGGCTCGGCCGTAGCCTGCGAGCTTCTCGACCGTGGTGAGCAGGATGCCGCTCGGGAGGCTCTCCTCGAGTCCCATGGCCTAGCCCTCCTGTCCGGGTGTGCGTGCGGGGTGCGCGTGAGTGATGGCGTGGCGGTCGTGGTGGGCCGTCAGTCCCATTCGAGCCCGCCCCTGCGCCAGACGTACCCGTAGACCACGAGGACGGTCACGATGAACAGCGCCATCTCGATCAGCCCGAACAGCGCGAGCTGGTCGAAGGCGACCGCGAACGGGTAGAGGAAGACGATCTCGATGTCGAAGACGATGAAGAGCATCGCGGTGAGGTAGTAGCGGATCGGGAACCGGCCACCGCCGATGGGCTGCGGGGTGGGGTCGATGCCGCACTCGTAGGAGTCGAGCTTGGCCCGGTTGTAGCGCCGGGGGCCGATGACGACCGGGGCGAACACGGCGAAGAGCCCGAACGCCAGCCCGAGGATGCCGAGAACCAGGATCGGGAGGTAGACCTCGCCCACGTCTCATGCCCCTTCTCTGGTCGCCCCGCTCACGCAGGGCCGCCGGTCACAAACCTGGTGAATCCTAGTGCTGCCTCGCGTGCCCCCGAAGGGGGGCGGTCGTGCTGGGAAAGCCCCGCTGGCCGTGCCCCTCGGCCTCACCCCGGAGCCCATCTCCCCGTGCTCACCCACGGCTGCGGGCGGGCAGGAGTGCCAGGCTCACGGCGAGGACGACCCTCGGGTTCGGGCAACGTCGCGCGTGCGCTTGTGAACGCATTCACGAGCGCACGCGTACTGTACCCCGCCAGCCCTTGCGATCAGCGGCGGTCGCGCAGGCTGATCGGCGCGGACGTCGTCACGGCGCGCGAGGTGAATCCACGCGATGGATTCGCGCCACCTACGCCGTGAGGGTGACAACGCACGTGCCGGCGAGGACGCGGGGCGGAGGACCCCCGTCGGGAGTTCGGACGGTTGACCCCGCTCGGCGCGATTCAGCACCCCGCGAAGCGGTGCCCTGGTCACATGACCTACGCCGACTCCCCCTCCGACCGCCTCCGCCTCACGTCGTCCGGTGGTGTCGACAGGCGTCGCCGCACGGGACGCTCGATGGTGCTCGTCCCGATCGTGGCCGGAGCGCTGCTCGTGGGCGGCGTCGTGGTGGCGGACGCAGCGACCACGACCTCGGCCCTGACGGCGTGCGTGCAGCGCGGTGCTCCGCTCGTGGCCCCGACTGCGAGCGGCCGGTGCCCGGCCGGCTACACGCTGACCCGGGTCACCGGTGCGCGCGGACCCGCCGGTGCGGCCGGGCACGACGGCGCTGCCGGGGTTTCCGGTGCTGCCGGTTCACCCGGTTCACCTGGTTCACCCGGCGCGACCGGGGCGACCGGACTGCAGGGGCCGACGGGTCCGGCAGGGGCACCAGGCTCCGCGGGAACGGCGGGAGACGCGGGCGATCGAGGGGCCGCGGGCGCGACCGGGCCGGAGGGTGCGCCGGGGCCGCAGGGTGTGCCGGGGCCGCAGGGCTCCACCGGTCCGACGGGGGCCCCCGGGTCGGACGGCACGAACGGTGCTGACGGAGCTGACGGCGCAGACGGCACGGGGCCGGCCTGGCTCGACACGGGCGACCCGACCGTCTACACCGCCACCGACACCCACACGCTCGCCGGCGTCACGCTCCCGGCAGGCACGTACGTACTCAGCGCTTCGGTGTACGTGAATGACGCAGTGCCCTTCGAGACGGTGGCGACCATCCAGTGCTCAGTCATCGTTGGTGGCGATGACCTATTGATCACCCCGCAATTCCCGACGGTTGCCTCGCCTCAGGTCCAGCTCATCCAAGACGTCGTGTCATTCCCCGCTGCTGTCGTCTCGGTGAGCGGCGTGACGAGTCCCGTCAGCCTGAGATGCGCCGTTGCCGACGACGGCGGAGGCTTCACGCTCACCGGGACCGTGCTGGCTACGCGGGTCTCGAGCGCCACGGTCACCTGAGCGCGACCCCACGACCCCACCGCCGGCCCCGCCGTCCGCGGAGGTGACGGGCAGCCCGCACAGCGCCCCCCGCTGCCCGTCACACCCGCCGACGGCGGGACCGCCTGCGCATGACGTGCGACACGTCAGACCCTCGTCGGGCTGCCGAGGACGTCCGGTGGCCCTAGCCTGAAACGGTGTCCACCGCTCCCGTCGCCGTACCGGCCCCGCCGGTCACCGTGCGCACCGTGGTGCTGCCGGACGAGATCGCTGCGCGACCTCTGCTCTCTCTGCTCCCCCGGGGCCTTGCGCCGACATCGTGGGTGACCACCGACGACCAGGGCCACGACCAGGGCCTCGTCGGCTGGGGAGAGGCCGCACGCGGCGAGTTCAGCGGGGCCGAGCGCTTCTCCCGTGCTCAGCGCTGGTGGGGCACGTGGCTCGCCGACGCCGACGTCGAGGACGAGGTGCACCTGCCAGGATCGGGGCCGGTGGCGTTCGCGTCGTTCGCCTTCGACGCCACGCCGGGGTCGTCGGTCGTCGTGGTTCCCCGCGTCGTCGTCGGCCGACGGGACGGCGTCACCTGGCTGACCGTCGTCACGTCGAGCCCGCGCGAGGCGCGGCACGCTCTGGCCGAGACCGTCGCATCGCTCGCGCACCCGGCTGCCGTTCCCGACGCGCCGCGCGGCGTCGCCTACTCCGAGGGCACGTTGACCGTCGCCGAGTGGCAGGCGGCCGTCACCGAAGCGGTGCACCGGATCGACGACGGCGAGCTCGACAAGGTCGTGCTCGCGCGCGACGTCGTCGTGACGACCGACGGGCCGGTCGACCCGCGACACCTGCTCGCGCGGCTGGCCTCCCGCTACCCGTCGTGCTGGGCGTTCTCCGTCGACGGCCTGCTGGGCGCGACCCCGGAGATGCTGGTTCGACGTATCGGCGACACCGTCACGTCGCGCGTGCTGGCCGGCACGATGCGCCGGTCGTCCGACGCCACCAACGACGCCTCACTCGCGTCGGCGCTGCTCGACTCGGCCAAGGACCACGCGGAGCACGAGTACGCCGTGAAGTCGGTCGCCCTGGCGCTCGCGGCCCACTGCACCGACCTCGACGTGCCCGAGACCCCGCGCCTGCTGCGGCTCGCCAACGTCCAGCACCTGGCGACCGACGTGCGCGGCGTGCTCGCCGACGGCGCTCCCGCGCTGGCGCTGGCGGCGTCCCTGCACCCCACCGCCGCCGTGTGCGGCACGCCGACCGAGCGCGCGTTCGCCGTGATCCGCGAGCTCGAGGGCATGGACCGCGGCCGCTACGCCGGCCCGGTCGGCTGGGTCGACTCGCGGGGCGACGGCGAGTTCGGCATCGCACTGCGCTGCGCGGCGATCGAGGCCGAGGATCGTCTTCGCCTGTTCGCCGGCTGCGGCTTGGTGAGCGGGTCCGAGGCCGACGCCGAGCTGGCCGAGTCGCAGGCGAAGCTCGTCGCCATGCGCGACGCCCTCGAAACCACCTGACCCGCAACGGGTTCTGCGGCTCCGGCCTCGTTACGGGGCTTCCAGGTCGTCCAGATCGACCAGCGCGGCGCTCACATCGGTCTGCAGGTCGCGCAAGAGCTGGGCTTCGGCTGCTCGGTCGCCGACCTTGGCGATCACGATGCGAACGCCGCCCGCTGCCGTCGCCTCCTCGATCGCGGTCACCAGCGCCGTCACGTCGGTCACGGTGGTGACGTGGTCGACCGCCACCGCCGCCGCGACCTTCTCGAGGTCGAGCCCGAGGGGCGTGCCGAAGATGCGCTCGAAGTGCGGCGTGCCCGACTGCTCGAGCTGACCGAAGATGCCGCCGCCGTCGTTGTCGACCACGACGACCACGAGGTCGGGCCGCGGCTCGTCGTCGCCGACGAGCAGGCCGTTGTGGTCGTGAAGGAAGGCCAGGTCGCCCACGAGCGCGTACGCCGTCCCTCCGGTCGCGGTCACGACCTCCGCGACGCCCTCCTCGTCGATGTGGATCGCCGTCCGCGGAGTCTGGTGCGAGAGCGCAGCCCCCCACGCGGTCGCGAGCAGCCCGTCGATCCCGGACGCACCGCGGTTGCCGATCACGAGCGGAGCCTCGTCGGCATCGCGCACCCGTGCGAACGACTCGAGGTGCCGCACGGGCCAGGAGGACGCCGCGAGCAGCAGGGCCGAGGAGTCGAGCACGTCCCACAGGGTGCGCGCGACGTCAGGCCCGGTGAGCGTCGAGCCCTCGTCGAGGCGCTTGGTGATCGCGGTGTCGGCGCGGGCGTCGGCTGCGAGCCAGGAGTCGAGCCAGGAGTCGTCGTACAGCTCGAAGGCGGTCGGCGGCTCCGGCACCACCGACACGAACATCGTCGCGTTGCGGGTCGGGTCGGGCCGGTACGCCGCTGCGCGGTCGTCAGCGACGATCACGATGGGAGCGTCGCGGATCATCGCGAGCACCGACCGCGACAACCCCGGGCGGCCGACGCAGACGACGAGCTCGGGCGCGTGCTCGTCGGCGAAGTGCGCGTCGGCCAGCAGCAGCGCGCCGTGGGCGACGGTGGAGTCGCCGACTCGCGCGTTGCCGCTCGGCTCACCGATGAGGGGCCAGCCGCACGACTCCGCGAGGGCGACGGCGGAGTCGCTCGCCTCGATGTCGTTGAGGTCGCCGACCACCACGACTCCGCGCGCCGGCACCACGTGATCGGGGTCGGCGTCCGGCCCGGCGAACAGCGCCAGGATCTCGTCGATGGGCTGCGCTGCCGCCATGCCCAGCCGGGCGTCGACGGCTACAGGAAGCCGCTCCTCGGGCGAGGAGTCTGCGTCGGCGAGACCGAGCGGCTCGATCCAGGTGTCGTCGCCGTCGGGCACGAGCGGCTCGCGGAAGGCGACGTTGAGGTGCACCGGGCCGGAGGAACCCACCTCGGTCGCGACCGAGATCGCGCGCGCGACGACCGAGCGCCAGTAGCGCACCTGGCCGAGGCGCTCCTCCGCGACCGCCACCTCGTGGGCCCAGCGCACGGTGCTGCCGAAGATCTTCACCTGGTCGATCGTCTGGTGGGCACCGGTGTCGCGGAGCTCGGCGGGACGGTCTGCGCTCACGACGATCACGGGCACGCCGGCGAACGAGGCCTCGACGAGTGCGGGCAGCAGGTTGGCGACAGCCGTGCCGCTCGTCGTGACGATGGCGACCGGCTCCTTGACCACCTTGGCCAGGCCTACGGCGAGGAAGCCGGCGCTGCGCTCGTCGACCCGCACGTGCAGGCGCAGGTCGTCGCGCTCGTCGGCTTCCGCGAGCGCGATGGCCAACGCGGCGCTGCGGCTCCCTGGCGCGAGGACGACCTCGGTGACGCCGCCGGCGACGAGCTCGTCGACCAGCACCCGCGCCATCGCGGTGCTCGGGTTCATGCGGCGCCTCCCTCGGCTGCGTCGATCAGGGCCAGGCATCGCTCGAGCCTGTCCTGCCACCATCGCCCGCGATCGGGGCCGAGACGGGAGGACGCGGCGGCGAGCAGGTCGAGATCAGGGGCGGGGCGCACGACCGACAGTCTGCCGTCCTCGGGCAGCAGGGTGCGCACCGTGAGGTCGTCGGCGAGCAGTCGACCGGTGCCGAGCCCGCACGCGTAGGGCAGGTCGGGGAGCGCACCCGCGAGGGCGAGCGCGGCGGCGAGCCCAACGCTGGAGTCGAGCGAGCCGCTCACCGTCACCGGCCGACCGATGCGCTGCGCCAGATCGAGGGCACGGCGTACGCCGCCCAGCGGGATCGCCTTGAGGATCACGATGTCCGCGGCGTCGCGGATCGTCGCGAGGGCGATGCCGTCGAGGTCACCAGCGAGGCGCAGGCCCTCGTCGACGGCGATCGGCACGTCGGTGAGCGTGCGCAGCTCGGCCAGCTCGGCGAGCGTCGCGCACGGCTGCTCGGCGTACTCGAGGCCGAGGGCGAGGTCGGCCAGCACCTCGAGCCGATCCGCTGCCTCCTGCACGCTCCAGGCGCCGTTGGCGTCGACACGGATGCTGCCCTCGGCAACGCCGCAGTCGTCGAGCACCGCTCGTACGGCGGCCACCCGCTCGACGTCGGCGGCGAAGTCCTGGCCCGGCTCGGCCACCTTGACCTTGATCGTGGTGCAGCCGTCGCGCTGCACGGCGTCGAGCACGAGCGCGCCCACCTCCGCGACGCCGAGCGCAGGCACGATCGCGTTCACGGCAACGGACGTGCGAACGGCCTCCGGCCAGTCGCCCCGCGCCTGCTCGAGGGCCGCGCGCAGCCATCGGGCCGCGGTGAGGTCGTCGTACTCCGGGAACGGCGCCCACTCGCCCCAGCCGTCCTCGACGCGGATCAGCAGACCCTCGCGCGTCGTCGTCCCGCGGAACCTGCGTGAGAGCGCCAGCGCGAACGGCACCGAGTCGTCGAGACCGGTCCTCATCCGAGGCCGCTCAGGATCCCGCACCAGATCGACCTCGCCCGGCGGGCGACCGAGCGCAGTCGCTCACCCGTGCTCGGACCGGTCGCAGCCTCGACGGTTTCGTCGTCGACGTGGCCGGTGCTCGGACCGGTGGCGACCTCGACGGTGGTGTCGACGTCGTGGCCGGTGCTCGGACCGGTGGCGACCTCGACGGTGGTGTCGTCGTCGTGGCCGGTGCTCGGACCGGTCGCGACCTCGACAGTGGTGTCGTCGACGGCGTCGGCGGCCGGCGAGGCGGGCGAAGGCTCGGGGGCCATGCGTCCTCCTCCGGCGTACGCCGTGACCGCAGGGAGCGGCTCGCGGTGCCGGCGGCCGCAGGTGGGCCGCCCGGCTCAACCCTAGGCTGGCGGGCGTGAGCAGGCAGCGCGGACTGAGACGCGTGGACGTCGTGCCCGGCCCCGACGGCGTCGAGGCGCTGCTCGACCTGCTGCCCGAGGCGCTCGCGGGCGACGGACCGGCTCTGGCGATCGCACCGGCCGGCGACGGCACGGCGGCACGTCGTGCGCAGGCCGCCGTGCTCCCCGACCCCGCGACGCTCGTCGACGACGACGTCGCGGTGGTCCTGGCCACGAGCGGCTCGACCGGCTCGCCGCGCGGGGTGCTGCTGACGGCGTCGGCCCTGCTCGCCTCGGCCGAGGCCGCGCTGACCACGCTCGTCGGAGGCGCTGCGGCCTGGAGCCTCGCGCTGCCGGTCACGTCGGTCGGCGGCCTGCAGGTGCTGATGCGCTCGCTCATGAGCTCTACCGAGCCCGAGGTGCTGCCGTCGGTCGGCGGTGCGTCGCGCTTCACGGCGGCCGAGTTCGCGACGGCCACCTGGCGCCTCGACCCGTCGCTCCCCGGCTGCACGTCGATCGTCCCCGCGCAGGCCGCGATCCTGCTCGACGAAGCCGAGGGCCTCGCCGCGCTCCAGGCGTACGACGCCGTGCTCCTCGGCGGCGCGCGCACTCCCCCGGCGATGCTGCGGCGGCTGCTCGACGCGCACGTCGTCGCGGTGCCGACGTACGGCATGACCGAGACGAGCGGCGGCCTGGCGTACGACGGCGTGCCGCTGCCCGGTGCGGCGGCGCGGATCGCGGACGCCGACCGTGATGGCGTGGGTCGGATCGAGGTGTCCGGCCCGATGCTCGCGCAGGGCTACCTCGGCGACCCCGAGGCCACGGCGGCCGCGTTCCTCGACGGCTGGCACCGCACCCTCGACCTCGGTCGCCTCGTCGACGGCCGGCTCGAGGTGCTCGGCCGCGTCGACGACGTCGTGCAGGTCGGCGGAGTCAACGTCGCGGTCTCCGCGGTGGAGGACGTGCTCGCTCCGCTGTGCGACGGCGCGGTGGTGCTGGCCGAGCCGGACGACCGCTGGGGTGCGCGGCTCACGGCGTACGTCGTGCAGCCGGGCCCGGGCACGGAGGTGTCCGACGCCGAGGCGCTCGGCGCCGCGGTGGCCGCAGAGCTCGGCCGCGCCGCCGCGCCGCGCGCGTGGGTGCGCATCGACGCCGTACCCCTGCTGCCCAACGGCAAACCCGACCGCGCCACCCTGCTCGAATTCCCCCGCTAAGGACAGCAACTGCCCTCCAGGGGCTCGATCTGTCCTTTTCCGGACGGGTGAGGCGACGGCGCTGCGCGGGACTCCGGCCCCGAGGAGCCGGTAGCGTCCGGGGCGGCTCGGGACGGACGCGCGACAGGGGTCGGCGCACCGGGTCACGTTCGGGGGTTGGCCGTGATCCGCGTACTGCCGTACTTCGTCGAGATCGCACTGCTCGTGTTCTGCCTCGTCGACTGCATCCAGTCGCCGCCGCACCTGATCCGCAACCTCGAGAAGGGGTGGTGGATCGTGCTCATCATCATCCTGCCGCTGGTCGGCGGCATCGCCTGGCTCGTGGCCGGGCGCCCCGTGCGCACCTCGTCCGGCGCACAGTGGCGGATGGGCAGCGGCTTCCCCGCGGACGAGCGCCCGCGTACGGCGTACAAGCGCAACGAGGACGACCCGGCGTTCATGGCCGAGATGGCCCGCATCGACCGTGAGCACGAGGAGTCGCTGCGCGCCTGGGAGGCCAAGCTCGCGGCACAGGAGGCGGAGCACAAGCGCAAGCAGCAGGACGGCGGAAGCGCAGGCACCTGACGCGTCGAGAAAAGGACAGATCGTGCCCGTGAAGGGCAGATCTTGTCCTTAGCGGGTGAAAGCCGGACGGCGGGGGCGCGCGGGGTGGGGCGCGGACTGACAGGATCTCGGCCGTGGCGACTTCCGGGCAGTGGTGGCAGGGCGCGCGCCCTCGCACCCTGCCTGCGGCGCTCGCTCCCGTGCTCGTCGGTACGGCGGTCGCCTGGTGGACGCTCGGTGAACTCATCCGCCTGTCCGCGAGGATTGGTGGCTGGTTCACGACCCAGGCGCCCACGCTCACCGCCTACCTCGCGACCGGCGGTGTGCTTCCGCCCCAGCCCGACGCCGGCGACGGCTGGTGGACGATCACCACGAACTCGATCTTCACGATCGAGAACTACACCGAGGTCATCGCGGATCCCGGTCCGATGTCGATCACCCCGCTGCAGTTCGCGCTTCGCGCCGTTCTTGCGCTGGTGGTCGCGCTCGCGCTGCAGGTGGGCGTCAACTACGCGAACGACTACAGCGACGGCATCCGCGGCACCGACGACGCGCGGGTCGGCCCGGTGCGTCTCGTCGGCCAGGGGTTGGCCTCGCCGCGGTCGGTGAAGCTTGCCGCGTTCGCGATGTTCGGAGTCGCGGCGCTCGCCGGACTCGCGCTCGTGCTGCTCACCCAGGCGTGGTGGCTGCTGCTCGTGGGCGCGGCCGCGATCGTCGCAGCCTGGTTCTACACCGGCGGCCCGAGCCCGTACGGCTACGCCGGCCTCGGCGAGGTCTTCGTCTTCGTGTTCTTCGGCCTCGTCGCCGTCGTGGGCACGACATACGTGCAGACGCTGTCGATCTCGTGGCTCGCGGTCGCGGGCGGCGTCGCCTGCGGCTCGCTGTCGGTCGGCATCCTGCTGGCGAACAACCTGCGCGACATCCCCACCGACACCGTCAGCGGCAAGCACACCCTTGCGGTACGACTCGGCGACGCGCGCACGCGGGCGGCGTACGTCGCCTCACTCATCGTCCCTTTCGGTGTCGCGCTGGGCCTCTCGATCACCGTGACGTGGTGGGCGCTGCTCGCGCTGGTGGCGCTGCCGCTCGCCCTCGGCCCCGCGCGCATCGTGCGCCGTGGGGCTCTCGGCCGCGACCTGGTCCCGGTGCTGGCCGGCACCGGGAAGCTGCTGCTGGGGTACGCCGTCCTGCTGTCGACCGGCCTCGTCATCGCCTCGTTCTGAGGGCGCGTTCCGGAGTCGTCGGGGAATCCTGGTTGCCTCTTAGGCAACCAGGGGCACCCTCATGCGGAAACGGCGAGGGGTCAGGCGCGGTCGGTGGGCTCGAGGTCGTCGAGGTCGTCGTCAGCCGGGATCTCGCGGGAGCGCGTCGACCTGGTCGGGGCGGCGGTGGGCGCGTCCGCAGCCCGGGAGTCTGCGCGTGCTGTCCCGTTCGGCCCGGGGAAGGCTCCACCCGCGGGCGGCTCGTCGGTCTGGCCGGCCTCCGCCGGCCCGGCGTCGAGGTGGTCCTCGGCCGCGGAGGAGGAGTCGATGCGCTGGTTGACCTTCTGCACCGCGGTGACGACCTCGACGGCGGCGACCTCGCGACGGCGGTCGAGGGCGAAGACCGAGACGACGCCGGAGATGAGGAAGGCGAAGAGCAGGAGCAGCAGCGGCTGGCGGAGGCCGAGCAGCCACAGCACCCCCACGGTGATCGCGAGGATGAGAAGCCGGAGCAGCGAGTAGACGAGCACGGGATGCGCACCGCGCGGTTCGGGGGCGTCGGCAGCGGGAAGGGTCACGTCGTCCTGGCTCACGCATGCACCGTACGTCGGCCGGGGCCCTACGGACGAGCCGGGTCGGTCGTCAGGACGCCCGGGTCACGTCGTCCTGGCTCACGCATGCACCGTACGTCGGCCGGGGCCCTGCGGACGAGCCGGGTCGGTCAGGAGGCGGGGGTCGCGTCGCCGCCCGGAGTGCTGCCGCCGTCGCGCTTCTCGCGCTTCTTGCGCATCTTCTCCGACCAGGTGAGGTCGTCGATCTGACGCAGGAAGGCGGGGTCGTCGTCCGGGGCCAGCGGGCCGCGACCACTGCCCGGGGCGAGCGAGCCGTCGCCGAGCGACCGCGGGCGCCCCCACACGAACCACGCCAGTGCGCCGAGCACCGGCACGACCAGGACGACCACGGCCCACAGGGTCTTGGGCAGCGAGCGGACGTCGCCGCTGCGGCTGAGCACGACGTCGATGAGCGCGTACAGCACGACCACGAAAGCGACGCCGAACAGCAGGAACCTGCCCACGTCAGCACACCTCCATGAGGGGAGGGTACGTCGCTGCCGCCCGGCCCGCCCGCGGGCAGAGCCTGGTGCCGATCACGGTCGCTATCGCAGGCCCCCGTAGGAGTGCAGGCCGCTCATGAGGATGTTCACGCCGAAGTAGTTGAAGACGAAGCACCCGAACGCGGCGAAGGCGATGTACGCGGCCTTGCGACCCTTCCACCCCGCGGTCGCACGGGCGTGAAGGTAGGCGGCGTACCCGACCCAGGTGATGAACGCCCAGGTCTCCTTCGGGTCCCAGCCCCAGTAGCGACCCCAGGCGTTCTCGGCCCAGATGGCGCCGGCCACGATCGTGAAGGTCCACAGCGGGAACATGAATGCGTGGATGCGGTAGGCCATGGCGTCGAGCTTCTGCGACTCGGGGAGCCGCTCCGCGAGCCCGGAGAGCCAGTACGTGCGACCCTCGGCGGCCCGGCGCTCGCCGGAGTCGGCGACGAGGAACAGTGCCGAGAGCGCAGCACCCAGGCTGAAGGCCCCGGCGCAGACCGTCGCGGCCGACACGTGGATCACGAGCCAGTAGTTGCGCAGCGCGGGCACGAGCTGGGCGGCGTCGACGTACAGCACCGTGACGGCGAGACCCAGGATCAGCAGCACGGTGGGGAGGACGAAGAGCCCGAGCCAGCGGACGTCGCGCTTGAGCGAGATCGCCAGGTAGGTGACGGCGATCGCGAGCGCCGACGCGAGCGAGAACTCGTACATGTTGCCCCAGGGGGCACGCATGACCGAGAGGCCGCGGAAGACGAGCCCCAGGGCGAGCAGGAGCGTGCCCAGCCACATGATCGACATCGCGATGTTGGCCGAGCGGCGTCCGGGCGGGAGGCCGCCGTCGTCCGGGCCGCCGACCGTCACCGTGGTCTTGGTGGCGACAGCCACCGAGCCCTCACCGACCTTGTCGGCGCCGGCGTCGGCGGAAGCCGGTGCGAGGTCGCGACCCTTCGTCGCGGCGAACGAGACGGCGAAGGAGAACATCGAGATGGTGTAGACCGCCATCGACGCGTACACGAGGTCGCGGCTCAGCTCGGCGAACGCCACGTTGACGGTCACTCGGGGTCTCCTTCTGCACGGGATCGGGCTGACGCCGGTGAGCCGAGGGCCGAGGCCAGCTCGTCGACCTCGTCGGCGACGCTGGCGTGCTCGGACCTGGTCAGGCCGGCGACGTCGACCACGGTAACGCCTCCTGCACCGGACGCCACCCGCACCCACAACCGGCGGCGGCGCACGAGCAGCGACAGGGCGAGACCGGTCATGGCGGCGATCGAGGCGACCAGTGCGATCTCCTTGCCGGGGTCGCGCGCGACAGCGAAGGAGGCGAACTTGACGTAGCCGTCGAAGCTGACGGTGTCGCCGTTGGTCAGGGTCCAGGACTCCCCGGGTCGCAGCGCCTCGATCCCGAGCCGGGTCATGTTCGCGGTCTCGAGCTTGAACACCGACTGGGGTCGTCCGCTCCCGAGGCCCAGGTCTCCCTCCCACGCCGAGAGGTACACGCCCGGGTCGTCGGCGGCGGGGAAGGTGGAGTGCGGGCCGCGGATGTTGTCGACGGCAGCGGTCGGCAGGAAGAAGCCCGTGATCCCGAGCTGCGGGGTGGCGTCGGGCACCTTCACGACGCAGGTCGAGGTGAAGTTGCCGTCCTGCGGCAGGCAGACGACGGAGTCGCGAAAGACGATCTGGCCAGCCTTGTCCTTCACGGTGATGGTGGGCGCGTAGCCGTGGCCCACCAGGAAGATCTTCTCGCCGCCGACCACCAGCGGCTCGTTGACCTGGATGTCGACCTTCTCGGGTTCAGCGCCAGGCTCCTTCACGAGCGTGACGCTGGCGACGAACTCGCGGGGAGCGCCGCTCTGCCCGCCGCCCCGCTGGAACTGCGCGTCGAAGGTGTCGAGCCTGAAGGTGAACGGCGCCAGAGATGACGGGTCGAACCCGCGCCCCGGCGCGAACGAGTCGAACTGCGACAGCGTGTTGGCGAACGACGTGCCCTCACGGACGACGACGTTGCCACGAAAGCCACCGAGCGAACCCACGGCGATGCCGAGCAGCAGCACCAGCAGGGCAAGGTGGAAGACCAGGTTGCCCGTCTCGCGGCTGTAGCCCTTCTCCGCGGCCACCGAGGTGTCGGTGACGTCGACCCGCCACCGCTTGCCGCGCAGGTGCTCGGCCGCCTTCGCCAGGACAGCAGCGGAGTCGGAGCCGGACTCGACCCCGCGGTGCTCGGGCAGTCGTGCGAGGTTGCGCGGCGCGGCCGGTGGACGGGCCCGCATCGCCTTCCAGTGCTGCAACGAACGAGGCAGCACACAGCCGGCGAGCGAGATGAACAGCAGGAGGTAGATGGCGGCGAACCACGGCGAGGCGAAGACGTCGAAGAAGCCGAGCCGATCCAGGATCGGGCCCTTGGGGTCGTCCGCGAGGTACTGCGTGACCTTGACCGGATCGGTGCTGCGCTGCGGGAAGACCGAGCCGGGGACGGAGGCGACCGCGAGCAGGAACAGCAGCACGAGCGCGGTACGCATGCTCGTGAGCGTGCGCCAGGCCCAGCGCATCCACCCGAGCAGACCGATCCCGACGGGAGCCGCGGCGTCCACGGCGGTCGGCGCGGTCGACAGCCCGGTGCGGGTGTCGTCGGCGTCGCGCACGGCGTCGTCGACCTGGTCGCTCACAGCCACACTCCGAAGTCGCCGGCCCACGAGCGCAGGCCGATGGTGAGGTCGTCCCACGTACCGGTGACGAGCAGCAGCCCGATCGCCACGAGCATCGCGCCGCCGATGCGCATCACCACGACGCTGTGGCGACGCACCCAGCCGATGGCACCGAGCGCGCGGCGGTAGAGCAGGCCGACGAGCACGAACGGAAGCCCGAGGCCCAGGCAGTAGAACACCGACAGCAGCGCTCCGCGCGCGGCGCTGGCTTCGGTGAAGGCCAGGGTCTGCACCGCACCCAGGGTCGGACCGATGCACGGGGTCCAGCCGAGGCCGAACAGCACACCGAGGAGCGGAGCACCCCAGAGGCCGACCTGCGGCAGACGGTGCATGCGCCACTCGCGCTGCAGGCCAGGGACCAGCCCGAGGAACGACAGGCCCAGCCCGATCACCACGACGCCGAGAACCCGCGTGATCTGCTCCTGGTAGCGGAACAGCGCCTCTCCCAAGGCTCCGAAGGCCGCGCCGTACGCGACGAACACGACGGTGAACCCGAGCACGAACAGGATCGACCCGAGCAGCACGCGAGTTCGCGTGGCCCGAAGAGCCGGCTGATCGACGTCATCGACTGCCGAGCCGGCCGAAGAAGCGGGGCTCGCGTCGGTGACCCGCGCACCCGCCGGAGTCGTCGCCATCGCTGGGGCGGGCTCGCGGGCGAGCTCGGCGCCGGAGAGTCCGGTCACGTACGACAGGTAGCCGGGCACCAGAGGCAGGACGCACGGCGACAGGAACGACACGACTCCCGCCGCGAAGGCCAACGGCGCGGCGACCAGGAGCGAGCCTGTCACGACGGTGTCGACGACGCTCACGACGTCTCCGCCAGGACGGGCTCGATCATGCCGAGGAGGCGCGAACGATCGACGGCGCCCAGCGCCCGTGCGGCCACCCGGCCCTGCCGGTCGAGCACCAGCGTCGTGGGGATCGCGGACGGCGGCAGCTGGCCGCGGAAGGCGAGCACGAGGGAGTTGTCGGCGTCGAACATCGAGGGGTACGACATCTCGAACTTGCGGGCGAAGGCGCGTGCGTTGTCGATCGAGTCCTTGCCGCCGGACACGATGCCGACGAACTCCACACCCTTGGCCTTGGTGTCGACGGAGGTGCTCTCGAGCACACCCGCCTCGGCACGGCACGGCGAGCACCACGACGCCCACAGGTTCACCACGACGACCTTGCCGCGGTACGACGCGACGTCGAGCGCGGCGCCGTCCAGGGTCGTGCCCACGAGCACCGGCGCGGCCTCACGCTCGGCGGGCGCCAGCAGCACGGTGGAGCCGTCGCCCGCGACGTAGCGGGTCGAGCCGTCGACCGAGCCGGACGTCGCCGAGCAGCCGGCGAGCAGGGCGGCGGCCGTCGCGAGGGCAAGGACGCCCGCAGCGCGACGGGTTCGACGCCTTGCCGTGCTGGCGGTCACAGCGGGCACTCCTTGGTCGGGCCGGCGGGTCGGGTACGTCGGACGAGCGGGCTGGGGCCGTGCAGTGTGGACGTGCCGCACGGGTCGAGGGTTTCCGTCGTGCGGAGCGACTACATCACAGCGACGATCAGGCTCCCTTGGCCTGGGACGCAGACTTCCCGGCCTGCCGGACGAGGTCGGCCGACGGCTCGGTGTAGGTGATCGCGACGAGCTTGTCGTCGTCGAACGACAGCGAGGTGATGCTGGCGAGCGAGCACTGACGCTTGCGCGGGTCGTGCACGAACCGCCGCTGCTCGGCGTCGAGGCGGGCGATCCACACGGGCAGCTGGTGGCTGACGAGGACGGCCTCGTGCCCACGGGCCGCCTCGCGCGCCGCAGCCACGGCCGCGCGCATGCGCCCGGCGAGCTCGACGTACGGCTCGCCCCAGCTCGGCGTGAACGGGTTGTAGAGGTACCGCCAGGCCTTGGGGTTCTTGAGGACTCCGTCGCCGACGCCGACGCGCTGACCCTCGAAGACGTTGTCGGCCTCGATGATGCGGTCGTCGATGCTCACGCGCAGGTCGTGCCGGGCAGCCACCGGTGCGGCGGTCTGCTGGGCCCGCTCGAGCGGCGAGGAGATGATGTGCGTGACATCGCGGTCGGCGAGGGCCCCAGCGGCGCGCTCGGCCATCTGCTCGCCCAGGGCGGAGAGCTTGAAGCCGGGCAGGCGGCCGTAGAGGACGCCGCTCGGGTTGTGCACCTCGCCGTGGCGAAGCAGATGGACGACCGTACGGGTGCTCACACGAACTCCTTCGCGACGTCGGGGTGAGCCGCGGCTGCGGCGCGCGCGGCGTACGGCAGGGCGGCGACAAGCCGGTCCAGCGCGGTGTCGTCGTGGGAGGCCGAGACGAACCAGGCCTCGAACGCGCTCGGCGGCAGGTAGACCCCGCGGTCGAGCATGGCGTGGAAGAACGCGGCGTAGCGCCACGACTCCTGGGTGCGCGCCTCGTCGTAGTCGTTCGGCAGCGCGGCCGTGAAGAAGATCGAGAAGAGGTTGCCCGCTGTGGCGAGGGAGTGTGCGACGCCTTCGGCAGCGAGCGCCTCGGACACGAGTGAGCCGACCCTGGCGGCAGTGGCGTCGAGGTGGGTGTAGACCTCGGGCGTGCACTGGGTGAGGGTGGCGAGACCGCAGGCCGCCGCGACCGGGTTACCGGCCAGCGTGCCCGCCTGGTAGACGGGGCCAGCCGGCGCGAGGTAGGCCATCACATCGGCACGGCCACCGAAGGCTGCTGCGGGGAGACCGCCGCCCATGACCTTGCCGAAGGTCACCAGGTCAGGCCTCCACGACGGGTCGTCGCGGGCTTCGAGCTCAAGCCAGCCGCCACGCGCGACGCGGAACCCCGTCATCACCTCGTCGACGACGAACAGCGCGCCGTGCGCCTGCGCGATGCGCGCGAGCGCGGCGTTGAATCCGGGGTGCGGTGCGACGACGCCCATGTTGGCGGCTGCGGCCTCGGTGATGACGGCGGCGATATCGTCGCCGTGCGCGGTGAACGCGGCCTCGACGGCAGCGATGTCGTTGTAGGGCAGCACGATCGTCTCGTGCGCCTGGGCACCGGTGACTCCGGGGCTGTCGGGCAGCGCGAACGTCGCGATGCCCGAGCCCGCTGCCGCCAGCAGCGAGTCGACGTGGCCGTGGTAGCAGCCGGCGAACTTCACGACCTTGGATCGGCCGGTGAAGCCGCGAGCGAGCCTGATCGCCGACATGGTCGCCTCGGTGCCGCTGCTGACCAGGCGTACCTGCTCGACGGCGTCCACGCGGCTCACGATCTCCTCGGCGAGCAGCACCTCGCCCTCGCCGGGGGTGCCGAAGGAGAAGCCGCGGGTGGCGGCGTTCTGCACGGCCGCGACGACGGAGGGGTGCGCGTGGCCGAGCACCATCGGGCCCCACGAGCAGACGAGGTCGAGGTAGTCGCGACCGTCGACGTCGGTGATGAAGGGGCCATGGCCGCTCGCCATGAAGCGCGGCGTGCCGCCGACGGCGCGGAACGCCCGCACCGGGGAGTTCACGCCACCGGGCGTCACCTCGCGGCCGCGGGCGAACAGTGCCTGCGAGGCAGGTGCGGCGTCGGCGTAGGGCGTCGTCATACGCGACCCTCGGCGATCCACCGGGCTACTTCGGCAGCCCAGTAGGTGAGCACGATGTCGGCACCGGCACGGTGGATCGAGGTGATCGACTCGGCGATCGCGCGGTCGCGGTCGATCCAGCCGCGCTCGGCAGCCGCCTCGACCATCGCGTACTCGCCGCTCACCTGGTACGCCGTGACCGGCACGTCGACGCGGTCGGCGACCTCGCGCAGCACGTCGAGGTAGAGGCTCGCGGGCTTCACCATCACCATGTCCGCGCCCTCCTCGATGTCGAGGCGCAGCTCGCGCAGGGACTCGCGGAGGTTGGCGGGGTCCTGCTGGTAGCTGCGGCGGTCGCCCGTGAGCTGGCTGTCTACCGCCTCGCGGAAGGGGCCGTACAGCGCCGAGGCGTACTTGGCGGCGTACGCGAGCACGAGCACGTGCTGCGCCGACACCTCGTCGAGCGCAGCGCGCACGACACCCACCTGGCCGTCCATCATCCCGCTGGTGGCGACGACGTCGGCCCCGGCATCGGCCAGAGCCATGGCCATCTCGGCGTACCGGACGAGCGTGGCGTCGTTGTCGACGTCGCCGTCGGAGCCGAGCACGCCGCAGTGGCCGTGGTCGGTGAACTCGTCCAGGCACA
Organism: Candidatus Nanopelagicales bacterium; assembly: GCA_038316965.1. Classification (GTDB taxonomy): domain Bacteria; phylum Actinomycetota; class Actinomycetes; order S36-B12; family CAIYMF01; genus Longivirga. The sequence goes on from JBBQAY010000006.1 coordinate 53,635, forward strand.
GGTCTGCCATGACGACGAGGGAGTCGCCCACCTCGCGACGCACGTCGGCGACGGCGAGGTTGAGGATGCCCTCGGGGTCGCTCGCCGCACTGCCGACGGCGTCCCGCACGGACGGGACGGCGAACAGCATCACGCCACCAAGACCGAGGTACGCCGCCTCCGCGGCAGCAGCGCGCAGCGACTCACGGCTGTGCTGCACGACGCCGGGAAGCGACGAGATCGGCGACGGCGCGTCGAGCCCCTCGTGCACGAACAGCGGCAGCACGAGGCCGGCCGGATGCAGCCGGGTCTCCGCGACGAGCCTGCGCAGGGCAGGGGTACGCCGCAGCCGACGGGGGCGCTCGACCGGGAAGGCCACCGTCAGGTCGCCTTGCGACGGGCAGCGCCGCGGCGCTTGCTCGGACGCCAGACCTGCTCGCCCTGCTCGAGCGCCGCGAGCCGGAGCGCATCGCCGTGCGCGGCAAGAGCATCAGCGAGCGCGACGACCGACGGGGTCTCGGCCAGGACGTCGACCCGAAGACCGTGCTCCTCGGCCGTCTTCGCGGTGGCCGGACCGATGCACGCGACCACTGTCGAGGCGTGCGGCTTTCCGGCGATGCCGACGAGGTTGCGCACGGTGCTCGAGGAGGTGAAGAGCACGGCGTCGAAGCCACCGGTCTTGATGGCCTCGCGGGTCTCGGCGGCCGGCGGTGCGGCACGGACGGTCCGGTACGCCGTGACGTCCTCGATCTCCCATCCGAGCTCGAGCAGGCCGGCGACGAGGGTGTCGGTGGCGATGTCGGCGCGCGGCAGGAAGACGCGGTTGATCGGGTCGAAGATCGGGTCGAACTCCGGGAAGTCCTCGAGGAGGCCGACGCTGCTCTGCTCGCCGCTCGGGACGAGGTCAGGGCGGACGCCGAACGACACCAGCGAGGCCGCAGTCTGGTCGCCGACTGCGGCGACCTTGAGACCCGCGAACGCGCGTGCGTCGAGGCCGTACTCGTCGAACTTCTCGCGCACGTCCTTCACGGCGTTCGCGCTGGTGAACACGACCCACTGGAAGCGGCCGGAGACGAGCCCCGTGATCGCGCGCTCCATCTGCTGGGGCGTGCGCGGCGGCTCGACCGAGATGGTCGGCACCTCGACGCCGACGGCGCCGAAGCGCGTGAGCTGCTGGCTGAGGGCACCGGCCTGCTCGCGCGTGCGAGGCACGAGCACGCGCCAGCCGAACAGGGGCTTGGTCTCGAACCACGAGAGCTTGTCACGCTGCGCGACCGTGTCGCCGACGACGACGAGGCCAGGGCCGGCCTGCTTTGCGGCCTTCACCGCTCCGGGCAGGTCGGCGAGGGTCGAGGTGATCGTGCGCTGCTCGACCGTGGTGCCGCCGCGCGTGACCGCGACCGGAGTCGACTCGGCGCGGCCGCCCTGGACGAGAGCGCGAGCGACCTCCGACGCACGGTCGGCGCCGTTGAGGACGACGACCGTGATGCGCGGGTCGGCGTGCGCGGCCCAGTCGACGGCCGGGTCGTCGGCGTCGACCACGTGCACCTCGCGCTGCTTGCCGCCGAGGAGCCCGACACCGGCGTACGCCGGGATCCCGGTGAGCGTCGAGACGCCGGGCGCGATGTCGAACGACACCTTGGCCTTGGCGAGCGCACCGGCCTCGGTGAGGAGCGCGCCGTCGAGCAGCGGGTCGCCGGAGAAGAGGCGCACGACGGCCTGGCCGGACTTCGCCGCGTCGGCGACGACCTTGGCCCGTGCGGCGTGCGAGAGCGGCAGGCCGTCCTCGTCGAGCGCGGCACTGACCTCGGCGTCGACGCCGGCGAGCGTGCGGGCGAGGTCGACGACGTCGGCGTCGGCGAGCACGACGTCGGCCTCGCGCAGCAGCGCCACGGCGCGCAGCGTCAGCAGGTCGGGGTCGCCGGGGCCGACCGCCACGAGGGCGATGGACCCGAAGGCCTTCTTCTTGGTGCGGTTCTGGGTGACGCTCATGGGTGTGTTCCGTTCCCGAGACCGGGCGCACCGGCGGCGAGGAGGTCGGCGGCCAGTGCTCGGCCCACCTGCTCCGCGTCGCCGGCAGGACCGGTGACCGACTTCCGCACCTGGATCCGACCGTCGTCGCTGACGACGGCTCCGGTCAGGTGCACGACCGCCTCACCGGTGTCCGTCGAGACGGTGGCGTGGGCGCCGACAGGCGCCGAGCAACCGGCCTCGAGGGCGGCCAGGAGGGATCGCTCCGCGGTGACGGCGACGCGGGTTGCGTCGTCGTCGAGATCGCGGAGCGCGTCGAGCAGTGCGACGTCGCCTTCGACGGCGCGGCACTCGACAGCCAGCGCACCCTGTCCGGGTGCGGGCAGCATGTGATCGGTCTCGATGACCTCGGTGACCGCGTCGAGGCGGCCGAGCCGGGCGAGACCTGCACGGGCGAGGACGACGGCGTCGAGCTCGCCGTCGACGACCTTGCGAACCCGGGTGTCGACGTTGCCGCGCACGGGCACGACGTCGAGATCGGGGCGCAGAGCCAGCAGCTGAGCGGCACGGCGGGGTGAGCCCGTTCCGACCGTAGCGCCGGCTGGCAGCGTGGCAATGGTGCCGCCGTCGCGCGCGACGAGGACGTCACGAGCATCCTCGCGGGCTGGGATCGCAGCGATGCGAAGGCCTTCCGCGGGTGCGGTCGGGAGGTCCTTGAGCGAGTGGACGGCGACGTCGGCATCACCGCGGAGCACGGCGTCGCGGACGGCGCTCACGAAGACGCCGACACCGCCGAACGAGGCGAGCGGGGTCGACTGGTCGAGGTCGCCCTGCGTGCTGACCTCGACGAGGACCACCTCGCGATCGAGGCGACCGCGCAGGGCGTCGGCGACGAGGCCCGACTGGGTGCGGGCGAGCTGGCTCGCGCGGGTGGCGACGCGGACGGCGGTCACGACGTGCCTCCGGGCAGGTCGTCGATGCCCGCGCCTTCGTCGGTCGCGAACGACAGCTCGGCCGCATCAGACGTGGTGACCGCGGCGATCGCCTCGGGGTCGAGGTCGAACAGGCGGTGCAGCGTGGTGGCGTAGCGGGCGCCGTCGGGGTCGGCGGCGAGCTCCTTCATCCGCACGGTCGGGCGGTGCAGCAGAGTCGACACCGTGCGTCTCAGCGTGCGCGACACCTCGTCGAGGTCGGCGTCCGACAGACCGGGCGCACGAAGGCGCAACCGGTCGAGCTCGGCCTCGACGACCTGGTCGGCATGGCTGCGCAGGCCGACGACGATGGGCTCGACCCGCTGCGCAGCGATGGTCGCGAGGTGCGCGCGCACCTCGTCGACGACGATCGCGCGGGCGAGCTCGACATCGCGCTCGGGCGCGTGCGCCTCGGGGAGATCCGCCAGGGAGGCGAGGTCGATGCGGGTGACGCCGGGGAGAGTCGCGATCGACTCCTCTGTGTCGTGCGGGAGCGCGAGGTCGACGACGGCGAGCGGCGCGGTGACGCCGATGCGCGCGGCCGCGAGCGCCTCGGTGGTGAGAACCAGCCCTGTCGAACCGGTGCAGCTCACCACGACGTCGACGCTCGCGAGGACGCCGGCGATGTCGTCGAAGCGGACGACGCGGCCGCCAACCTGCTCGGCGAGGTGCTCCCCCCGCTCGAACGTGCGGTTGGCCACGACGATCTCGCTGATGCCGTGCCGCGCAAGCGTTGCCGCGGCGAGCCCGCTCATCGCTCCGGCACCGACGACGAGGGCACGGCGTCCATCGAGCGAGCCGCCGAGGGAGTCGGCAGCGAGGTGCAGAGCGACGCTGACCACGGACGCGCCAGCACGGTCGATGCCGGTGTCGTGGTGCACGCGCTTGCCGACGCGCAGGGCGGCCTGGGCGAGGTCGTTGAGGTTGCGCCCGACGGTGGCGAGGTCCTGACCCGTGCGCAGTGCCGTGCGCACCTGGCCGAGGATCTGCTGCTCGCCGACGACCATGGAGTCGAGCCCGGCGGCGACCTCGAAGATGTGCTGGACGGCGCGGTCCTCGTAGCGCACGTACAAGTGCGGCGTGAGCTCGTCACGGCCGATGCCCGTCGCCTTGGCGAGGGTTTCGGTGACGTCGAGGACGCCGCCGTGGAACTTGGTGACCTCGGCGTAGATCTCCACGCGGTTGCACGTGGAGAGCACGAGCGACTCGGCCACGTGGGTCGAGGCAAGGAGGTCGACCTGCAGCTTCTCCGCCGCACCGTCGACGAGCGCGACGCGGTCGAGCAGGGACACGGGTGCAGTGCGGTGGCTGACACCGACGACGAGGAGGGTCATGCGCCCAGCTCCGGCCGGGTGACGCGGCGCTGCTCGTGGAAGGCCAGGATCTGCAGCTCGGTGGCGAGGTCGACCTTGCGCACGCCGATGTGGTCGGGAGTCGTGAGGACGACGGGCGCGAAGTTGAGGATGCTCGTGACGCCGGCCGCGACGAGGCGGTCGCACACGGACTGCGCGGCGGGCGCGGGCGTGGCGATGACGCCGATACACGCCTCGCCCTCGGTCACGACGCTCTCGAGGTCCTTCAGCGGCCTCACCTCGACGGGTGAGCCGCCGGGGCCGGCGGGGATGCTCTCGCCGACGCGCTGCGGGTCCGCGTCGACGAGACCCACCACGCGGAAGCCGCGCGAGGCGAAGCCGCCGTAGTTGGCGAGCGCGTGGCCGAGGTTGCCGACGCCGACGATCACCACGGGCCAGTCCTGAGTGAGGCCGAGCTCTCGGGCGATCTGGTAGACGAGGTACTCGGTGTCGTAGCCGACGCCGCGCGTGCCGTAGGAGCCGAGGTGGCTGAGGTCCTTGCGCAGCTTGGCGCTCGTGACGCCGCTTGCAGCGGCGAGCTCCTCGCTCGACACGGTGGGCACGCCACGCTCGACGAGGTGCGCGAGCACACGGTGGTAGATCGGGAGCCGGGCGACCGTCGCATCGGGGATACCACGGCGCGACGCGTCGGTCGCGCGTGGGAGCGGCACGGCTTCACCCCGGGAGTTCGGTGACCTCCCCGCCGGGCCGGCACAGGACCGGTCGTCTCAGCGGGTAGGCGTTGTCAGAGTAGGTACTCGTGAACGAACGCACAAAGTCGCGGCCTGCCCGGGTTCCAGGATATGGACCAGAATCCGCGTGACCCCCGTCACACGTTCAGACCCCCGCGTGCAAGATGTTGATCTTGGTCGAGGATCAGATGCGGGCGGCGAGCCTGGCGGCCTTCTCGGCGCGCTTCTCCTCGAACAGCGTGGCCTGAGCGTCGAGGCCGGCCATGAACTGGGCGAGCTGGTCGCGGGCCTTCTCGCCGTCGGGGCCGAAGTCGTCGCGGTCGAAGACGTTCCACGCACGCAGCACGGGCGAGAGCACCTCGTCGTGGTGGATGCGCAGGTCGTAGATGCCGGCGAGCGCGATCGCGACCGAGCGGCGGGTGAAGCCCTCGACCTCGTTGCCGGGCATCTGGAAGTTCTCGACCATGTCGAGCACGGCCATCATCGAGGCGTCCGGGCTGAGGTCGAACGCTGCGCTCATGACGTTGCGGTAGAACAGCATGTGCAGGTTCTCGTCGGCCGCGATGCGCTGCAGCAGACGGTCGAGGCCCGGGTCCTCGGTGTGCTTGCCGGTGTTGCGGTGCGAGATGCGGGTGGCCAGCTCCTGGAACGAGACGTACGCCATCGTGGTGAGCACGTGGCCCTCGGCGTACCCGGAGAAGCCTCGGCTCATGTGATCCATGCGCTCACGTTCGAGCGCGACCGGGTCGACCGAGCGCGTGACCAGGAGGAAGTCGCGCATCGCGATCGCGTGGCGGCCCTCCTCGGCGGTCCAGCGGTGGACCCACTCGCCCCACGCGCTGTCGCGGCCGACGGTGTCGGTGAGCGCACGGTGGTAGCTCGGCAGGTTGTCCTCGGTCAGGAGATTCACGACGAGAGCGGTCCGCGAGACGCCGTTCACGGGTGACTGGCTCGGGTCCCACGCGTCGCCGCCGTAGAGGCCGTCGTAGTTCGTGCCCTCGGCCCAGGGGATGTACTCGTGCGGCATCCACTCCTTGGCCATCGTCATGTGCCGCTCGATCTCGCCGGCGACGACGGGGTCGAGGGCGCGGACGAGGTCGGCGCTCGGGGCGAAGTCCTCGAGGGCGGTCATGGTGTCTCCTCACGCGGGGCCGGCGGCGTGGTTCCGGTTACGCAACCGTAGGTAGGCAACGGTAGCGGCCAACCGACGTACCCGTGGGTAGGTGCTCGGAGGGGTACCCCCACAGCGCGCTGGGTGAAACTAAGGGTAGCCTTACTCCCGTGATCGTCTGTCATTGCGCCGTCGTGGACCACCGAGCCATCGACTCCGCCGTGGCCCAGGGCGCCTGCTCCCTGCGCGAGGTGCTCGTGCGCACGGGCGCCGGCCGCGACTGCGGCGGATGCATCCCGGCGATCCGGGAGCGCGCGCAGGCTGCGGTGCTCCACAGTGAGAACCGCGATCCGTCGTCGTCATCGGAGGTCCTGCATGCAGCCGGTTAGCACTCGAGTCGTCGATCTCCTCAACGACGCCCTCACTCTCGAGCTCTCCGTGACGAACGCCTACTTCCTGCACGCGCGCATGCTCGATGCGCAGGGGCTGCCGGTGCTCGGCAAGGTCTTCTACGACCTGTCGATCGGAGAGATGCGCGACGCCGACGAGCTCATCCAGCGCATCCTCTTCTTCGACGCGCACCCCAACCTTCAGCGCCTCGGCCCGGTGGCCATCGGGCAGACAGCCGTCGAGATGCTCCAGCTCGGCCTCGAGGGCGAGAAGAAGGCCGTCGCGCAGTTCAACGCCGCTGCGGCCGAGCTGCGCGACCTCGGAGACCACGGAACGGCGTCGATCTTCGACGAGATGGTCCGCGACGAGGAGCGTCACGCAGACTGGTTCGAAGCCCAGCTCGCGGCGATCGAGGTCGTGGGCGAATCGGCGTACCTCGCCCGACAGATCGACCCCGGAACCGCTCCCGCCTGAGGCTTGCCCCAGCTCGGCGCTAGAGCGGGCGGGGGACGCCCAGGGCGGTCCGAAGGCGGTCGGCGTCGACGCGCCAGAAGTCGTGCTGGACGCCGTCCACGAGCGTGACCGGGATCTGCTCCCAGTACTGGTCCGCGAGCTCGGGGTCGTCGTAGATCGAGCGTTCGACGAACTCCTCGCCCGCCTCGTCGCACACCGCCGCGATCACGGCGCGGGCGTCGTCGCACAGGTGGCAGTCGGGCTTGCCGATCAGCGTGACGCGCGGCGCGAGGACCGATCCCTCGCTCACGGGCTCTCCTCGCGCAGGCGCCCCTTCGCGATCTTGCCCGTCGACGTGTGCGGCAGGGTCTCGACGATCTCGATCGTGGTCGGGCACTTGAAGCGCGCAAGCCGCTGCTCGCACAGGTCGCGCACGTCGTCGGCCGTGAGCCCGGAGCCCGCGATCGGCACGACGTAGGCGGCCACGGTCTCGCCGGTCTGCGCGTGCGGTACGCCGATGACCGCGACCTCGGCCACGGCGGGGTGCGCGGCGATGACCGCCTCGATCTCGTACGGGTAGACGTTGAAGCCGGACACGAGGACGAGGTCGCGGCGGCGGTCGACGATGTGGAGGTCGCCGTCCTCGTCCGCGTACGCGACGTCTCCGGTCGCCCACCAGCCGTCGGAGTCCGGGCCGTCGGAGCCCCCGGGCCAGTAGCCCGAGAACAGGTTGGCCCCGCGCACCCAGATCTCGCCGGTGTCCTCCGGGTCGGCCGTCTCACCCGACTCGTCGACGAGGCGCACCTCGACGCCGGGGAGCGGCGAGCCGACGCATCCGGGCTTGGCACGGCGTCCGACCATCGTCGAGGACACGACGGGCGACGCCTCGGTGAGGCCGTACCCCTCCCAGACCGGATTCCCCGCGCGGACGGCGAACTCCTGGAACACGGCGGGCGCCAACGGTGCCGCGCCCGAGATCAGCGTGCGCACGCCCGCGAGCCGCTGCTCGAGGTCGGGCAGCGACGCCCACGCGACGAAGACCGGAGGCGCTGCGGGGATGTTGGTGATGTCGTACGTGTCGATCGTCTCCAGCGCGGCCACGGGCGAGAAGCGCGGGACCAGGACGCAGCGGGCGCCCTGCGCGACGGCGAGACCAAGGACGGCGTTGAGCGCGTAGACGTGGAAGAGCGGCAGCACGAGCATCACGACGTCATCGGGCTCGACGGGGGCGGGGTCGACTGCCTGCAGCTGCGCGATGTTGGCGAGCAGCGCGCGGTGGCTGAGCATCGCGCCCTTGCTCGGCCCGGACGAGCCCGACGTGAAGAGCAGAACGGCGAGGTCCTCGGGGTCGCCTCCGCCCGGCATCACCGCGTCGGCGCGGCTGCCCAGGCGCGACAGGGCCTCGAACGACGAGTCGCCCACGACCACGACGTCGCAGCCCTGGGGAGCCGCCGCGACGGCGACGGCCTCCGACGCCTCGTCGGCGACGACAAGAAGCACACCCGAACGGGTGAGCACGTCGGCCACCTCGTGCTCGGTGTAGGCCGTGTTCAGGGGCAACGACACGAGTCCGGCCCGCAGCGTGGCGAAGTACGAGGCCACGAACTCGATGCGGTTGCCGAGCAGCAGGGCGACGCGGTCGCCAGCGCGCAGCCCGTGGCGCAGGAAGCCTGCGGCAAGGTGGTCGACGGCCAGGTCGAGCTGGGCCCAGGTGGTCTGGACGCCGGTGGGGGCATCGATGAAGGCCACGGCATCGGGGCGAGCGACCGCCGTCACCCGCAGGAGGTCTGCAAGGCTGGTCGGGGTCCCGGGCTCTGTCACCCCCCGATCGTGGCACAGGAACCTCGGTAGGCTCCCCACATGAGCGGGACCACACCGACGGACGTGCTGCACGCCTCCCAGCTGGCGGGAGAGGCCTCCGCCGCAGCCGCGGACGTGTCGCCGACTACAACGGTCGAGCCAGACCCCACAGGAGCGGCGTTCTTCGACGTCGACAACACGGTGATGCGTGGGGCGAGCATCTTCCATCTGGCCCGTGGCCTGGCCAAGCGCAAGTTCTTCAGCACGCGCGACGTCGGCGACTTCGCGATGAAGCAGGCCAAGTTCGTCATCAACGGGTCCGAGGACCTCGAGGACATGGCCGACGCCACCGAGGCTGCGCTCGGGTTCGTCAAGGGCAAGCGGGTCGACGAGGTCATCTCCCTCGGCGAGGAGATCTTCGACGATCTCATGATGCGCAAGCTGTGGCCCGGCACCCTCGCCCTCGCGCAGGGCCACCTCAACCGCGGCCAGCGGGTGTGGCTCGTCACGGCGACGCCGGTCGAGCTCGCGTCGATCATCGCCGCGCGCCTGGGCCTCACCGGCGCCCTCGGCACGGTCAGCGAGATCGAGGACGGCGTCTACACCGGACGCCTCGTGGGCTCGGCGCTGCACGGCAAGGCCAAGGCCGACGCCGTCCGCGCCCTCGCCGAGCGCGAGGGCCTCGACCTCGTGCGCTGCACGGCGTACTCCGACTCCGCGAACGACGTACCGATGCTGTCGGTGGTCGGTCGCGCGGTCGCGGTCAACCCGGACGGCGCGCTGCGCAAGCACGCGCGCGCGGTCGGCTGGGAGATCCACGACTACCGCCGTACGCGCATGAACCAGCGCTACTACGTGCCGGCCGCACTGGCGGCCGCCACAGGCCTGGGCGTGGGCGTCGGCCTGGGGATCGCCGCAGCCAAGAAGAAGTAGCGGCCGCTCAGGCGCGCTCGTATCGGCGGTTGAGCATGCCGCTCGGGAAGGCCTGGGTGCCGACGAGCCGCAACGGGGTCTGCGTGGGGATCCGGTGGAAGAGCGGCCGGCCCGAGCCGAGCAGCAGCGGCACGCTCGTCAGGGTGAGGTCGTCGACCAGCCCCGCCTCGAGGAACTGGCTGATGAGGCGGCCGCCGTCGACGTAGACGTGCCGGATGCCGGCGTGGGTCCAGGCGGCCACCGCCTCGAGCGGGGTGCGTGCGAAGAACTCGAACCCGTCGCGCGGTCCGAGCTGCTGGGTCGTGAAGACGTGCACGGGACGGCTGCCGTAGGGCAGTTCGGGGAAGTCCTTGATGACGTCGTACGTGCCGCGCCCCATCGCGATGAGGTCGATGTCGGCGAGGAACGCCTCGAAGCCGTAGTCCTCGCCGACGCCGTCGTACGCCATCAGCCAGTCGAGGTCGTCGTCGTCGGTCGCGATGTAGCCGTCGACCGAGTGCGCGATGAAGACCGAGATCCGGGGCCGCGTCATCCCCCGACGCTAGCCGCGCCATCCGACGCCCTGAACCCGTCGGCCGGAGACGTTGCGGACAGAACGCGCCCTTGAAGGGCGGTTTCTGTCCTTAGCGGGAGAAATCAGCGGGGTTAGCGGAAGACGGAGCGGCGCTGGACCAGGAGTCGGTAGAGCGACTGCTGGATCGACTCGCGAACCTGGTCGGTGATGTTGAAGACGAGCATGGGGTCGTCGGCCGCGCCGTCGGGGTAGTGGTCGGTCATGATCGGCTCGCCGAACTCGATGATCCACTTGCTGGGCAGTGGCACGAGGCCGAGCGGGCCGAGCCAGGGGAACGTCGGGGTGAGCGGGAAGTAGGGCAGCCCGAACAGGCGCGCCAACGTCTTGGCGTCTCCGAGGATCGGGTAGATCTCCTCGGCACCGACGATCGCGCACGGGACGATCGGCGTACGGGTGCGCAGAGCCGTGGCCACGAAGCCGCCGCGGCCGAACCGCTGCAGCTTGTAGCGCTCCGAGTACGGCTTGCCGACACCCTTGAAGCCCTCGGGCCAGACGCCGACGATCTCGCCGGTCGACAGCAGCCGCTCAGCATCCGGGTTGCACGCCAGCGTCGCACCCGACTTGCGCGCGATCTCGCCCATGAACGGCGTCTGGAACACGAGGTTGGCGCCGAGCATGCGCAGCTTGCGGTGTGCGGGGTGGTGGTCGTGCAGCGCGAGCTGGGTCATCACGGAGTCCAGCGCGATCGTGCCGGAGTGGTTGGCCACGACGAGCGCGCCACCCTCGGACGGGACGTGCTCGATGCCTCGGGTCTCGACGCGGAACCACTTCTCGTACAGCGGCCGCAGCGGCGCCATGAACACGCGGTCGTTGAGCTCGGCGTCGAAGCCGAAGTCGTCGACCTCGTACTCGCCCGTGACGCGGCGTCGCAGGAAGTCGAGCCACTCCGCGATGCCCTCGTCGAGCCGGGACGGCGCACCGTCGACGTCGTGCGCGTCGTCGGACGACGGAGAGGCAGCCGGCTCAGGATCGACCGGCGCGACCGCCCGTTTGACCTTGGGCCTCGGACCGGTGGCACCGGCCTGGCGGGCCGCGCGCGACGCTGCCTTGCGGGCACCGTCGTCGCCGCCGATGGGAATGACCGTGGCGTCAGGCACGATCGGGTGCCTCCTCTCGGAGCCGCGCGGCGAGCCGCGCCTCGGACAGCGTGGAGGTGCCGAGCGCGTGCGCGACACCGCGTTCGATCGCCTCGGCCTGATGCTTGGGCAGCTGGTGGTCGAGACCGCGGTCGTGCACGAACTCCACGAAGGCGTCCTCGGTGGAGTAGATGGGCGTGAAGCCGAGCACCTCGCGCATCCGCGTGGTGTCGAGGCCGCGGCCGTAGGTGAGAAACTTGATCTGCTCGGGCGAGAAGTCGGCGAGCCCGGCCCGACGGAACCAGCCGCCGACCGTGCCCACGAGCGGCGTGGGCACAGGCAGGACCGTCTTGCCCGCGAGACGCAGGGCCTGGCTCAGCATGAGGATGCCGTCGCCCGCGACGTTGAAGATCCCCGGCTTGTCGCCGAGGACGGCGATGCGGATCGCCTCGAGACCGTCGTCCTCGTGCACGAACTGAAGGCGGGCGTCGTGGCCGAGCACGGTCGGAACAACGGGAAGCCCGAAGTACGCCGCCATCGGAGTGTCGACCTTCGGCCCGATGAAGTTGGCGAAACGCAGCGTGGTGACGGCGACGTCGGGACGACGTCGGGCGAAGCCGCGCACGTACGACTCGACCTCGACCGAGTCCTTCGCCCAGCCCGAGCGCGGCTGGCTCTTGGGCTCGGTGTCCTCGGTGAACTGCGCCGGGTCCTTCGGGCCCGCGCCGTAGATCGACGACGTCGACTTCACGACGAGCCGGGAGACGCCCTCGGCCTTCTGGCACGCGGCGAGCAGCTGCATGGTGCCGATGACGTTGATCTCCTTCATCGACACGCGGCCGCCGGCCTGCACCGGCGTGGAGATGACGCCCATGTGCACCACGGTGTCGACGCCGGCGGCGGCGATGACCTTGCCGATGATCGGGTTGCGGATGTCGGCGCGGACGAACTCCGCACCGCCGATGTCCGAGCGCGGGGGGATGACGTCGACGCCGACGACGCGGTCGATGGCGGGATCGTGGGACAGGATCCTGGCCATCCGGCTGCCGAGGTGCCGGGAGACACCCGTGACGAGCACGACGCGTGACATCTGGCCTCCTCGCGGCTCCGGGCTACCCGCCGGTAGCCATGCGCCCATCCTGCCTCACCGGGGTGGTCGTGCGCAGGGCCAGTCGCCTGCGGCGGACGCCGGGCCGCGGGAGGGGGCGGCGTCCCTCGCCCGGGCAGCACGACGGGCGGGGACCCGGAGGTCCCCGCCCGTCGAGAGCTGTACGCGCTACTTCTTGTTACGACGCTGAACGCGAGTCTTCTTCAGCAGCTTGCGGTGCTTCTTCTTCGCCATGCGCTTGCGGCGCTTCTTGATCACGGAGCCCATGGGGCGACCTCACTGTTCCGGACTGCGTAGCCGATCCCGGCTTCCGCGAAAGGGGATGGCGCACGGGGTGCCGCGCGCGACCGTGTCTCACCCTACCTGTCCCGGCCCGAAGCCGGAGCCGGGGCCATTGGGGGAGGTCCCGACCCGCGTGCGGCATGCGGGAGCGGAGTCCGGTCGGAGCTCAGGCGGTCTCGACGAAGGAGTCGCGCAGGTAGTCGTGCACGGCCTGCTCCGGCACGCGGAAGGACCGTCCGACGCGCACGGCCGGCAGGTCACCGTTGTGCACGAGGCGGTAGACGGTCATCTTCGAGACGCGCATGACGTTGGCCACCTCGGCCACCGTCAGGAAACGGACCTCGGACAGAGGTCGGTCAGTGCTTGCCATGGTTCGTCCTTCGGACAGCGCGTGGCGGGACCGGCTTCCCCACCGCACCCGCGACGACACACGCTGTCACTTCTGTGCAGAGAGTAGTGGCGGACGGGACTCGTGGGGAAGGTGGGACGACACTCTCCGCACACAAGGTCACCCGGACGGCCGCACGGCGCGCGTGCTCGCGGTCGCTACACGGTCTCAGAAGCCGTGATAGGGGTCGGCGTTGAGGCCGTGCCAGGGGAAGACGGCCTCGCGGGTGCGCAGGACCGCTGCGTCGATCGGGTCCGCCGGGTCGTAGCCGGACTCCCACGATCGGACCCGCGGGGTCGAGCCGTCGGTCATGAGCGCCGGAGTCGGCACCTTGAGCCGCTCCTCGACGAAGTCGCGCCAGGACGCCGGAAGCGGCGTCTCGGGCGGCACGGGGCGTCCGACGACCTCGCCGATCAGGTGCGACCAGGCACGCGGGACGACGTCGACCCAGGCATAGCCGCCGCCCCCGAGGGCGACCCAGCGGCCGTCGCAGACTTCGTGGGCCAGCGCGTGCAGTGCCTCGTAGCTCGCCCTCTGGCCGTCGATCGAGAGCTCGAGGTGGGCGAGCGGGTCCTCGGCGTGCGAGTCGCAACCGTTCTGCGTCACGAGGAACTGCGGCTCGAAGCTGCGCAGCAGCGAAGGCACGACCCCGTCGAATGCTCGCAGCCAGCCCTCGTCGCCGGTGTGCGGCGGCAGCGCGACATTGACCGCGAAGCCGAGCGCGTTCGGGCCGCCGACCTCGCTCGGGTAGCCGGTGCCGGGGAACAGGGCTCGGCCCGACTCGTGCACCGACACCGTGAGCACGCGCGGGTCGTCCCAGAAGGCGGCCTGGACGCCGTCGCCGTGGTGGACGTCGACATCGACGTACGCCACCCGCTCGACACCCTGGTCGAGCAGCCACTGGATGCCGACGGCGATGTCGTTGTAGACGCAGAAGCCAGACGCCGCGCCGGGCATCGCGTGATGCAGGCCGCCCGCGAGGTTGACGGCGTGGAGCGCGGATCCCGAGTGCACCGCCTGGACGGCCGCGAGGGTGGCGCCGCAGACGGCGCGCGACGCCTCGTGCATGCCGGCGAAGGTCGGGACGTCGTCGGTGCCGAGACCTCGGTGCATCTCGACGCGGCTCGGATCGGCCGAGCACCGCTTCACCGCGGCCAGGTAGTCCGCGTCGTGCACGGTGAGCAGCGCGTCGTCGTCGAGCTCGACGGGCGGGATGACGGTGACGTCGTCACCGTCGATCAGGCCGAGGTCGCGCGCGAGCCGCATCGCGAGCTGCACGCGCACCGGCGCAAGCGGGTGCCCGGCGCCGAAGTCGTACCTCGCGAGGTCGTCGTCCCAGACGACCGCCGCCGGCCCGGTCACGCGGTCACTGGCCCGAGGCGAGCTCGTGGCTGCGGTCGCGGGCCGCCTCGAGAGCGGAGATGAACGCGGCGCGCACCTTGTGGTCGTCGAGCGTGCGGAGCGCTGCGACGGTGGTGCCGCCGGGCGAGGTGACGTTCTCGCGCAGCACGCTCGGGTGGTCGCCCGTCTCGCGCAGCATCGTGGCGGCGCCGTACAGCGTCTGCACGACCAGCTCGGTCGCCGTCGTCCGCGGCAACCCGAGGAACACGCCGGCCTCGATCATCGCCTCGGTGACGTAGAAGATGTACGCAGGCCCCGAGCCGCTGATGGCCGTGACGGCGTCCTGGTGCTTCTCGGCCACCTGCACGACCTTGCCGACCGCCGACAGCAGCGACTCGGCGTGGGCGAGGTGCTCGTCGTCGCAGTGGGCGCCGGCGGAGATCGCGGCCATGCCCTCGTCGACCAGCGCGGGGGTGTTGGGCATGACGCGCACGACCGGCGTACCCGCGGGCAACCGCTGCTCGAGGAACTCGGTCGTGATGCCCGCGGCGAGCGAGACGACCAGTGCCCCCGGCTTCACCGAGCCGGCGATCTCGTCGACGACGGCTCCCATGTCCTGCGGCTTGACGACGAGCACGATCGTGTCGGCACGCCCGGCCGCCTCGACGTTGCCGACCACCTCCACGCCGTACTTCTCACGAAGCTCGGCAGCGCGCTCCGGCCGACGCTCGGCCACGACAAGGTCGGCGGGCGCACGGCCCGCGCGCAGCAGGCCGGACAGGAGGGTCTCCCCCATGACGCCTGCGCCGATGACGGCGACGAGTCCCATGATGCTCAGCCCTTCGAGGTGAGTGCGCGCGCGAGCAGGGTCAGGTTGGCAGGTCGCTCTGCGAGCCTGCGCACCAGGTAGCCGTACCACTCGTCGCCGTACGGGACGTAGACCCGCATGCGGTTGCCCTCGGCGGCCAGCCGCAGTTGCTCGTCGGGCCGGACGCCGTACAGCATCTGGTACTCGAACGTGCTGCGGTCGCGGTCGCTGCGGATGGCGAGTGCTTCGACGATGTCGACCAGGCGAGGGTCGTGCGTGGCGAACATCGGGTAGCCGTCGCCCTGCACGAGCACCTTGGCGCAGCGCACGTAGGCCTTGTCGACGTCGGCGCGGTCTTGGTAGGCGACCGTGTCCGGCTCGCGGTAGGCGCCCTTGCAGAGGCGGATGCGGGACCCGGCACCCGCGAGGTCGCGGCAGTCGGACTCGGTACGCCGAAGGTAGGCCTGCAGGACGCCGCCCACCCACGGGAAGTCCGCACGCAGCTCGCGCAGGATCCCCAGCGTGGAGTCGGTGGTGGTGTGGTCCTCCATGTCGAGCGTGACGGTGGTGCCGACCTCGGCGGCCTTCACGCAGATGGCGCGTGCGAACTCGAGCGCGATCTTCTCGCCGTCACCCGGCAGTGCCTGGCCGACGGCGGAGAGCTTCACCGACACCTCGGCCGATCCGGTCAGGCCGGCGACGCCGAGCGCATCGAGGAGCACGAGGTAGGCGTCACGCGTGGTCTCGGCCTGCGCGCGGTCGGTGGTGTCCTCGCCGAGCCGGTCGAGAGTGACGAGGCGACCCGAGCCCACGAGGTCGGCGGTGGCGCGGACGGCATCCTCCGTGCGCTCACCCGCGACGAACCGGTCGACCAGGGCGCGCGCCGGGGCTGCCTCGCTCGCGAGCTGCTGGAGCTTCTCGCTGCGCGACGCGGTCAGCAGCAGGCTGCGCAGCACCGTCGACTCCTCACCGGCGACCGACGTCGGTCGCCCTGCTCGAGAGGCTACTCGGAGCAGGGCGTCCGACGCCGAGGTGATGTGCGCCGGGCCCGCGACCCGGTGTCAGGACACCCGCGATCGGTCAGCGGCTGTCGCGCTTGGCCTGGCGACGCGCGCCGGTGGCGAGAGTCGAGGCGTTCTTCTTCGCGACGGCCGAGGAGTCGGTGCGCGTGCGCTTGGTCGCCGGGGTGGAGGCGGCCTTGCGGCCCTGGGCGGGGGCCTTCGCCACGGCAGGCGTGCCCTCGCCCCGGGCGGCCGCGATGCGTTCGGCCTTGAGCTCGGCGGCAGACCGGCGGGCGGCAGCGGCAAGGGCGGTGCTCACTCGGGCCAACGCGTCCTCGAACACCTCGGCCTTGTCGCGGGCCCGCTGGTTCTGCTGGCTGGCCTTGCCGCGGCCACCCTTGGCCGAGACCTTCGTGGCGCCGCCGCGGCGGTACTGGCCGACGTACTTGCCTCGCGCGCGACGGATGCGGTCGTGCAGCGCGGCCAGACCGTCCTCGTCGAGCTGGGCGAGCTCGGACTTCTCGGTCTCGAGGACGAGCAGACGCTCGGCCTCGGTGAGAATGCTCAGCTGGCGCTTGTCGACCACGACGTACTCCTTCCGCCCCCGGCCCCTGTGACCGGTGCTCCCGCGAACCCTGCCGTAACCGCGCGCTCGCCGCCATTCACCGACGACGTCAGTGGCCGGCGCCCTGCGCCTTCGTGGGCTGGGTGGGGGTCGTCAGCGCGGCCTGGACGGCGGGCGCGACGAGGGCGACGATCTCGTCCTCGGTCGCCGACGCGATCGGCTCGATCGCGAGGACGTACCGCATGGTGGCGATGCCGAGGAGGTACGACGTCGCCAGCGAGACCCGCATCCGCGCGTCAGGTACGCCTAGGACGGTGACCACGCGGTCGACCACGGCGCTCTCGAGGTATTCACGCAGCGAGGCCGTGGCCTTGGACGCCCCCGCACCGGTGCGCACCATCTCGGCAAGCTGCTCCCGCGTCTCGGGATCGTCGAGCATCCGCAGCGTGACGCGCACGAGACGCTCACCGAGCCCGTCGATCCCGGGTGCGAGCAGCTGCGCGATCGACGTCGCGGGGTCGAACGGGAGGCGCATCGCCGCGGCGAACAGCTGTTCCCTGTTGCGGTAGTAGCGCATCGCGACGTCCGGTGCCACACCGGCCGCAGCCGCGACGCCCTTGATCGTGGTCTCGACGTACCCGCGCTTGCCGTACGCCGCCCGCGCCGCATCGAGCAGCGCCTTGGACACGTCGTCGTACGGCGAGGTCACGGCAGCACCTCCCCGTGGACGGCAGGGACGAAGTCGTCGGCGACGCCAGACAGGTGGTGCCGCGCGAAGGCGAGCGACTCGGCGAGGTCGATCTCGCGCTGCTCACGGGTGGTGGCCTTGCGCGTGCTGATCTCGACGACGACCTGCCCTTCGAACCCGCGGTCGGCGAGGCCGCGCAGCACCTCGCCGCACGGCTGGTTGCCGCGGCCCGGCACGAGGTGCTCGTCGCGGGTGGAGCCGGAGCCGTCGGCCAGGTGGAGGTGCACGAGTCGCTCGCCCAGGTCGTCGGCCATCTGCACAGCATCGCTCTGCGACACCGAGGTGTGCGAGAGGTCGAGGGTGGTGTGCAGGTAGTCGTCGTTGCGGACGTCCCAGTCAGGCAGGTAGGCCATGAACTCGCGGCTCGCCGCCTTCCACGGGTACATGTTCTCGACGGCGAAGCGGACGTCGGTCTCGCTCTGCATCGCCTCGATGCCCGCCACGAAGTCGCGCGCGTAGTCGCGCTGCCAGCGGAACGGCGGGTGCACGACGACGGTCTCCGCGCCGAGCAGCTCGGCCGCAGCCTGGGCTCGCTGCAGCTTGGGCCACGGCTCGGTGCCCCAGACCCGCTGGCTCACGAGCAGGCACGGGGCGTGGATGG
This sequence comes from Candidatus Nanopelagicales bacterium, assembly GCA_038316965.1. Taxonomy (GTDB): domain Bacteria; phylum Actinomycetota; class Actinomycetes; order S36-B12; family CAIYMF01; genus Longivirga. The sequence continues at coordinate 71,779 of JBBQAY010000006.1, forward strand.
AGCGGATCGCGATGCCGTAGTGGTCGCGCAGACGCAGGAGCGCGCTCGGGTCCTGGCTCACGGCATCGGTGAGCACCATGACCTCGAGGCCGTCGTATCCGAGCCGTGCCGCCATCTCGAAGGCGGCCGCGGTCGACTCGGGGAAAGTCGAGGCGGTCGACAGGGTGACGACGGGGCTCACGTAGCCATCCTCACCCGGCTGGCGCCAGGTCTCCACCCACACGCTGCCGCCGCTGGATCACGAAGGCGTGCAGCAGGCTCACAGCGGTGGCGCCGAGGACCCCGATGACCAGGGCGGCGAGCCCGTCGTGATCGGCCGCCCACGACATCTGGAACGCGCGCGAGAGCCACGGGATGTAGAGCACACCGAGGAATCCCACGAGCATCGCGGCGCAGATGCCGAGGCGGACGGCGTCCCACGGCTTGGCGACCTGCACGAGGATCCACCACGCGACGATGAACAGCGTCGTGACAGCCGCCGTGCGTGCGGTGCTGACGTCGCCGTCGTTGTAGCGCAGGACGTACCCGTAGGTGGCGTACGCCGACACCGCGCACACCAGGCCGCACGGGATCGCGAACACCAGCACACGACGGAAGAAGCCGGGCCGGAACCGCTCGGTGTTGGGCAGCAGCGCGAGGAAGAACGCCGGTACGCCGATAGTGAGGGCCGTGACCACGGTGAGGTGCCGGTTGAGGAACGGGAACGGCAGTGTGAGCACGATCGTCGCGAGCGAGATCACCATCGCGTAGAAGCTCTTGCTGAGGAACAGCTGGGCGACGCGCTCGACGTTGCCGAGCACGCGGCGCCCTTCCGCGACGACGGACGGCATGACCGAGAACTGGTCGTCGAGCAGCACGATCTGCGCGACCGCGCGGGTCGCCCCGGCGCCTGAACCCATCGCGATCCCGAGGTCGGCGTCCTTGAGCGCGAGGCAGTCGTTGACGCCGTCGCCGGTCATCGCCACGACGTGGCCGCGGCTCTGCAGCGCGCCGACCATCGCGCGCTTCTGCGCCGGCGTCACGCGGCCGAAGACGCTGTGGGTCTCGAGGATCTGGGCGAGCGCCTCCTTGTCGTCGGGAAGCTCGCGCGCGTCGATGGGGTCGTCCGCCCCGGGCACGCCCGCCTGCGCGGCGATCGCCCCGACCGTGACGGCGTTGTCGCCGCTGATCACCTTCATCTTCACGTTCTGCTCGAGGAAGAAGGCAACCGTCTCTGCGGCGTCCGACCGCAGCGTCTGGTTGATGACGACGAGCGCGGCCGGTGCGAGCTCGCCGGCGCCCGTGTCGGCACTCGGTTCGCCGACCGCCTTGGCCAGCACCAGCACTCGGGCGCCACCCTGGGCGAGACCGTCGGCCTGCCCGCGCACGGAGTCACCGTCGGGCAGAAGCATCTCGGGGGCGCCGAGCACCCACGCGCCGTGGTCTCCGAAGGTGGCCGACGACCACTTGCGGGCGCTCGAGAAGGGCACCGCGGCGGTGACGGTCCACCCCTCGGTGGCCGGATACTGGGCGGCCACGGCCACGAGGGTCTGGTTGGGCTCGGGCTCGCTCGCCCCTAGCGCCCCGAGCGCGTCGGCGACGGGCAGCGAGTCGTCGATCAGGACGACCTGCTGGACACCCATGCCCGGCTCGGTGAGCGTGCCGGTCTTGTCGACGCACACGACGTCGACGCGCGCGAGCACCTCCACAGCCGGCATGTCCTGGACCAGTGCCCTCTTCTGCGCCAGGCGGATCACCGACACCGCCATCGCGACGCTGGTGAGCAGCACCAGCCCCTCGGGCACCATCGTGATGACGCCGGGCACGGTGCCGGCGATCGAGTCGCGGATGTCGCCGTCGTTCGCGCGGTACTGCGAGATGAACAGGAGCACCCCGACCGGGACGAGGAACCACGACACGACCTTGATGAAACGCTGGATCGAGGACCGCAGCTCCGAGCGCGTGACGGAGAACTTGCTCGCCTGGTCGGCGATCTGCGATGCGTACGAGTCGTGGCCGACACGCGTGGCCCGCACAAGCCCGGAACCCGCCACGACGAACGAGCCGGACAGCACCTCGTCGTCGACGCGCTTCTCCACCGGGTCGGCCTCGCCCGTGAGCAGCGACTCGTCGAGCTCGAGACCGTTGGACTCCAGCACGACGGAGTCGACGAGCATCTGGTCGCCGGTGCGCAGCAGGATGACGTCGTCCAGCACGAGGTCGTGGGTGAGGATCTGGGCGTCGACACCGTCGCGACGCACGGTGGGCTGCTGCTGGCCCACGAGCGAGAGCTTCGCGAGGGTTCGCGCGGCGCGGTACTCCTGGATGATGCCGATCGCGGTGTTGACCACGATGACGAGGCCGAACAGCGAATCGATGAGCGGGGCGCTCGCCAGCATCAGGATCCAGAAGAACCCGATGAGCGCGTTGAAGTACGTGAACGTGTTGGCGCGCACGATGTCGCCGAGGCTGCGCGCGTTGCGGTCCTTGACCGCGTTCACGTGCCCGGTGGCAACGCGCTCGGCGACCTCGGCGGCCGTGAGACCCCGATCCGGGTCGACCACCTCGCTCGTCGACGCCGTCATCGGCTCTCCCCTTCGGTCATCCCGGAGCGCAGACCTCGCTGCGCCGCATACGACGTCACCGGCCGAGACCGTCGAGAAGCTCGAGGATGATGCCCTCACGCAAGGCCCACGGACCGATCTCGAGAGTGTCGAGCCCGAGCAGATCCATCGCCGACTCCGCCACGAGGGCACCTGCGAGCAGCTGCGGCGCACGGCCGGGGCTGACCCCCTGGAGCGACGTCCGCTCCTTCGCGGTCATCGCCGACAGCTTGGGAACCCAGGTGTGCAGGTCGTCGCGGGACAGGAACCGCTGCACGAACGGGCCCTCGCTCGAGGGCGCCGAGCCCATGATCCGCGCAAGCGATCGGAACGTCTTGCTCGTGGCGACGACGTGACGCGGTTGGCCCGCGCGGGCGAGCTGCCCAGTGACCTCGGCGATCGTCGCGCGGACGTGCTTGCGCAGTGCCCTGATCTCCTCGGGCCTCGCGGGGTCGTGCCCGAGGTAGGCCCGGGTCAGGCGGCCGGCGCCCAGAGGCAGCGACACCGCGACGTCCGGTGTCTCGTCGGTGCCGATCGCGAGCTCGAGGGACCCACCGCCGATGTCGAGCACCAGGAGGCGCCCCGACGACCAGCCGAACCAGCGGCGTACCGCGAGGAAGGTGAGCCGCGCCTCGTCGGCGCCGGAGAGCACCTGCAGGTCGACGCCGGTGCGCTCGAGGACCAGGCGCAGGACGGCTTCGCCGTTGGTCGCCTCGCGAACGGCCGACGTGGCGAAGGCGTGCATCTGGGTGACACCGAGGTCTTCGGCCACCTCCTGCGCCGATCGCACGAAGCTCACCAGCCGGTCGACGCCGGCATCGGTGATGCGCTCGTCGGCGTCGATCAGCTCGGCAAGCCGGAGCTCGACCTTGTGCGAGTGGGCCGGGAGCGGCGCGGCGCCGTGATGCGCGTCCACCACCAGCAGGTGGACGGTGTTCGAGCCGACATCGAGAACTCCTAGGCGCACACCCCGAGCCTAGGCGTCGCACCCGGCAGGCCCGTCGCTCACCCCTCGTTCGAGTCGTTCGTGATGTCGGGGCCGTGGCGTCCAGGGACACCGGTCACCACCGCGTGTCGATCGGCGTCCCTGACACGTCGCGTTCACGACCACGGCCTAGGGTGACGCTGTGGCTGGTGGAGGCAAGAACAAGGGCGGTCCCGTCGACGTCGTCATCGGACGTGGTGACGAGGTGCCGCTGGACTTCCCGCGCGCCTGGATCGAGTTCCCCGACCCCGCGGACTCGGACGGCACCACCGTCTACCGCTGCGATCTCACCTGGCTCACGAGCCGGTGGACGTGCATCTACGGCTCAGGCTGCCACGGCATCGACGCGAGCAAGCCCGACGACGGCTGCTGCGTCCTCGGCGCGCACTTCTCGGACAAGGACGACGAGAAGCGCATGCGGAAGTACGCCGACATGCTCACACCCGAGACGTGGCAGTACGAGAAGACGGGCCGCAAGAAGGGTGTCGTCGAGAAGGACGAGGAGGGGCAGCGCAAGACGCGAGTCGTGGACGGCGCCTGCGTGTTCCTCAACCGCAAGGGCTTCGAGGGCGGGGAGGGGTGCTCGCTGCACAGCCTTGCGCTGCGGATCGGCAAGCAGCCGCTCGAGGTCAAGCCCGACGTCTGCTGGCAGCTGCCTGTGCGACGTACCTTCCAGCACGTCGAGCGCACGGACGGCACCCAGATCCTGGTCGTGCAGATCTTCGAGTACGACCGTCGCGGCTGGGGCGCGGGTGGCCACGACCTCGACTGGTACTGCAGCGGCTCGACCGAGGCGCACGTGGCGCGCGAGCCGGTCTTCGTCACCGAGCGCGGCACATTGATCGAGCTCATGGGCAAGCCGGCGTACGACGTCCTCGAGGCCCACTGCGAGGCACGGATGGCGGCCCTGACCGCCGCCCGCAAGGTCGCCGCCCGCCAGCGCACCCCCGCCGAACGCGCCGCCGCCCTCCTCCCCTTCGCCCCCCACCCCGCCGACCCCGAGTAGGCGCGTGTTTGCGATGAAGGCGGGCCCCGCGGGACGAGAATGGCCGAACGCCTCGCACTGAAGGCGACCTTCATCCAATAGAGCCGAACTTCCTCGGCAATCATTTCGGTGAGGCGCCGGTCCCCGGGGGTTCGTAGAGTCGGTGCATGGCAGCACGACGTACGGCGGACCAGCGCAGCCGGGCGCTCGCGATGCCGCTCGCGCTGCCGGGCGCCACCCTGACCCACCCGTTCGGCGAGGACGTCAACGTCTACAAGGTCGGCATCGCCACGGCGACCGACTCGGGCGCCGGCCAGCACGCTGGCGGCAAGCTCTTCGCGATGATCGGCCTCTGGGGCGGCCCAGGCCTCATCACGCTCAAGATCGAGCCCGAGGTCGGGCCCACGTTGATCGCCGAGCACGAGGCCATCGAGCCGGGCTACCACATGAACAAGCGGCACTGGATCTCCGTGACGCTCGATGGCTCCGTGCCGGACCCCTTGCTCCGCGAGCTGATCGAGGACTCCTACGACCTGGTCGTCTCGACGCTGACCGCACGTCATCGGTTCGACGTCGACCCCGACCGGTTCCCGCTTCCCCGCCGTACGCGCTCACGCCGTACGCGCCGCGGCCCTGCGCGTCACGCGGCTGACGACGTCGACCCCACGACGACGGTCGGCACCCAGCCGAGGCGTGCCGTCTGGGTGCGGCAGAGCTCGTCGACCACGCCGTCCGGATCGGTGCCGATGCGGCTCGGCGGCACATGAAGCACGCCGAGTCCCGCGGCCGTCATCCTCCCGTGCCTGGCCATGGTCGCCTCCCACGTCTGCACCCGGAAGTGGTGCTCGCGGCTGTCGACCTCGAGCGCCGTACCGGTCAGCGGGTCGTAGACGTCCGGCGAGGCGAGGAACGTCCCGTCGGGAAGGTGGAGCCGCGGGTTGTAGAGGAGTCCGGTGACACCGCGGCTCTCGAAGGCACGGCGTACATCGGCCTCAGGAATGGACCGGACGCCTGCGAACACCTCCTCCAGCGCGAGCCGGGCGAACCTCGAGCCTCGGATCTGACCAGCCCGCCGTTCGTCCTCCAGGGCCTCCGGTGCAGCCACCCCCCGCTGGACGAGCTCGAAGACGAGGGCACGTACGTCGTCCTGCACTGTGCAGCTCCGCGCCGCGTCGAGCGCGGCGCGGGCGGGCGGTGCCATCTGCACCAGGCCGACGGTGCGCGGTCGCGGCAACGACAGAGTCCTCTCGATCCGAACGAAGTCACGGCTCGAGCGCTTGCGCTCATGCGGCACGAGGAGGTGCGCCCTGGCCGCCTGCCCGAACGAAGGACGCGTGGCCGCGCGCACGCCGAGCAGCATGAGCGCCCTGGGCCCGCTGATCATCGCGCCGAACCCGGCGTACAGCGTGGCCGCCAGGTTCTCCTGATCCCAAGTCAGCGGGCCGCGGCCGTCCACGCGATGCACTCCGGGGAGCACCCAGCTGAACATGCCCCCCACCTCCTCCGAGTGGGCGACTGTCGATCGAGGGACGGCAAGCGCTGTGAGCTGTGCGGTGGTGACGAGTCCGAGCTGCTGAGCGGCGACCGCGCGTACGTCGTCGCGGCTCCATCCGGTTCGACGAGGCATGCCCGAAGCGTCGCTGCCACCCAGGTCTCGCAGCGGGGGCGCGGCGGCAGCCTGTGGACAAGCGGGGCGATGAAGGGCCTGTGGGTACGGCTCTATTGGATGAAGGTCGCCTTCATCGCAAACCCATCGGGGGTGGGGTGGGTG
>JBBQAY010000007.1:0-69416 GCA_038316965.1 Candidatus Nanopelagicales bacterium
CCTCGACGTACCCCTCGAAGGAGCGGTGCAGCTGCGGGCTCACGGCGAGCCGGTCGACGCCGTCGTCACCGTCGAGTCCGACGCCCAGGGCCAGGTGCTCGTCGCCTCGCTGCGCTCGCGCACCCGCGGAGTCGCACCAGGGCAGGCGCTCGTCGTGTACGACGGAACCCGCGTGGTCGGCAGCGCGACCATCTCCCGCACCACCCGCATCTGATCCGGTAGGCAGTTCGCGCCGTACGCCGAGTGCGCGCTGTCGGATCGACGGCGGCGCGGACGCCGGGTCAGGACCGGTCGCGCGCCTCGCGCGTGGCGGCCAGGCCGCGGGTCACGCGGGCTTCGAGGTCGCTCCACACGTCGTACGCGGTCGGCGTGCGCCACTGCCACTGCAGCGACGCGGCCCGAAGGCCGGCCGCGACGACGATCGCCGCGGCGCGTGCGCCGTCGATGCTGCCGCCGACGCCGATGATGAGCACGTAGACGCCGGCGGCGCCGATGGCCGCTGACGCGTACCACTCGCCAGGCAGCAGCACCGTGGGTACGTCGCCGACGAGCAGGTCGCGCACCAGCCCGCCACCGACGGCCGTGAGCACTCCGAGGAGCGCCGCCGCCGTCAGGCTGAGGTCGATCGAGAGCGCGCGTTCGGCACCGAGCACCACCCACGCACCGATGAGCAGCGTGTCGACGACGCCGAGAACGGGCGCCGCCTGACGCACGAGCCTGGCGGCCACCATGGCGACGAGCGCGGCGAGGACTGCGCTCCCGAGGTAGGCCGGACTCCGGAGGAACACGGGTACGCCCGACTGCAGCAGCACGTCGCGCACCATGCCGCCGCCGACGCCCGTCATGAGCGCGAGAGCGAAGACGCCGACCAGGTCGAGGCCCTTGCGCGTGGCGTGGAGCGCGCCCGAGAGGGCGCCGAACGTCACCGCCGCCATCTCCAGCCAGTAGGGCAGCGCGAAGACCTCGACGACCTCGGTGGTGGCGAGCAGGTTCATCTCTGCTCCGGCCTCGACCACAGCGACCACACGCGCTCGCCCAGGTCCTGTGCAGAGCTGGTGCGCCAGGAGTACCGGACGGCGAGGATGCGCACGACGAAGACGACCAGGATCGCGAGGATCTGCGCCTGACCGTTCGCCAGCGGAGTGAGCTGCGCGAGGCAGACGAACGTGAGGGCGCCGAGGAAGCCGACGGTCGCGGTGATGACCCCGGGCCGCAGCACGCGCGGTGCCTCGCCCGCGAGCAGGTCGCGCAGGATCAGGCCGCCGGCCGCGGTGGCGGTTCCGATGAACACCGCGGCTGCGCCCGAGAGCTGCAGCCGCAGGGCCGCCGATGCCCCGACCGTGCAGAGGAAGCCGAGGGCAGCGGCGTCGAGCACGACCACGACCGGGTCGAGGCGGTCGATGAGGCCGGCGAAGAAGAACCCGATCACGGCCGCGCCGAGGGCGATGAGCAGGTAGCGCCCGTCGACCAGCACGACCGAGGTGCCGCGCTGCAGCAGCGTGTCGCGCAGGAGGAGGCCGCCCAGCCCCTGGGCGACAGCGAGCCCCAGGATGCCGACGACGTCGAAGCCTCGCCTGGCGGCGTACGCCGCACCCGCCACCGCGCCGACGCCCACGGCTGCGAGCTGCGTCCACGCGGGCAGCGCGGTCGGCAGCACGTCGATCACGACGTCTGCGCCGAGCAGGACGGTGTCCACGTCGCGACCCTAGCGACGTGACGCCGTCAGGCACCCGCAGTGGAGGGCGAATCGCACTGCCGGCAGCGCGATTCGCCCTCCACCTCGCGGGCATAGGGTCGCGGCGTGCTCACCGACCTGATCCCGGCCGCCGTCACGACCGTGGGATCGATGCCGGGAACGTCCGCGCTGGACGCCGTGGGCCTCGTCGTGGCCGAGCTCGCGCAGGGCGACGGCGTGCCGCACCTGCCCGAGCTGCCAGCCCGTGGTCCGGGCTCCGATCTCGTCGGGCGGACGGCGGGTCTGCTCGCGTCGGTCGCGCCCGATCTCGCGGTCGAGACCACGGCCGCCGGGTGGCGCTTCGCCGATGCGCCGGGACGCGAGATGCGCCGCGCGCGGTCGTGGCTGTCGGAGGACCTCGACGCCTTCGAGGAGGCCCTCGACGGCTTCGAGGGCGTGATCGCTGCCTCGCTCGCGGGTCCCTGGACCCTCGCGGCCGCGATCGAGCTGCGGACGGGGGAACGCGCGGTCAGGGACGCCGGTGCCGGGCGCGACCTCGCCGGAGCCCTCGCGCACGCGGCCACCGAGCACGTCGCCGAGCTCCGTCGGCGTGTCCCAGGGGCGACGGTCATGCTCTGGTTCGACGAGCCCTCGCTGCCCGCGGTGCTCGCGGGCTCCCTGCCCACCCAGAGCGGCCGCAGCAGATATGCCGCGGTCGAGGAGCACGTGGCCGAGACGGCCCTCGGCAGCCTGGTCGAGGCCGTGCACGCGGCCGGCGCGTCGGTCGTGCTCCACTGCTGCGCCGAGCGTCCGCCAATCGCGCTGCTGCGCCGTACCGGGGCCGACGCGTTGTCGGTCGACCTCCTCCTCCATGACCAGCGCGACGACGACGAGCTGGGCGAGCTGCTCGACGCCGGCCGCCGACTGGTCGCAGGCGTCGTGCCCGGGACGGGGCCGGCGAGCGCCTCGCCGGCGTCGGAGGTCGGCGATAGCGTCGGACACGTGACGGCACTCGGCCACCGGCTCGGCCTCTCCGCGGAGAGCCTCGCGCACGGGATCCTGGTGTCGCCCACCTGCGGACTGGCCGGTGCCACGCCCTCGGCGGCGCGCCGCACCCTCGCGGTGCTGCGCGGCGCCGGCCGTGCCCTGCGCCAGGACGATCCGGTCGCCGTCGACGAGGAGCGCTGACGTGGTGAGGCAGAAGGCCGATCCCGCCGCGCGCTGGCGCGAGCTCGTCGAGCAGATCGAGGAGGCTCGGCGTCGCTACTACCTCGACGACTCCGCCACCCTGTCCGACGTCGAGTACGACGCCCTGTTCCGCGAGCTCGAGGCGATCGAGGCAGAGCACCCGGAGCTCGTCAGCGCGGACTCGCCCACGCAGTCGGTCGGCGGCGAGGCCTCGGGCATGTTCACGCCGGTCGAGCACCTGCAGCGCATGCTGAGCCTCGACAACGCGTTCAGCGCCGAGGACCTCGAGGCCTGGGCTGCCCGCATCGAGCGCGATCTCGGGTCGACGCCCGAGATGCTGTGCGAGCTCAAGGTCGACGGCCTCGCTGTGGACATCGTGTACGAGCGCGGCCGGATGCGGTCGCTCGCCACCCGCGGCGACGGCCGGGTGGGCGAGGACGTCACCTACAACGCCCGCTTCATGCCCGCGATCCCCAAGTCGCTCACGGCGTCCGAGGGCCACCCGGTGCCCGACCTCGTCGAGGTGCGCGGCGAGGTCTACTTCCCGACGGCCGCGTTCGACGCGCTGAACGCCGAGGTCACCGCGCAGGGGCTCTCTCCGTTCGCCAACGCCCGCAACGCGGGTGCCGGCACCCTGCGCCAGCGCATCGACAGCCGCGAGAACGAGCTGGCGGCGATGCGCGCCAAGGGGTCGACCACCGTGCCCCGCCTGCAGGGCGAGCTCGACCTCGCGCTCAAGAGGCTCGGCGGCCTGCGGCTCGTCGTCCACGGCATCGGCGTGTGGAACGGCCACGAGCCGTCGCGCCAGTCCGAGGCGTACGCCGCCCTGCGCGGCTGGGGCCTGCCCGTGTCCGACCGGGCGAAGGTCGTGCCCGACCTCGCGGGTGTCCGCGCGTTCGTCGACCACTACGGCGAGCACCGGCACGACGTCGAGCACGAGATCGACGGCGTCGTGGTGAAGGTCGACGACCTTGCCACCCAGGGCCGTCTCGGCTCGACCAGCAGGGCACCGCGGTGGGCGATCGCGTACAAGTACCCGCCCGAGGTCGTGCGCACACGGCTGCTCGACATCGAGGTCAACGTCGGCCGCACCGGTCGCGTCACGCCGTTCGCCGTGATGGCGCCGGTCAAGGTCGCCGGCTCCACCGTGGCGATGGCGACGCTGCACAACCAGGAGGAGGTCGTCCGCAAGGGCGTCCTCATCGGCGACGTCGTCTTCCTGCGCAAGGCGGGCGACGTCATCCCCGAGGTGCTCGGCCCCGTGGTCGAGGAGCGTGACGGCTCCGAACGCGCCTTCGTCATGCCCACCCACTGCCCGTCGTGCGGCACCCTCCTGGCACCGGCCAAGGAGGGCGACGTCGACATCCGCTGCCCCAACCAGCGGTCGTGCCCGTCCCAGCTGCGCGAGCGCGTGTTCCACGTCGCGAGCCGTGGCGCGCTCGACATCGAGGGCCTCGGCTTCAAGGCCGCCGTGGCGCTGCTCGACGAGGGGGTCGTCAAGGACGAGGGCGACGTCCTCGGGCTGACCGCCGACCACCTGCGCGCCAGCCAGTTCTTCACCCGCGCCGGCGAGGGCGGCACGCGCGTGCTCACCGCGAACGCCGAGAAGCTGCTCGTCGAGCTCGAGGCGGCGAAGTCCCGCCCGCTGTGGCGCGTCATCGTGGCGCTGTCGATCCGGCACGTCGGCCCCACGGCGGCCCAGGCCCTGGCTCGTGAGCTGGGTGACCTCGACCGCATCGCCTCGGCCACGCGCGAGGAGCTCGCGGCGGTCGAGGGGGTCGGCCCGATCATCGCCGACGCCGTGATCGAGTGGTTCGCCGTCGACTGGCACCGGGAGGTCGTGGCCACCTGGCGCGCCGCCGGCGTACGCATGGCCGAGGAGCGGGTCGACGCCGGACCGCGACCGCTCGACGGCGTCACCGTCGTGATCACCGGCACCGTCGAGGGCTGGTCGCGCGACGGCGCCACGCTCGCCGTGCAGGAGGCGGGCGGCAAGGTCAGCGGATCGGTCTCGAAGAAGACCGACTTCGTCGTCGTGGGGGAGAACCCCGGCTCCAAGGCCGACAAGGCCGAGTCGCTGGGTCGCCCGATCCTGGATGCGACCGGATTCCGCGTGCTGCTCGAGCAGGGCCCGGAGGCCGCCCTCCCGCTCGCCGTCACACGTTCGGAGCAGTAACGGCGTCAAGGGTCGGCCCCGAACGGCCGAAGCACCCCGGGAGGGCAGGACGCCGACCCCGCGGTGGGGTGCGGCGCCCCGACCCGACCTGTCTCCGGGAGGGCCCATGGGCACGCGCGGTCGTCCGTCGCTGATGCGATGGTCGCTGTTCGCCGTGACCTGGCACGCCTCGGTCTGGCTCGGCTGGGGCCTGATCCTGCTCGCCGCCCTGCTGCTCGACCCGGCCGACGTCGTCTACTGGGGCTGGCCGATGGCGGTCATCGCCGCGCTGGCCTTCCTCGGTGAGCTGCGACCCGTCATCGCCTCGGACTTCACCGAGGCCGAGGGCGTCCCCATCTCGGCCACCTTCGTCTTCGCCACGATCTACCTCTGGGGGTTCGCCCCTGCCGTGATCCTGCAGGCGCTCGCGATCCTGCTGAGCGAGATGATCGGCCGCAAGGACGTCTGGAAGCTGATGTTCAACGTCGGCCAGTACGTCCTCAGCCTCGCGGCCGCGTGGGTGGTGCTCGCCTGGGGCGGCGTCACCGGCCTCCTGGTGCAGGGCGACACCGTCTTCCAGCCGTCGGACCTCGCCGTGCTCGTGGCCGCCTGGTGGGTGTTCCACCTCGTGAACGTGACCCTGGTCGCCGGCCTCGCCGCCGAGCAGGGGCAGACCTGGTGGGAGTCGTTCAGCGAGGACTGGTGGTTCTACGTCTTCTCCACCCTCACGCCGCTCGCCATCTCGCCGTTCGTCGCCGTCATGGCGGCGCAGGCCGCGATCATGCTGCCGCTCCTGCTCATCCCGCTGTTCGCCGTCTACCGCACGGCTGCCATGGCGCGGGACAACCAGCACCAGGCGCTGCACGACTCCCTGACCAACCTCCCCAACCGCGTGTACCTGGAAGCGCGTGCCACCACCGCGCTGGCGGAGGCGCAGCAGAGGAACGAGACCGTCGCACTGTTCCTCCTGGACCTCGACCGGTTCAAGGAGGTCAACGACACCCTGGGCCACCCTGCCGGTGATGCCCTGCTCGAGGTCGTCGCCCGGCGCCTCATCGGTGCCGTGCGACCAGTTGACGTCGTCGCCCGGCTCGGCGGCGACGAGTTCGCGGTGCTGCTCACCGATGTCGAGCAGCCGACCGATGCCATCGAGGTCGCCGGCCGGGTGCGCTCGGCACTGGCCGAGCCTGTGCGCCTCGACGGCGTGCTCATGGACGTCGACGTCAGCATCGGCATCGCCCTCTCCCCGGTGCACGGCACGGACTTCGAGGTGCTCATGCGTCGGGCCGACGTCGCGATGTACGTCGCCAAGGGCGAGCGGACCGGCATCGAGCTGTACGACGCCGCCCGCGACCCGAACTCGCCCGCGCGCCTCGGCACCGTGACGGCCCTGCGCGAGGGGATCGAGCGCGGCGAGCTCGAGCTGCACTATCAGCCGAAGGTGTCCCTGAGCGACGGCACGGTGGTCGGCGTCGAGGCTCTCGTGCGCTGGCAGCACCCCGAGCGCGGCCTCGTGCCGCCCGACGAGTTCATCCCGCTCGCCGAGCGCACCGGCCTCGTGCACCAGATCACGGCGCACGTCCTGCGCGAGGGCCTCGGCCAGGCACGCATCTGGTGGGACATGGGCCTGCAGGTGCCCGTCGCCGTCAACGTCAGCATGCGCGACCTGCACGAGACCGATCTCGCAGGGCTCGTCGTCGCGGAGCTCGACCGCCACGGCCTGCCCGCCGAAGCGCTCGTGCTCGAGGTGACCGAGAGCGTGCTCGTGCTCGACGCCGGCCGCGCGGTGGCGACGCTGCGCGAGCTGCGCGAGATCGGCGTGTCGGCGTCGCTCGACGACTTCGGCACCGGCTACTCCTCGCTCCTGCTGCTCGAACAGCTTCCGGTGGACGAGGTGAAGATCGACAGGTCGTTCGTCCGCAGGCTCGACGAGGACGGCGGCGATCCCGCGATGGTGCGCTCGATCGTCGACTTCGCGCACGGACTCGGCCTGTCCGTCGTGGCTGAGGGCCTCGAGACCTCGCTCGCCTGGCGCCTGCTGCGCGAGTTCGGCTGCGACGTGGCGCAGGGCTACCGCATCTCGCGACCGATGCCGTCGACGCAGGCCACCCAGTGGCTCGTCGAACGGGTCGTGCGGGGCCCGGCCGAGCGCGCGGGGCTGCGCGTCGTGGGCTCGGGCCGCATCGTCGCCGACATCTGACAGGCCGTCTGACCGGCGTCGGGGGCACGGGGTGCTTTCCGTAGGATGAGCCGCATGTCGGACACCCCCTCGATCACGCGGGACGACGTCGCCCACCTCGCGCGGCTCGCCCGGATCGACCTCCCGCCCGAGTCCCTCGACCACTACGCCGAGCAGCTCGCCATCATCCTCGGAGCGGTGGTGCAGGTCTCGGAGGTCGCCGCCGCCGACGTACCTGCCACGAGCCACCCGATGCCGCTGGTCAACGTCTTCCGCGAGGACGTCGTCCGCCCGTCGCTCACCAACGAGGAGGCGCTGTCCGGCGCCCCGTCGGTCGAGTCCGAGCGCTTCCGGGTGCCGCGCATCCTGGACGAGGAGTGACCCCGGGCATGAGCACCGACCTGACCCGGCTCACCGCCGCCGACACGGCTGCCAGGATCGCCTCAGGCGAGGTCTCGGCCGTCGAGGTCGCGCAGGCGCACCTCGACCGCATCACCGCCGTCGACGACCGGGTCCACGCCTTCCTGCACGTCGACACCGAGGGCGCGCTCGCGGCGGCCTCGGCGGTCGACACGGCCCGTGCCGCGGGTGCGGCGCTGTCGCCGCTGGCCGGCGTCCCGCTCGCTCTCAAGGACGTGCTCACCCAGAAGGGCATCCCGACCACCTGCGGGTCGCGCATCCTCGAAGGCTGGCGCCCGCCGTACGACGCGACCGTCACCGCGCGGCTCAAGGCGGCAGGCGTCGTGATCCTCGGCAAGACCAACATGGACGAGTTCGCCATGGGCTCCTCGACCGAGCACTCGGCCTACGGCGCCACCCACAACCCGTGGGATCTCGACCGCATCCCCGGCGGCTCGGGCGGCGGGTCGGCCGCAGCCGTCGCGGCCTTCGAGGCGCCCCTCGCGATCGGCACCGACACGGGCGGCTCGATCCGCCAGCCGGCCGCGGTCACCGGAACCGTCGGTGTGAAGCCCACGTACGGCGCGGTCTCGCGCTACGGCCTCGTCGCACTCGCATCCTCGCTCGACCAGGCAGGGCCGTGCGCCCGCACGGTGCTCGACACGGCGATGCTGCACGCGGTCATCGCCGGCCACGACCCGATGGACTCCACCTCGCTCGACGTCCCGGTTCCTGACGTCGTCGGTGCTGCGCTGCGCGCCGACGTGAAGGGTCTGCGGATCGGCATCGTCAAGGAGATCACCGGCGAGGGCTTCCAGGCCGGCGTCAGCCAACGGTTCGACGAGGCGGTCGAGATCCTGACCGGCCTGGGCGCCGAGGTGGTCGAGGTGTCGGCGCCGCACTTCCCGTACGCGCTGGCGGCGTACTACCTGATCCTTCCGAGCGAGTGCTCGAGCAACCTCGCCAAGTTCGACGGCGTCCGCTTCGGCCTGCGGGTGGGCGAGGACGACGGCAATCCGTCGATCGAGCAGGTCATGGGTCGCACCCGCGCGGCCGGCTTCGGCGACGAGGTGATCCGTCGCATCATGCTCGGCACCTACGCGCTGTCGGCGGGCTACTACGACGCCTACTACGGCTCGGCGCAGAAGGTGCGCACCCTGATCCAGCGCGACTTCACCGCCGCGTTCGAGCAGGTCGACGTCCTCATCTCGCCCACGGCGCCGACCACTGCGTTCAGGCTGGGCGAGAAGATCGACGACCCGCTGGCCATGTACCTCAACGACGTCGCCACCATCCCGGCCAACCTCGCCGGCACCCCCGGTATGTCGTTGCCGATCGGCCTCGCGCCCGAGGACGGCCTGCCCGTCGGCCTGCAGATCATGGCGCCGGCCATGGCCGACGACCGGCTCTACAACGTGGGCGCGGCGCTCGAGGCTGCGTTGCTCGACCGATGGGGTCACCCGATCCTCGAGGAGGCTCCCGCCCTATGAGCACCCACACGACCGAGAAGGTCGTCCCGTACGACGACGTCGTCGCGCGCTTCGACCCGGTGATCGGGCTCGAGGTGCACGTCGAGCTCGGCACGGTCACCAAGATGTTCTGCGGCTGCCCGACCGGGTTCGGCGCTGCGCCCAACACCCAGGTGTGCCCGGTGTGCCTCGGTCTGCCCGGTGCGCTCCCTGCCGTGAACGCCGTCGCCGTCGAGTCGGCCATCCGCATCGGCCTCGCGCTCAACTGCTCGATCGCCGAGTGGTGCCGGTTCGCCCGGAAGAACTACTTCTACCCGGACATGCCGAAGAACTTCCAGACCTCGCAGTACGACGAGCCCATCGCGTACGACGGCTACCTCGACGTCGACGTCGAGACCGACGAGGGCATGACCACCTTCCGGGTCGAGATCGAGCGCGCGCACATGGAGGAGGACACCGGCAAGACCACCCACCAGGGCGGCGCGACCGGCCGGATCCATGGTGCCGACTACTCGCTGGTCGACTACAACCGCGCGGGCATCCCGCTGATCGAGATCGTCACCAAGCCCGTGACCGGCACGGGCAAGTACGCGCCCGAGGTCGCCCGCGCCTACGTGACGGCCCTGCGGGAGGTGCTGCGCGGGCTCGGCGTCTCGGACGTGAAGATGGAGCAGGGATCGTTGCGCTGCGACGCCAACGTGTCGCTGCGCCCGTCGCCCGAGTCGCCGCTCGGAACGCGCACCGAGACCAAGAACGTCAACTCCCTGCGCTCGGTGGAGCGTGCGGTGCGCTACGAGATGACGCGTCAGGCTGCGATCCTCGACGCCGGCGGCAGCGTCGTGCAGGAGACGCGGCACTGGCACGAGGACACCGGCATCACCACGTCGGGCCGCGAGAAGTCCGACGCCGAGGACTACCGCTACTTCCCCGAGCCTGATCTCGTCCCGATCGCGCCGTCGCGCGAGTGGGTGGAGGAGCTGCGCGCCACGCTTCCGGAGAACCCCGCCGTACGCCAGGCACGGCTCAAGATCGCCTGGGGCATCAGCGACTTCGAGATGGCGTCGGTCGTCAACGCCGGTGCTCTCGACCTCGTCGAGCAGACCGTGGCGGCCGGCGCCGATCAGGGTGCTGCGCGCAAGTGGTGGAC
The DNA here is from genome assembly GCA_038316965.1 of Candidatus Nanopelagicales bacterium. Taxonomy (GTDB): domain Bacteria; phylum Actinomycetota; class Actinomycetes; order S36-B12; family CAIYMF01; genus Longivirga. The sequence goes on from JBBQAY010000007.1 coordinate 10,213, forward strand.
GGGCGAGCTCGCCCGCATCGCCAACGAGCGCGGCGTCGAGATCGCCGACCTCCCGATCACGCCGGTCGACGTCGCCCGGGTCGAGGCCCTGGTGGGCGTGGGCGCGCTCAACGACAAGCTGGCCCGTCAGGTGATCGAGGGCGTGCTCGCAGGCGAGGGCGACCCGGACGCCGTGGTGGCGTCGCGCGGCCTCGCGGTCGTCAGCGACGACGGTCCGCTGCTCGCGGCGATCGACGAGGCTCTCGCGGCGCAGCCGGACGTCGCCGAGAAGATCCGCGGCGGCAAGCTGGCCGCGGCCGGCGCCATCGTCGGCGCGGTCATGAAGGCCACACGCGGCCAGGCCGACGCCGGTCGGGTCCGCAGCCTCCTGCTCGAGCGCCTCGGCATCACCGACGAGTAGTCGACTCGGTAGTCGTCACGCGTGACCCGTGCCGCTTCACCCGTGCCGCTTCACCACTATCGAATCTGCTTCGGGCAGTCTGGGGCCGTGGCTCCTGACCCTCGCGGCGTGCTCGTGGCCTTCGGGCTGCCGGGCGAGCCGACGTCGTACGCCGAGGTCGGCGGTGGCTGGTCGAACGTCGTCCTGCGGCTCTCGACGACCCACGGCGACTATGCCGTGAAGGAGCTGCGCAACTCGTGGGGCGAGCCGCGCTGGCTCGAGTGGCTCGATGAGGGATGGCGGCTCGAGAAGGCTTGTGCTGCAGCGGGTATCGCGATGCCTCTTCCTGTCGCGGCCCCCGACGGTGGGTGCCTCGCCTATGCCGCCGGCGCCGCAGAGGGCGGTGCATCGGCTCGTGGCCACGTCGGGGCAGAGGGCGGCGCCGTCCCTGTCCGCGTGCACCACTGGGTCGAGTCCGCGACGGTGCTGCGCGAGCCCGTCGGCGCCGACCTCGCCGGATGGGTCGGGGGCACCCTGGCCACCGTCCACTCCCTCGCCCTGCGTCCGCTGCGCCCCGACCTGTACTCCGGCCGCGTCGGCCTCACGACCGCCGACGTCTGGCCCGACCTCGTGGCACGTTCACGCGCTGCGGGTGCGCCGTGGACGCAGGCCCTGGCGACGGCCGAGCCGCTGGCGCTTCGAGCCACGGCGCTGCTCGTGGCCTGGGACGCCGACGACGAGGTGCTGTGCCACGGCGACGTCGACCAGAAGAACCTGCTCCTCGGTGCGCACGGTCCGCTGCTGTGCGACTGGGACGTCGTTCTGCCGCGCGTGGCCACGCACGACCTCGCCGAGGCGGCGCTGTCGATGGCGTGCTGGCGCGAGCCCGCGATCGCGCTGGCCGTCGTATCGGCGTACGACGCAGCAGCGGACCATCGGGTCGTGCTGACCCCGTCGGACCTGGGTCCGTCGCTGGCCTCGCGTCTCGGCTGGATCCGCTTCACCGTCGACCGTGGCCTCGACGTCGCTGCATCGCCAGCTGACCGGGACGCGGCCGACGGAGTACCTGGGCTGCTCGAGGACCTGGCGCGTCGCGTCGACGTCGCGGAGCGGATCAGCGACTGGCTGGAGTGATCGCGCCGTCACCCTCCGCACGCTTCGGACGCCGAGGCGCGGACGTCGCCACCACTGGTTAACCTCGGCCAGGCCAGCAGCCCTACGCCCGTGAGGATCCCCGTGCACCGTCCCGTCGCCCGAGCGGCTCTCGCCGCGGCCCTGGTGCTCGGTCTCGCGGGAGCTCCGGGCGGGGCCGTAGCGGCGACGCCACCGAGCGGTGGACAGAACCCGGCGCCGGCGACGTCCACGCCTCTGACTCCGCCCGCACCCAAGCCCAGGCCCGCCGCGAAGCCGGGGTGGATCCCGCTGCCCGCGAACTCGGGGACGGGCCGCCGGATCGTGTACTCGATGGCGACCCCGCAGCACATCTGGGTGGTCGACGGCGCCGGTCGGGTGATCCGGCAGTTCAAGACCTCGGGCCGCGTGGACAAGCCGCGCGTGGGCACCTACCGCGTCTTCAGCAAGTCGGCCCGGGGGTCCAACCCGTACTACCGCGTGACCTTCCGCTACATGATCCGGTTCACGTACGGCCGCAGCGCCGCGATCGGGTTCCACTCGGTGCCGCGCTACTACGACGGCTCGCTGATGCACCCGTTGTCGAAGCTCGGGCTGCCCGTCGGCGCGGGCGGATGCCCGCACCTCGCCGGCCCCGACGCGCGCTGGCTCTACTCGTGGGCGGGCATCGGCACCAAGGTCGTCGTCGTCCGCTGAGGCGGCGTCGTCGGCTCAGTAGCGCGTGCCGACCGGGGCGGGCAGCGCGTCGAGCTCGGCGAGGTCTTCGGCGCTCAGCACCACCGCAGCTGACGCGACGTTCTCCTCGAGCCGGGACACCCGCTTGGTGCCCGGGATCGGGACCACCTGCTCTGCCTGGGCCAGCACCCACGCCAGCGCCACCTGCCCCGGCGTCGCACCATGGCAAGGACTGGGCTTACGATAGACCAATGCATTGCCTCACCTGGAATGGGGAAGACGTCGTCGCCCTGCCGAAGCACCCACGCCAGCGCCACCTGCCCCGGCGTCGCGCCGATGCGTGCCGCGACCGCGCGGACGGCGTCGACGAGGCCCTGGTTGGCGGCGAGGTTCTCGGGCTGGAACCGGGGGAGACCGGCGCGGAAGTCACCGTCCTCGAACGCCCGGTCGGCAGCGATCGAACCGGTGAGGAAGCCGCGCCCCAGCGGGGAGAACGCGAGGTAGGCGACGTCGTTCGCGCGGCACCAGGGCAGGACGTCGTCGGTCCAGTCGCGGGTCCACAGCGACAGCTCGCTCTGGACGCTGGCCACGGGGTGGATCGCGTGGCAGAGCTCGATCTCCGCGACAGTGGCCTCGGACAGGCCGATCGCCCGGACCTTGCCCGCAGCCACGAGCTCGGCGAAGGCACCCCAGGTGTCCTGCACCGGCACCTCGGGGTCGACGCGGTGGAGCTGGTAGAGGTCGATGTGGTCGACGCCGAGGCGCGTGAGGCTCGCGTCGCACGCGGCCCTGACGTAGTCCGGCCGGCCGTCGCGCGTCACCGCGCCACCGTCGACGGCCACGAGCCCGCACTTGGTGGCGAGCACGGCGTCGTCCCGGCGTCCGGCCAGCGCCTTGCCGACCAGCACCTCGTTCGTGTGCGGGCCGTAGACGTCGGACGTGTCGATCAGCGTGGCTCCGAGGTCGAGCGCCCGATGGATGACGCGGATCGATTCGGCCTCGTCGCGCTGCGATGCGTCGTACGCGTGAGTCATCCCCATGCACCCGAGCCCGACCGGCCCGACGTCGATCCCGCTGCTGCCCAGTCTGCGCGTCATGCCTCGAACCTACGCGCTGCCGGTCGCGGCGCCCCCTGGCACGCGCGCTAGCGTCGCGGCATGAGCGACGAGGTGCTCCTGCTGCCGTGGCACGAGCCTGCGACGGCCCTCGATGGCGCCACCGACGGTCTCGACGCCGTCGGCTGGGCGGACGGCGAGCCAGCACCGGGCCCCGACGTCCTTGAACGCGTGACGTTCTACGTGCCGGCGTATCTCGGGGGACGACCGGCACTCGAGGCGATGACGAGGATGCCGCGGCTCCGTACGGTGCAGAGCCTCTGGGCCGGCGTGGATGCGGTGTGGCCGTTCCTGCCGGACGGCGTGGCGCTGCACAACGCCGCCGGAGTGCACGATGCCAGCACGGCCGAGCTCGCCGTAGGCCTCACGCTCGCGCGGCTGCGCGGTCTCGACGAGTTCGCCCGCAACCAGCCTGAGGGTGCCTGGCTGCCTCGACGCAACGACGCCATCCCCGACAAGCGGGTGCTCATCGTCGGCTTCGGCCGCATCGGTCAGGCCATCGAGCAGAGGCTGGCCGGCTTCGAGTGCGAGATCGTCCGGGTCGCCCGGACCGCGCGCACGCTGGACGACGGCACACGCATCCACGCGATGACCGAGCTCGACGGTCTGCTGCCGTCGGTCGACGTCGTGATCCTCATCGTGCCGGCGACGCCCGAGACGGTCGGCCTGGTCGACGCGGGCTTCCTCGCGCGGATGCGCCGCGGTGCCGTGCTGGTCAACGTCGCGCGCGGGCCCGTCGTGGTCACCGACGACCTGGTGGCAGCTCTGCGCGACGGCCAGGTGCGAGCCGCCCTCGACGTCACCGACCCTGAGCCGCTGCCGCCGGGGCATCCGCTGTGGAGCGCGCCCGGCGTGCTCATCAGCCCGCACGTCGGTGGCAACAGCAGCGCGTTCGAGCCCCGTGCACGGCGGCTCGTCGCTGCTCAGATCCGCCGCCTCCGCTCGGGCGAGCCGCTCGACAACCGGGTCACCCGGCCGTAGCGTCCGGTGCAGGCCTCCAGGGGATGGGGCCGCAAGGGGGAGTCATGCACACGCTGCTCATGGTCGACGACCCGAACGTCCTCGACGTGCCCGGGGCACAGCAGGCCGTCGGAGTCATAGCCATCCTCTTCGCGGTCTTCGGAGTCCTCTTCGTCGCCGCCGTCGGGTTCATCATCTACACGGCCGTGCGTCGTGCCCGTGCGGCACGCTCCGCGGGCCTCGACCCCTTCGCCGGTGACATCGAGCTCATGGGCGCCGCGAAGCAGTCGCAGATGCTCGCGCCCGAGCGCAGCCTGCAGGAGCGGCTCGCGGAGGTCGACGCGCTCCTCGCCGCCGGCACCATCACCGAGGACGAGCACGACGCCGCCCGGGCCCGCCTGATCAGCACCCTCTGACCTCACCGTGCGGCAGGGGCTCGCCGGGCTGGGCTCGCGGTCACCTCGTAGGCTCTGGCCGTGAGCACCGAGACTCCTGACATCAAGCCCCGCAGCCGCATGGTCACCGACGGCCTCGAGCGCGCCCCAGCCCGCGGCATGCTGCGCGCCGTCGGCATGGGGGACGACGACTGGGAGAAGCCGCAGATCGGCATCGCCTCGTCCTGGAACGAGATCACCCCCTGCAACCTCTCGCTCGACCGTCTGGCCGACGCCGCCAAGAACGGCGTGCACGCGGCCGGCGGCTACCCGCTCGAGTTCGGCACGATCTCGGTGTCCGACGGCATCTCGATGGGCCACGTCGGCATGCACTTCTCGCTGGTGAGCCGCGACGTCATCGCAGACTCCGTCGAGTGCGTCTTCGGGGCCGAGCGCTTCGACGGCGGCGTGCTCCTCGCCGGCTGCGACAAGTCCGAGCCGGCCATGCTCATGGCAGCTGCCCGCCTCGACGTCGCCGCCGTGTTCCTCTACGCCGGCTCGATCCTCCCGGGCAAGGTCGGCGACAAGGACGTCACGATCATCGACGCCTTCGAGGCCGTCGGTGCCTGCGCGCGAGGCCTCATCACTCGCGCCGAGGTCGACGCCATCGAGCGCGCGATCTGCCCGGGCGAGGGCGCGTGCGGCGGCATGTACACCGCCAACACCATGGCCGCCGCTGCCGAGGCCATGGGCATGAGCCTGCCCGGGTCCGCCGCGCCGCCGGCTGTCGACCGTCGTCGTGACGGCTACGCGTTCCGCTCAGGCGAGGCAGTCGTCGAGCTGCTGCGCCGCGGCATCACCACGCGCGACATCATCACGCGCGAGTCCCTGCTCAACGCCATCGCCGTCGTGGTCGCCCTCGGCGGGTCGACCAACGCGGTGCTGCATCTGCTCGCCATCGCGCACGAGGCGCACGTCGAGCTCGACATCGAGGACTTCAACACCGTCGCCGACAAGGTGCCTCACCTCGCCAACGTCAAGCCGTTCGGCCAGTACGTCATGAGCGACGTCGACCGCATCGGCGGCATCCCCGTCGTCATGAGGGCGCTCCTCGACGCCGGCCTTCTCAACGGCGACTGCCTCACGGTCACCGGCAGGACGATGGCCGAGAACCTCGCCGACATCGCCCCGCCCGACCCCGACGGCAAGATCCTGCGCGCGCTCTCCGATCCGATCCACAAGACCGGCGGGCTCGCGATCCTCTCCGGCTCGCTGGCACCCGAAGGTGCCGTGGTCAAGACCGCAGGATTCGACAGCGACGTGTTCGAGGGCAACGCCCGCGTGTTCGACGGCGAGGCAGGTGCCATGCAGGCGGTCGAGGACGGCACGTTGAACAAGGACGACGTCGTCGTGATCCGGTACGAAGGCCCCAAGGGTGGCCCGGGCATGCGCGAGATGCTCGCCGTGACAGGCGCGATCAAGGGAGCCGGGCTCGGCAAGGACGTCCTGCTCATCACCGACGGCCGCTTCTCCGGCGGCACCACGGGCCTCTGTGTCGGGCACGTGGCGCCCGAGGCCGTCGACGGCGGTCCGATCGCGTTCGTGCGCGATGGCGACCGCATCCGACTCGATGCCGCCAAGCGCACGCTCGACCTGCTGGTCGACGATGCCGAGCTCGAGATCCGCAAGGCGGGCTGGGAGCCGCCGGCGCCCAAGCACCAGCGCGGCGTCCTCGCGAAGTACGCCAAGCTCGTCGGCTCGGCCCGCTACGGCGCCGTCCTCGACTGACACTCCGCCCGCCTCCCGGCCCGGTTCCTGCAGCGCAGGGGCCGGCCCGGGACCGTCTTGGGACCGGTCTCCACCTCAAGATCGCCCCACCTGCGCCGATGAACGCAGAGTGACGACCACGCTCACGCCCTCCGCCGTTCGGGCGGCACCGGACCGGCCGGTCTGGATGCTGCTGCCCGTGCTCGCGGTGGCTGTCGCCTGTGGTGCCGTTCCCGCGGTGCTCGGTAGCGAGGGCGACGACGCCTGGATGTTCGCGTACGTCGCGACCATCGCCGTCCTTGCCGGCGTTGCCCTGCTGGTGGCCGGCATTCGTTCGACGGGCCGGCTGCGCATCGCCTGGGGCCTCCTGGCCGCAGCCTGCTTCGTGGCCGGCGTCGCCCTGGGGCAGCTGATGATGGTCGACCGGCCGACCGAGGCGTCCTGGGTGCCACGTCTGGTCGCCTCGATCCTCGCCGCCGTGGCTCTCGCGGCGTTCCCCGGCACGGTGACCGGCCTGCAGCGCTGGGTGCTCCTCGGCCTCGACGGCTGGCTGCTCGGCGGTTCGGTGTTCGTCGGCCTCTGGCTCGCCACGGTCCCCGGCACGCGTCTGGTGGACTCGCCCGAAGGCCTCGCCCTCGGCTCGATCTGGCTGCTCGGAGACCTCGCCCTCGTCAGCACCGTGCTCGCCCTCACCCTGCGACTGCCCAAGGGAACGCGGACCGGCGGCGCCACCCTGGCGCTCGTCGGCGTCGCGCTCGCCCACGGCGACCTCTACCGCGCGTTCGTCGGCGACGGCGCGTGGACGCCGATCACCCGTGCTGCGTACGTCGGCTCGTGGACCGCCGCCGGCGTCCTGCTCGCGGCCGCGCCGTGGCTCGCGCGCAGCCCCTTCCGTGCCGGCACCATGCGCGTGCCCACCAGCCCCGGGCTGCGCCTGCCGTACCTGGTCGCGTGCGTCGCGATCGCCGCCACCACGATCGCCTGGGCAATCGGCCGCCCCTCGGACCCGCTGCTGTCGGCAGTCGTGCTGACCCTGCTGTGGTCCCTCGTCACGAGCCAGGTGCTCCTCGCCATCGAGAACCGTCGCCTCGTCAGCCAGGTGAGCCGACAGGCCGACATGTTCCGCACCAAGGCGACGCAGGACGGCCTCACCGGACTCCCCAACCGCAGCGAGTTCACCGGGCGCGTCGAGGCGGCGCTGCACGGCCCGAACCGCGGCCACGTCGCGGTCCTGTTCATCGACCTCGACGGGTTCAAGGACGTCAACGACTCGTTCGGTCACGCCGTCGGTGACGAGCTCCTCATCGAGACCGCCACCCGTCTCGCGGCCGAGGTGCGCGAGACCGACGTCGTAGCCCGCTTCGGCGGCGACGAGTTCGTGGCTCTGCTCAACGACTGCTCCGACGAGACCGCGGTCGAGGTTGCCGAGCGACTCCGCGCCTCACTGTCGGTGCCGTACCGGATCGGGCACCGCGACGTCGTCGTGTCCGCCAGCATCGGCCTGGCCCAGCCCGGCGAGGACGACGACGCCGAGTCGGCGCTGCGCAACGCCGACCTCGCGCTGTACCGCGCCAAGGAGAGCGGGCGTGACCGCGTGTCGGTGTTCGAGCCGAGCATGCACGCCTCGGCTCTGCGCAGGCTCGACGCGGCGGGTCGGCTGCGTCACGCACTCGCCCATGACCGGCTCTCGCTGGCCTACCAGCCGATCGTCGACCTGCGCACCGGCGAGATCTACGCCGTCGAGGCGCTCCTGCGGTTCGACCACGAGGACTTCTCCGACTGGACCGTCACCGAGGTGATCGAGGCCGCCGAGGAGAGCGGGCTGATCGTGCCCGTGGGCGGCTGGGTGCTCGACAGCGCCGTCCAGATGCTGGGGCGGTGGCTGCGCTCGGGAATCAGCACCCGCCTCAACGTGAACGTGTCCGCGCGCCAGCTCGAGGCAGGAGGTGAGCTTGCCCAGCAGGTCGAGAACGCGCTCCTCTGCTACCGAGTGCCGGCCGAGGCGCTCTGCCTCGAGATCACCGAGCACCAGCTCGTCCGCGACCTCGACCACACGACCGTCGAGCTCGACAAGATCCGGCGCCTCGGCGTCCGGGTGGCCCTGGACGACTTCGGAACGGGCTACTCGTCGCTGTCGTACCTGCCGCGCCTACCGCTCGACGCCCTGAAGATCGACCGCGACCTCACCAGCCGCGTGGGCTCGGCCCGCGACACGCTCCCTGCGGTGCTGCGGCTTGGGCGCGACCTCGGGCTCGCCGTCGTCGTGGAGGGCATCGAGCGGCACGACCAGCTCGAGCTGCTGCGGGCCTCGGGTGCCGTGCTCGGTCAGGGTCACCTGCTCAGCCTGCCTCTGGGGGAGCGGGCGGCCACCGATCTGCTGCGTCAGGGCGTGATCCGCATCGCGGACCTGGTCGACGTCGTCTCCTGACCGCGAGCACGCGTCAGCGTCTCGCGATCCGAGACGTTCGTGTCAGCAGGTGACACAGGTGTCGCGCGCCTGTAGCCTTCGAAACGTGTTCCACTCCATTTTCGTCGTACCCCGCGGGCGCGCAGCCTGACGGTCTCGTCGTCGTCTGCGTGCACCCCTCGCCGCCCGTCAGGGCCGGGGGGTTTTTCGTTGCCCGACACTCCTGACTCAACCCGAGCACCACGCACACCAGCGAGGAAGCCATGACAGACCAGATCACCGGAGCCCAGAGCCTCGTGCGCTCGTTGGAGCACGCTGGGGTCGAGGTCGTCTTCGGTATCCCGGGCGGAGCGATCCTCCCGGCCTACGACCCCTTGATGGACTCCCAGCAGGTGCGCCACATCCTCACCCGGCACGAGCAGGGTGCGGGGCACGCAGCGGAGGGCTACGCCCAGGCCACCGGTCGCGTCGGCGTCTGCATGGCCACCTCGGGCCCGGGTGCCACCAACCTCGTGACGCCCATCGCCGACGCCTACATGGACTCCGTGCCCATGGTGGCGATCACGGGTCAGGTGCCGAGCGCGTCGATCGGCACCGACGCCTTCCAGGAGGCGGACATCCGCGGCATCACGATGCCGATCACCAAGCACAACTTCCTCGTCACGAAGCCGGCCGAGATCCCTGCTGCGATCGCGGCGGCCTTCCACATCGCCGGCACCGGCCGCCCGGGCCCGGTGCTCGTCGACATCGCCAAGGACGCGCTGCAGGCCCGGACCGACTTCGTCTGGCCGGAGTCGATCGACCTGCCCGGCTACCGTCCCGTCACCCGTCCCCACGCGAAGCAGGTGCGCGAGGCCGCGCGGATGATCGTGGACTCCAAGCGCCCCGTGCTGTACGTCGGCGGCGGCATCATCAAGTCGCGCGCCCACGCCGAGCTGCTGCGCCTGGCCGAGCTCACCGGCATCCCCGTGACCACCACGCTGATGGCTCGTGGTGCCTTCCCCGACAGCCACCCGCTGCACCTCGGCATGCCGGGCATGCACGGCACCGTGGCCGCCGTCGGCGCTCTGCAGAAGAGCGACCTGCTCATCTGCCTCGGAGCCCGCTTCGACGACCGCGTGACGGGCAAGCTCGAGTCGTTCGCTCCCGACGCCGCGGTGATCCACGCCGACATCGACCCGGCCGAGATCTCCAAGAACCGCACCGCCGACATCCCGATCGTGGGCGACGCCCGCGAGGTGATCACCGACCTCATCGTGGCGCTGCAGGCCGAGTTCGACTCCGGTCGCGCTGGCGACTACGCGGAGTGGTCTGCGCTCCTGGACCACATGAAGACGACGTACCCGCTCGGCTACGACCTGCCCACCGACGGCACGCTGTCGCCGCAGTACGTCATCCAGCGCCTCGGCCAGATGGCCGGGCCCGAGGCGATCTACGCCGCCGGCGTCGGCCAGCACCAGATGTGGGCCGCGCAGTTCATCAACTACGAGATCCCGGGCACGTGGCTCAACTCCGGCGGCGCCGGGACGATGGGCTACTCCGTCCCGGCTGCGATGGGTGCCAAGGTCGGGCGTCCGGACGCCACCGTGTGGTCGATCGACGGCGACGGCTGCTTCCAGATGACCAACCAGGAGCTCGCGACCTGCACGATCAACGACATCCCCATCAAGGTGGCGGTGATCAACAACTCCTCGCTCGGCATGGTCCGCCAGTGGCAGACCCTGTTCTACGAGTCGCGCTACTCCAACACCGACCTGCACAGCCACCGCATCCCCGACTTCGTGAAGCTGGCTGACGCGTACGGCTGCCACGGCCTCCGGTGTGAGAGTCCCGAGGAGGTCGACGCCACGATCGAGAAGGCGATGGCACTCAACGACGCACCTGTCGTCGTCGACTTCGTCGTGAACAAGGACGCCATGGTGTGGCCGATGGTCGCGGCCGGCACGAGCAACGACGACATCAAGTACGCGCGCGATCTTGCCCCGCGCTGGGATCGGGAGGACTGAGCCATGACGACCCGTCACACGCTGTCGGTGCTGGTCGAGGACCAGCCGGGTGTTCTCGCGCGCATCTCGGCGCTGTTCTCGCGCCGCGGCTTCAACATCGAGAGCCTGGCCGTCGGTCAGACCGAGCTCGCCGGCATCTCCCGCATCACGATCGTGGTCGCGGTCGACGACCTCCCCCTCGAGCAGGTCACCAAGCAGCTCAACAAGCTGGTGAACGTGCTGAAGATCGTCGAGCTCGAGCCCGAGGGTGCTGTCGCCCGCGAGCTCGTCCTCGTCAAGGTCAAGGTCGAGCCGGACCTGCGCCGTCAGGTGATCGACATCGCCGAGGTGTTCCGCGCCAAGGTCGTCGACGTCGCCGTCGACACCGTGACCCTGGAGGTCACGGGCAGTCGTGACAAGACAGAGGCGCTGCTCAAGCTGCTCGAGCCGTACGGCATCAAGGAGCTCGCGCAGTCCGGCATCGTGGCGATCGGCCGCGGTCCGCGGTCGATCTCCGACCGCAGCCTGCGACCGGCCGACCGCACGGCCTGAGCAACCCCCGGCCCGATCCCGGGCCGGACCCCCTGCCACACTCATCCCCGACTTCCGAACCCCAGCAAGGAGAAGCCCCCGTGGCCGAGCTCTTCTACGACGACAACGCCGATCTCTCGATCATCGCCGGCAAGAAGGTGGCGGTCATCGGCTACGGCAGCCAGGGGCACGCCCACAGCCTCAACCTGCGCGACTCCGGCATCGACGTCCGCGTCGGCCTGCTCGAGGGCAGCGCGTCGCGCGCCAAGGCCGAGGCCGAGGGCCTGCGGGTGCTCACGCCCGACGCCGCAGCCGCCGAGGCCGACGTCATCATGATCCTGGCGCCCGACCACAAGCAGCGGGGCCTGTACTCCGAGCTGATCGAGCCGCACCTGACTGCGGGCAAGGCGCTGTTCTTCGGGCACGGCTTCAACATCCGCTTCGGCTACATCAAGCCCCCGGCCGACGTCGACGTGATCATGGTCGCGCCGAAGGGTCCCGGCCACCTCGTCCGTCGCGAGTACGCCGCCGGCCGCGGCGTCCCGGTGATCGTGGCCGTGGAGCAGGACGCCACGGGCAATGCCTGGCAGCTCGCGCTCTCCTACGCCAAGGCGATCGGCGGCCTCCGTGCCGGCGGCATCAAGACCACGTTCACCGAGGAGACCGAGACCGACCTGTTCGGCGAGCAGGCAGTGCTCTGCGGCGGTGCGTCGCAGCTGGTGATGTACGGCTTCGAGGTGCTGACCGAGGCCGGCTACCAGCCCGAGGTCGCGTACTTCGAGTGCCTGCACGAGCTGAAGCTGATCGTCGACCTCATGTACGAGGGCGGCATCGCCAAGCAGCGCTGGTCGGTGTCGGACACCGCGGAGTACGGCGACTACGTCTCCGGCCCGCGCGTGATCGACCCGCACGTGAAGGAGAACATGAAGGCGGTCCTCGCCGACATCACCTCCGGAGCCTTCGCCCAGCGCTTCATCGACGACCAGGACGCCGGTGCGCCGGAGTTCAAGGCCCTGCGCGCCCGGGGTGCCGAGCACCCGATCGAGGCGGTCGGCAAGGACCTGCGCGGCATGATGAGCTGGGTCCAGAAGAGCGACACCGACTACGTCGAGGGCACCGCCGCCCGCTAGTCACGAATCCACCCGCTAAGGACAGATCGCGCCCCCCAGGGGCGCGATCTGTCCTTTGTCGCGACCGCTGCTGCGGGCAGTGCCCCGCAGGGTCACGACGAGCGCATCGCCAGCGCGTCGTCGGCCCTGTGCCGCGCCCGTCGTCGGCGTCAGAACGCCAGGGTGCCGTCGGGTGCGAAGGTCGCCGGCCGCACGTCGTCGACGACCCCCACCGGCACCGCGGCGTACAGGTGGGGGAACTCCACCCCGGGGGCGATCTCGTCGAAGCGCACCGGTACCCCGGCCGCCTCGAGCCGGTCGGTGTCCAGCACGAGCACGACGAGCGCCTCGGTGCGGTCGGCGTAGAAGCGGGACGCCGTGCCCTGCACCTGCTCGGGCGTCGAGGTGTGGATGAAGCCCTCGTCGTCGATCGTGCGGCCGATGGTGGAGACGCGGTACTCGCCCGCGACCACCGCCGCCTCCCAGTCAGGGAGCAGCGCGATGTGGAGGATCTGCATCTGTCTATCTTGCCGCTGCGCGGCGGCTCGGCCGGGCGGTTCCCTCTTGCCGCTGCACCGGCTCGATCCTGACGTGTGAGACGGCGATCTCAGGATCCGGACCTCGTGAAGGCATTCACAAGGCCGTCGATAGACTCAGGCTGTCTCCCGACGCCGTCCCCGAAGGTGCCCTCCGTGAGCAAGCCCGTCGTCCTCATCGCCGAAGAGCTGTCGCCCGCCACCGTCGAGGCCCTCGGCCCCGACTTCGAGATCCGCCATGTCGACGGCGCCGACCGTGCGGCCCTGCTGCCCGCCATCGTCGACGTCGACGCGATCCTGGTGCGCTCGGCGACCAAGGTCGACGCCGAGGCCATCGCCGTGGCCACCAAGCTCAGGGTCGTCGCCCGCGCGGGAGTGGGCCTGGACAACGTCGACGTCAAGGCCGCGACCCAGGCCGGAGTGATGGTCGTCAACGCTCCGACGTCCAACATCGTCAGCGCCGCTGAGCTCGCCGTCGCCCTGCTGCTCGCGAGCGCCCGCAACATCGCGCCCGCCCACGCCGCGCTCAAGGCCGGTCAGTGGAAGCGCTCGAAGTACACCGGCGTCGAGCTCACCGACAAGACAGTCGGCGTCGTCGGCCTCGGCCGCATCGGCCTGCTCGTCGCGCAGCGGCTCAGCGCGTTCGGCGTGAAGCTCGTGGCGTACGACCCCTACGTGCAGCCCGCCCGCGCGGCGCAGCTCGGCATCCGCATGCTCAGCCTCGACGACCTGCTCGCCGAGTCCGACTTCATCACCGTGCACCTGCCCAAGACGCCCGAGACCATCGGTCTCATCGGCGAGGAGGCGCTGCGCAAGGTCAAGCCGAGCGTGCGCATCATCAACGCCGCGCGCGGCGGCATCGTCGACGAGCACGCGCTGTACGTCGCGATCAAGGAAGGCCGCGTCGCGGGTGCCGGCCTCGACGTCTTCGCCACCGAGCCGTGCACCGACTCGCCGCTGTTCGAGCTCGAGCAGGTCGTGGCCACACCGCACCTCGGCGCGTCGACCGACGAGGCGCAGGAGAAGGCCGGCATCGCCGTCGCCCGCTCGGTTCGCCTTGCTCTCGCGGGCGAGCTCGTGCCGGACGCCGTCAACGTCAAGGGCGGATCGATCGCCGAGTCAGTGCGCCCAGGGATCGCCCTCGCCGAGAACCTCGGCCGCGTGGCCGGATCTCTCGCGGGTGCTGCGGTCGAGGCGATCGAGGTCGAGGTGCTCGGTGAGATCGCGGAGCTCGACGTCAAGATCCTCGAGCTGTCGGCGCTCAAGGGCGTCTTCTCCGTGCTCAGCGACGCACCCGTGTCGTACGTCAACGCTCCCGTCATCGCCGCCGAGCGCGGAGTCGCCGTCTCGCTCACGACCTCGACCGAGTCGCCGAACTGGCGCAACCTCGTTCGCGTGAGGCTCACGCTGACCGACGGCGAGACCGTCAGCGTCGCCGGCACCGTCTCGGGACCGCGCAGCCTGCAGAAGATCACCGAGGTCGACGGCTTCGACGTCGACGTCCCGTTCAGCGCGCATCTCGCGTTCCTGCGCTACGCCGACCGTCCGGGCGTCGTCGGCATCGCCGGCAAGGTGCTCGGCGACGCCGGCGTCAACATCGGCGGCATGCAGGTCTCGCGCGACGAGGCCGGTGGCGCTGCGCTCATCGCGCTCACCGTCGACTCGGCCATCCCAGCGGGCGTCCTGGCCGAGATCGCGAACGCCGTCGGCGCCACGAGCGCCCGCGCCGTCGACATCGAGCTCTAACCCCCTCCGCTCGCACTGATCAATCCGTCGTTTCCCAGTCCGGGAAGCGACGGATTGATCAGTGTCAGCGCCAGGGGTCAGTGCCAGAAGGCGGCGTGCGGTGCTGCGGCGTCGTCCTCGCGACACGGCCCCTGCACCAGCATCGGTGAGGTCGTTGCCGCGGCGAGCGCGGCAGCGGTGATCGTGAAGCCGTACGGCGTCCCGCCGGGCTCGGTCGAGAGGGCGTTGAGCGTCGAGGCGGCGAGCCCGAACACGATGTGCCGCGCGCCTGCCCAGAACATCGCGCCGACGCACAGCGGGCAGGGCTCGCAGGACGCGTAGACCACGCCGCGCGCGAGCTCGTCGAGGCGGCCCTCGCGCTCGAGCAGTCGCACGAGCTCGGTCTCTGCGTGGGCTGTCAGGTCGCGCGTGGTGGTGACGCGGTTCAGCGCCTCGGCCACCACGACGCCGTCCACGGCGAGCAGCGCACCGAACGGGTGGTCGCCGTTCGCGCGCGCTTCGGCTGCGAGCCCGATCACGTGCGTCATGAGGTCGTCGTCGTACGCAGCCATGCCGCGACCGTACGGCACCCGCTATGCGCTGAGGGCGAACCCCGCTTCCGCTCGCAGCGGCCTCGGGGGAGGGTGCACGCATGAAGCTGCTGGTGCTGGGTGGGACGCAGTTCGTGGGTCATGCGGTCGTGGCGGACGCCGTCGCCCGCGGCTGGGAGGTGACGGTCGCCAACCGCGGCCTGTCCGACGCCCCCGCCGACGGCGTGACGACGGTGACGCTCGACCGCACCGAGCCGGGCGCGTTCGCCGCGCTCGCCGGCCACGAGTTCGACCTGGTGGTCGACACGTGGTCGGGGGCGCCGTCCGTCGTGAGGGATGCCGCTCGCGCGCTCGGCCACCAGGTGGGCCGCTGGGTCTACGTCTCGAGCCGCTCGGTCTACGCCTGGCCGCCGCCGATGCACGGCGACGAGAGCGCGCCCCTCTGGGACGGCGACCCCGACGCCGACGCGACCGAGTACCCCCGCGACAAGCGCGGTGGCGAGCTCGCCCTCGAGCGCGAGCTCGGCGCCGACCGCGTCGTGCACCTGCGGGCCGGCCTGATCCTCGGGCCGCGCGACAACGTCGGGCGGTTGCCCTGGTGGTTGCGGCGCATCGCGCGCGGCGGCCGCACGCTCGCCCCTGACCGGCCGGGACTGCCGATCCAGTACGTCGACCCGCGCGACCTCGCTGCGCTCGGCCTCGACGCGGCCGTCGCCGGCCGCGGCGGGCCGGTCGACGTGGTGTGCCCGCCCGGGACCGTGACCCTCGGCGAGCTGCTCACGACCTGCGTCGAGGTCACCGGAAGCGACGCGGTGCTCGACTGGGTCGACCCGGACTTCCTGCTCGCGTCCGACGTCGCCCCCTGGACCGAGCTCCCGGTGTGGCTCCCCGAGAGCGAGGAGGCGTACGCACTGCACACGAGCGACGTCGCCCGAGCCCTGTCCTGGGGCATGCGCAACCGGCCGGTGCGCGAGACCGTGGCCGCCTGCTGGGCGTGGGTGCAGCAGGTCGACGCCGACGGCACCGCGCCGCCGCCGCGCGACGACATCGGCATGGACCCGGCCAAGGAGGCCGCCGTCCTCGCCGCCTGGGACTCGCGTGTCTGACCTGCGTCGGTGGTCGTTTCGCGGCGTAGAGCCCGCGTTTCGACTACCAGCGAGGGGTCAGAGGGCGTAGTCGAGGTCGAGGTGGGCCCCGGCCTCGGTGTGCTCGATCGTGCCGCGGCCGGTCAGCCCGGCGAGGCCGCCCGTGCCCGAGCCCACGACCACCGACAGGTCGAGCGACGGCACGCCGTCGACGATCGCGCCCACGTGCTGCAGCACGAACGCGCCGGACCTTCCGTCGAGCGAACCCTCGACCCGCTCCAGCGCCACGTACGACAACGGCCCGGACTCCGACGCCGACGACACGAAGTGGACGACGCTCGTGCCCTCGAGCGCGTCGCCGGTGAAGACCTTGTCGAACGTCGTGCGCCCGACCATCGGGAGCCCCGACGGCTCGGAGGCCTCGGCGGGGCGGGCAGTGATGGTGAACGGCGCTCGGATGCTCGGCATGCCCGCACGCTAGCGGGCGCGTACGACACCCGGCACGCGACGAGGCCCGGCTCCCTCGCGGGGGAGCCGGGCCTCGTACGTCGGGATCGCGGACTACTCCGCAGCGGAGTCGCGCTCCGCCTCTGCCACGCTGTCGCGTGAGGCACGGTTGACCGCCGACACGACTGCCTTGAGCGACGACGTCACGATCGACGGGTCGATGCCCACACCCCACAGCACGCGACCGCCGACCGCGCACTCGAGGTACGACGCGGCCACGGCATCTCCGCCGGACGACATCGCGTGCTCGGCGTAGTCGAGCACGCGGACGTCGACGCCGTACGTCGCCATCGCGTCGCAGAACGCGGCGATCGGGCCGTTGCCGGCGCCCTCGAGCTCGACCTCGGTGCCCTGGTCGACGACGACCACCTGCAGGTGCGTAGCGCCGTCGACGTCGGAGTCCTGCTTGACCGAGCGGAGCTTGAACCTGCCCCACGGAGCGTCGGGGTTGGGGAGGTACTCGTCCTTGAAGTAGTCCCACATGGCCGCCGCGGTGACCTCGCCGCCCTCGGAGTCGGTGACCGACTGCACGACGTGGCTGAACTCGATCTGCAGCCGACGTGGCAGGTCGAGCTTGTGCTCGGTCTTCATGATGTAGGCGACGCCGCCCTTGCCGGACTGCGAGTTCACGCGGATGACGGCCTCGTACGTGCGGCCGACGTCCTTCGGGTCGATCGGGAGGTACGGGACCTCCCAGCGGAAGTCGTCGATGCCCACGCCGGCAGCGTCGGCGTCGCGCTGCATCGCGGCGAGGCCCTTGTTGATGGCGTCCTGGTGCGAGCCGGAGAACGCGGTGTAGACGAGGTCGCCGCCGTACGGGTGGCGCTCGTTCACGGGCAGTTGGTTGCAGTACTCGACCGTCCGACGGATCTCGTCGATCTCGCGGAAGTCGATCTGCGGGTCGATGCCCTGGCTGAAGAGGTTCATGCCGAGGGTGACGAGGCAGACGTTGCCGGTGCGCTCGCCGTTGCCGAACAGGCAGCCCTCGATGCGGTCGGCACCGGCCATGAAGCCCAGCTCGGCTGCGGCGACGGCGGTGCCGCGGTCGTTGTGCGGGTGCAGCGACAGCACGAGCGAGTCCCGGCGCGCGAGGTTGCGGTGCATCCATTCGATGGAGTCGGCGTAGACGTTGGGAGTCGCCATCTCGACCGTGGCCGGCAGGTTCACGATCGCCTTGCGGTCGGGCGTCGGCTCCCAGATGTCGAAGACGGCGTCGCACACCTCGACGGCGAACTCGAGCTCGGTGCCGGTGTACGACTCGGGGGAGTACTCGTAGAAGACCTCGGTGCCCTTGAGGTTCTCGGCGTACTTCAGGCACAGCCGAGCGCCCTGGGTGGCGATGTCCTTGATGCCGTCGCGGTCGAGGCCGAACACGACGCGGCGCTGCAGCGTCGACGTCGAGTTGTACAGGTGCACGATCGCCTGCGGCGCCCCGGCGATGGCCTCGTACGTGCGCTCGATCAGGGGCTCGCGGGCCTGGGTCAGCACCTGGATGATGACGTCGTCGGGGATGTGGTCGCCCTCGATGAGCAGGCGCACGAAGTCGAAGTCGGTCTGGCTGGCCGACGGGAAGCCGACCTCGATCTCCTTGTAGCCCATGTCGACGAGGAGCTTGAACATCCGCATCTTGCGCGCGGGCGTCATGGGGTCGATGAGGGCCTGGTTGCCGTCACGGAGATCGACCGCGGCCCAGCGCGGGGCCTGCGTGATCACCTTCGACGGCCAGGTGCGGTCGGCCAGGTCGACGGGGGTGAAGGGGGTGTAGCGGCGCCAGGCCATCGGGGACGGCTTCTGGGCGTTGCGGGCGTCGTACGAAGCGGCGCTGGTGCTGGTCACGGGGTTCCTCGCTGGGGTGTCGTGGGGTGGGTCAGGTATGACCGGCACGCCAGCACCCCGCAGCGAGGAGGCCGGTCCTAGGCCTCGCTGCGGCCGCTAAGGAGAAGCGCCACGTAGGACATGCCGGTCAGGGTAGCAGCGACCTGGGCCGAATCCCGGCACGGGGGAGCGCGGCGTCTCACGACGTGGGACGGCGATACCGAATGCTGGGACGCCGCCCTACCCTTGCATCATGTCCACGACGCTGAAGCTGGCCGTGATCCCGGGTGACGGGATCGGTACCGAGGTCGTCACCGAGGGCCTCAAGGTCCTGGACGTGATCGCCGCCCGGCACGGCCTGGCCTTCGACCGGGTCGAGTACGACCTCGGCGCGCGCCGCTACCACGCCACCGGCGAGACCCTGCCCGACTCCGTCCTCGCCGAGCTCCGAGAGGTCGACGGCATCCTGCTCGGCGCCGTGGGCGACCCGACCGTCCCGCCCGGCGTGCTCGAGCGTGGCCTGCTCCTGAAGCTCCGCTTCGAGCTCGACCACTACCTCAACCTGCGCCCGGTCAAGCTGTTCCCCGGCGTGGCCACCCCGCTGGCGGGCAAGGGCCCGGAGCAGATCGACTTCGTCGTGTGCCGCGAGGGCACCGAGGGCCCGTACGCCGGTGCCGGCGGCTGGCTGCGCCACGGCACGCCGCAGGAGATCGCGACCGAGGAGAGCGTCAACACCGCCTTCGGCGTCGAGCGCATCGTGCGCGACGCCTTCGAGCGCGCGACCCGGCGTCGCAACAAGGTCACGCTCGTGCACAAGACCAACGTCCTCGTGCACGCGGGCGGCCTGTGGCAGCGCACCTTCGACAAGGTCGCCGCCGACTACCCCGGCGTCACGACCGACTACTGCCACGTCGACGCGGCCAGCATGTTCTTCCTCACCAACCCCGAGCGCTTCGACGTCGTGGTCACCGACAACCTGTTCGGCGACATCCTCACCGACATCGGCGCAGCGATCGCCGGGGGCATCGGCCTCGCCGCGAGCGGCAACGTCAACCCCGCCCGCACCACCCCGAGCATGGTCGAGCCCGTGCACGGCTCGGCACCCGACATCGCGGGCCAGGGCAAGGCCGACCCGACGGCCACCGTTCTCAGCGTCGCGATGCTCCTCGACCACCTCGGCGAGGACAAGGCAGCCGCCGAGGTCGAGGCGGCAGTCGCTGCCGACCTCGCCGTGCGGGGAGCCTCGGTGCGCAGCACGTCCGAGATCGGCGACGCGCTCGCGGCCCGAGTAGCCGGCTAGCCGCACCCGCCCGCCCCCGCCAGGGCAGGTGACAGGAGCGGCAGACGCACCCATTCGTCGCTCCCGCAGATGGGCCGGGGGCTCCCTGAGAGGTACCGTCACGCCATGTCGACTTCGACGATCACCCGCACACCGGCCGCAGCGCCGCGCTCCGCCGAGGAGATCTCGGCCATCCTGGAGAACCCTGGCTTCGGCCGGGTCTTCACCGACAACATGGTGACGATCCGCTGGACCGAGGCCGAGGGCTGGGGCGACGCTCGACTCGTCCCCTATGCGCCGATCCCGCTGGACCCTGCCACGAACTTCATCCACTACGGCCAGGCGATCTTCGAGGGCCTCAAGGCCTACCGCCAGCCTGACGGCTCGATCGCCACCTTCCGCCCCGAGGCCAATGCCGCCCGCTTCGCGCGCAGCGCCGCCCGCCTCGCGATGCCCGCGCTGCCGGAGGAGCTGTTCCTCGACTCGATCCAGGCCCTCGTCGAGCAGGACTCGGCGTACGTGCCGGACGATCCCGAGAAGTCGCTCTACCTGCGCCCGTTCATGTTCTCGACCGAGGTCGGCCTCGGTGTGCGCCCGGCGAACGAGTACCTCTACGTGCTGATCGCCTCACCCGCCGGCGCGTACTTCCCGCGCGGGGTGAAGCCGGTGTCGGTGTGGCTGTCCACCGAGTACGTCCGCGCCTCACCGGGCGGCACCGGGGAGGCCAAGTGCGCGGGCAACTACGCGGCGTCGCTGATCGCTCAGGCGCAAGCCGCAGCCGAGGGCTGCGACCAGGTGGTGTGGCTCGACGCGCACGAGCACCGCTGGGTCGAGGAGATGGGCGGCATGAACCTCTACTTCGTGTACGGGTCGGGCGACGACGCCCGCATCGTCACGCCCGAGCTCACCGGCTCGCTGCTGCCGGGAATCACGCGGGACTCGCTGCTCTCGGTGGCGAAGGACCTCGGCTACGGCTCGGAGGAAGGCCGTATCTCCACCGACGACTGGCGTGAAGGCAACGCATCCGGGGAGCTCACCGAGGTCTTCGCCTGCGGCACCGCCGCAGTCATCACCCCCGTCGGCTCGGTGAAGAGCGCGGACCACTCGTGGACGGTCGGCGACGGCGGTTCGGGCCAGGTCACCATGAGGCTGCGGCACGCGCTGCTCGACATCCAGACGGGTCGGAGCGCGGACGTCCACGGCTGGATGCACACCTTGGTGCCCGGCTCGGCGTGAGCGAGGACGAGTTCCGGCCGATGCCGCCGGCCGTGATCCCGCCGAAGGGGACCCGGCTGGGATCCCTGCCCGCTGCTCCCACGTGGCTCTGGTGGGTGATCGGGGTCGTCGCCGTCTGGCTGTTCTTCCTCGGCGCGATGGTGGTCGCCATGGGTGCCGGGAGGTCCTGACTCAGCCGGAGGGGGTCGGCGCTGCAGCGATGCTGGCAGGAGGGTCGCTGGGCGTCGGCGGCGGCGGCGGTGCCGAGGTCGTGGCCGGGGGAGGAGTGGATGCCGGGGCGCTCGAGGACGGCGGCTGCGAGACGCTCGGCGTGCTCGACGGCGACGGCGCCGGGGCATCCGCACTCACCGACGGAGTCGCGGTGGCCGACGACGTGACGCCGCCGCCAGAGCCGCTGCCGGTGTCGGAGCCTCCCCCCGCGATCGGGCCGTAGAACGCCGAGAGCGGGAGGTACTGCTTCTTGGCCCGCGAGGCGTTGGGGTCGAACGGCGAGCAGGCGTTCGAGGCGGCCGCGAAGGCGTTGGCCCGGCCGATCGAGCCCTCGCGGGTGGGGTGGATGCCGTCGCCGCCCATCCACCCGGGATGGGTTGCCACGAGCTCGGTCCACTGCAGGACGCGCACGTTGTCGCGCCCGGCTGCGATCCGGTCGAGCGCGGCGTTGAGCTCGGACGCCGGGGAGTACTGGCTGTCCGGGCGTACGACGTCGACCCAGACCACGCAGCGGTCGGGCCCGAGGATGTCGAGGATCTCGGTCGCGTCGGCCTCGAGCACGTCGCCGCTGGGGTCGTTGGTGCCCGAGCTCACGACGACCATGTCGGGGATCGAGCCCATCGAGCGCAGCGCGGCCGCCGTGCCGGCGGTGGTGCGGCCCACCTCGGCCTCGTACGAGACGTAGCGGTCGGGCACGAGGTCGGCGAGGTAGGGGTAGACCGTGAGGCCGAGGGAGTCGCCGAGCACGAGAGTGTCGGCGCCGACAGGGAGCATCGGCTCGGCCGGAGTGATGCCGGGCGCCGCGGTGGGGTCGATCGGCGTGGCCGACAGGGTGCCGGTGGGTGAGGCCGAGGGGCTCGCATCGGCGCTGGGCCGGGCGACAGGCACCTCGTCGCCGCGGCTGACCGCCCAGGCCGAGACACCGCCCACGAGGACCAGCGAGGCCGCCACCAGGGCCGCCACGCGGCTCCAGCGTCGCTGCGGCGGAACGAAGGCGGGCACGACGTCGCCGGCGTGCTTGGGGTCGAGGTGCTGCGCCTGGCCGCCCGGCGCCTCGTGCAGGTGCTGGGTGCGCGCGTGCTGGTGGCGGGCCGCGGTCTCGGCGGCGACCAGCGAGGCGGCCAGATGAGCCTCGTGCGCCTGCGCGGCGAGCTCGGGCGTCAGGACAGGCTGGGGCGCTGTGTCGCCCTCGCGCGTCGTTCGGTCCACCCAGCGAGGGTACGCGAGGCCGCCGACGTGTCCGTCCTTCGAGACCCGCCCTGTCCGGCGGGCGGACAGGTATGACACCCTGGCCTCATGACCGGCCGGGTGATCATTACCTAGCGCGTCGCCGACACCCGTCGCCGACGCGCAGCCTCTCGCACCCATGCGGGGGGCTTTTTCGTTGCCCGATCCCAGCCCGACCCGGCACCGCCAGCCAGCGCCCCGGAACCGCCCGACCTGAGGAATCCCGATGACCACCGATGCCTTCCACGTCTACGACACGACGCTGCGCGACGGAGCCCAGCGGGAGGGCATCTCCTACTCGGTCCAGGACAAGCTCGCCGTCGCGCGGTTGCTCGACGACCTCGGCGTGGGCTTCATCGAGGGCGGCTGGCCGGGTGCGATGCCCAAGGACACCGAGTTCTTCGCGCGGGCGCGCACCGAGCTCGACCTGAAGAACGCACTGCTCGTCGCGTTCGGCGCCACCCGCAAGGCGGGGGTCGACGTGGAGGCCGACCTGCAGGTCAAGGCCCTCCTCGACTCCGAGGCGCCGGTGATCACGATCGTGGCGAAGTCCGACGTACGGCACGTGGAAGAGGCGCTGCGCACGACGAACGAGGAGAACCTCGCGATGGTGCGCGACACGGTCGCCTACCTCGTGGGCAAGGGCCGGCGCGTCTTCGTCGACTACGAGCACTTCTTCGACGGCTACCGCAACGACCCCGACTACGGCGTCTCCCTCATCGCCGCCGCGACCGAGGCGGGGGCGTCGGTCAACGTGCTGTGCGACACCAACGGCGGATCCTTGCCCAGCCGGATCACCGCGGTGGTCACCGACGTCCTCGCCCGCACCGGAGCGCGCCTCGGCATCCACTGCCAGGACGACACCGCCTGCGCGGTGGCCAACAGCATCGCGGCCGTCGAAGCCGGGGCGACGCACGTGCAGTGCACGGCGAACGGCTACGGCGAGCGCACGGGCAACGCCGACCTCTTCGCCGTGATCGGCAACCTCGAGATGAAGCTCGACATGCGCGTGCTGCCCGAGGGCAAGCTCACGGAGATGGTGCGCGTCTCGCATGCCCTCGCCGACATCGCGAACCTGCCCGCGAACACCCACCAGGCGTACGTCGGCGTCTCCGCCTTCGCCCACAAGGCGGGCCTGCACGCCAGCGCGCTCAAGGTGAACGCCGATCTCTACAACCACATGGACCCCGAGCTCGTCGGCAACGACATGCGCATCCTCGTCACCGAGATGGCGGGCAGGGCCTCGGTCGAGCTCAAGGGCCGCGAGCTCGGCATCGACCTCTCGCAGGAGCCCGACGTGCTCACCCGCGTCGTGGAGCGCGTGAAGGGTCTCGAGGCGGGCGGCTGGACGTTCGAGGCGGCCGACGCCTCGTTCGAGCTGCTCGTGCGCGACGAGATGAAGGGCGGACGACGTCGGCACTTCTCGGTCGAGTCCTGGCGCACGATCGTCGAGCAGCGGGCCGACGGCACCGTGGCGAGCGAGGCGACCGTGAAGGTGCACGCAGGTGGTGAGCGCATCGTCGCCACGGGCGAGGGCAACGGCCCGGTCAACGCTCTCGACAACGCGTTGCGCACCGCTCTCACCTCGGCCTTCCCCGAGCTGGCGGCGCTCGAGCTCGTCGACTACAAGGTGCGCATCCTCGACGGCAGCGCCGGCACCGACGCCGTGACCCGCGTCCTCGTGGGCACGACCGACGGCACCCAGGACTGGACCACGGTCGGCGTCCACGAGAACGTCATCGCGGCATCGTGGCTCGCGCTGGAGGACGCCGTCGCGTACGGGCTGCTCAAGGCCGGTCGCCCGATGGGCGAGTAGTCGTCGTACGCCGAGCAACTAGGCTCGGGCCGTGCGTATTGCGAGATGTGGCGGGCCTGAGGGTGTCATCGGCTTCGGCGTGGTCGAGGGGGTCGAGGGCGGCATCACGCCCGAGTCGACCTTCACCCCGATCGCGGGGCACCCGTTCGGGAAGTTCGAGCTCGGTGGACCTCCGATGCCGCTCGCGGGCCTACGACTCCTCGCACCGACCCTGCCGAGCAAGGTGATCGCCGTGGGTCGCAACTACGCCGAGCATGCCCGCGAGCTCGGCAACGACGTGCCGGACGAGCCGATCATCTTCCTGAAGCCCTCGACCTCGGTGATCGGCCCGGGCGAGGCGATCGTGCTGCCCGAGCAGTCCGAGCAGGTCGAGCACGAGGGCGAGCTCGCCGTGGTCATCAGCCGCCTCTGCAAGGAGGTGCCCATCCACCGCGTGCCCGACGTCATCCTCGGCTGGACGATCGCCAACGACGTGACCGCGCGCGACCTGCAGCGGTCCGACGGCCAGTGGACGCGCGGCAAGGGCTTCGACACGTTCTGCCCGATCGGGCCGTGGATCGAGACCGACCTCGATGCGACCGACCTCGCGCTCACCTGCACCGTCAACGACGAGCTGCGACAGGCGACCAACACCTCGCACATGGAGCGCAGCGCAGCCGAGCTCGTGGCCTGGATCAGCAACGTCATGACCCTGCTCCCCGGCGACGTCATCCTGACCGGTACCCCTGCCGGCGTCGGCCCGCTCGTGGCAGGCGACTCGGTCAGCATCAGCATCAGCTCCATCGGCACTCTCACGAACCGGGTGGTCTCCTCGTGACTGCGATCCAGTCCCTCCCCGAGACGGGCTCCTCGCCCATCAGGGTGCGGTTCTGCCCGTCGCCCACGGGCAACCCGCACGTCGGCATGGTGCGCACGGCGCTGTTCAACTGGGCGTTCGCGCGCCACACCGGCGGCACGTTCGTCTTCCGCATCGAAGACACCGACTCCGCGCGCGACAGCGAGCAGTCGTACGACGACCTTCTCGGTGCCCTGCGCTGGCTGGGCCTCGACTGGGACGAGGGCCCCGAGGTCGGCGGCCCGCACGCGCCGTACCGCCAGAGCCAGCGCCTCGACCTGTACACCGAGGTCGCCGCGAAGCTGCTCGAGGCGGGGCTGGCGTACGAGTCGTTCTCGAGCCCGGACGAGGTCGAGGCGCGCCGCAAGGCGGCCGGCCAGGATCCCAAGCTCGGCTACGACAACCGGGACCGCGACCTCACCGACGAGCAGAAGGCGGCCTTCCGCGCCGAGGGCCGGCTCCCCGTGCTCCGCATGCGGATGCCCGACCAGGACTGGACCTGGGACGACGTCGTCCGCGGCGACGTCACGTTCGGTCGGGAGCACGTGCCCGACTACGTGATCGTCCGGGGCAACGGCGAGCCGCTCTACACGCTGGTCAACCCTGTCGACGATGCGCTCATGGGCATCACCCACGTGCTCCGCGGCGAGGACCTCCTGTCCAGCACCCCTCGTCAGCTGGCGATGTACGCCGCTCTCGCACAGATCGGCGTCGGCGACGGCAGCACTCCGCGATTCGGCCATCTCCCGTACGTGATGGGCGAGGGCAACAAGAAGCTCTCCAAGCGCGATCCGCAGAGCTCGCTCAACCTCTACCGCGAGGAGGGCTACCTCCCCGAGGGGTTGCTCAACTACCTGGCGCTGCTCGGCTGGTCGGCCGGCGACGACCTCGAGTTCTTCTCGCCCACGCAGCTCGCGGAGCTCTTCGACATCGGCAGGGTGCAGCCCAACCCGGCTCGGTTCGACCCCAAGAAGTGCCTCGCCATCAACGGCGACTGGATCCGTCACATCACCGCCGACGACCTCGCCCGTCGGATGCTGCCGTATCTCGAGGCCGTGGGCGCGATCTCGGGCACGCCCACCGCGGAGCAGCAGTCGCTGATCGACTCGGCCGTGCCGCTCGTGCAGGAGCGGATGGAGACCCTGCGCGGTGGCGCCGAGCAGCTGCGCTTCCTGCTCCTTTCCGAGGCCGACTTCTCGGTCGACCCCGAGGATGCCGAGCGCGTGCTCACCGAGGATGCCCGACCGACCCTGCAGGCGTCGTACGACGCCCTGGCGGGCCTCGAGGCGTTCGACCACGCCTCGATCGAGGCGGCACTGCGCGCGGCACTGGTCGAGGGCCTGGGCCTCAAGCCCAAGGTCGCGTTCGGCCCGGTGCGGGTGGCCGTGACAGGTCGCCGCATCTCGCCGCCGCTGTTCGAGTCGATCGAGCTCCTGGGCCGAGACCGAGCGCTCGTGCGCCTGCGGGCTGCGCTCGGCTGATCCCTTGGGGCGCGGGCTGTCCCGGCCGCTTCCGCTCGGGGCGCGGAGCGGCGATCAGCGCCGGTTTGGGAACGGGCCCGGCCACGGGCTACTATTTCCGGCGTCGACGATCCGCAAGGGTCGCAGGCCTTGGGGTATGGGGTAATTGGCAGCCCAACTGATTCTGGTTCAGTTAGTCTAGGTTCGAGTCCTGGTACCCCAGCTGGTCGAGATCGATCGCGCGGTGGCTCACGTCACGCGGCATGAATTTGCTGCTGATTCACGCCCTCGGGTACCGTCTCTGACTCGCTGGCCGATCACTTTCCCAGTGGTCGACAAGCACCCACGGCCCCGTTGTGTAGCGGCCTAGCACGCCGCCCTCTCAAGGCGGTAGCGCGGGTTCGAATCCCGTCGGGGCTACGTGGTGGAAGGCCCAGGTCCATGACCTGGGCCTTTCTCTTTGGGTCAGGTCACCACGATCGTGACCACTCTCTGACTACAGGCCTTGTCGTCAAGATCGACCTGCGACGGGTTGTCGGGACCGCATCGGTCAGCACCGCGGACGTCCGTGACGACCACGCGGTCATCCGCTGCTCGACCCCGTCGCGATCGCTGGCTCGGGGCAGCGATCGATCACCCGTCGTGGGCGTCGTCCCGCAGAGCGGTGTGCCGCAGCTCGACCTCGCCCAGCTCGGAATCGGAGGCCGTCTCCAGCTTGATGAGCCGGTCGTCGGCCTCCGGCAGAGCATGCAGGACTTCGTCCAGCTTGAGCTGCAGGCCATCCTGTTGGCGGGTCTGGGAGTGCTGCAGGACGAACACCATGACCAGAACGATGGCACCCGCGACGGCGGCGAACCAGATCAGGATCCGGTCGGTATCCGGCGACAGGACCGCCCACCCGAGCACTACCAGGCTGGCGACCAGCGCGAGCGCGGTCGCGACGGGCTTCGATGACCAGGCCGAGATCACGTGGATCGCTCGGCTGACAGGGGAGACATCGCGTGGCGGGCGCTTGGTCGGCGTCACGACACGCTCACGGCACTGGCACTGGTGCTGGTGTCGGACCCAAGGGGGTCAGCTGTGTCTGGAGCCCGGAGAGCAGGATGTCGAGGCCGCGTTCCAGCTCGGCCTCACCGTCGTACGACGCGAGCGCCGGGGCGAGGCCGCGCAGGAGCGGGAACTCCTTGATGGGCAGGCGGTGCAGCCCGAGGCGCAGCAGGTCGTCGGTCTCCTCGGGGTTGTCGACGAGCTCCTGGAGCTCGTTGAGGATGTGCCCGTCGAGGAAGCCGAAGAACAGCCGGTAGACGTGCAGGGCATCGACGGCACGGAACCCGCAGCGCACCAGCAACGCCAGGGTTGCCTCGAGGGGTCGCAGGGTGCCGTGCGGACGAAGCGCGAGCGGGGTGGCGAGCGGGCGCGTCACGAGCAGGGGAACGACGTGGGGGTGGGCGACGGCGATGGCGCGGAAGCGGCGTGCGACCTCGCGCAGCTGCGTCTGCCAGTCCTCGTCGGTGGCATCGACGGTCAGCTCACTGAGCACGAGCTCGACGACGCCGTCGAGGAGCGCCGTCTTGGTCTCGGCGTAGCGGTAGACAGCCATCGGGTCTCGGCCCAGGGCGCGGCCGAGCCGGCGCATGGACAGGGCTTCGACACCCTCGAGATCGACGATCGCGAGCGCCGCGCGCAGCACCTGGTCACGCGAGATGGGCGGCGTCGGCGGCACAGGACTGTCGATTGACTCGCTCACGGCTTCTCCGTTCCTCGGCGCACTACGAGGTAGATACACGACGTAGACCTACGGACACTTGACAGTACCCCCGGGCAGGGGTCTACTGAAACTACACCGTAGATCTACGGCATCGGTCCCGAGGTGTCGGATCGCCGGTGGCAGCGCCGGGTTCACGTCCCGAGTAGCACCCGCGCCGGAGCACCGCTCCGGTAGCCCGACCTAGGCCTCGACCATGGGGCAGAACGTGAGGAGCACATCATGATCATTCTCGGACTCATCCTGTTCGTGATCGGCCTGATCGCGAAGATCGCGATCCTCCAGACGCTCGGGATCATCGTCGCCGTCGTCGGCATCGTGCTCATGGTCCTGGGCTCCACCGGCCGAGCCGTCGGCGGACGCCGCCACTACTACTGACCCCAGGCCCACCACACCCCGCTCACGCTCTGGACGCGGCACCTGCGCCCGTCCGTCCCCGAAAGGAATGCCATGGGAATCGGCTTCAGCATCCTGCTCCTCGCGGCGGGCGCGATCCTCACCTTCGCCGTCGATGCGACGGTGGCCGGGATCGACATCCGCGTCGTCGGCGTCATCCTCATGGCCGCCGGTGCGCTCGGACTCGTCCTGACGATGGTCGTCTTCACCCCCCGGAGGAACCGCAGCGTCACCGCGACACACACGGTCGACGGATCACCGTCGCCCGCCGTCGCTTCACGGGTCACCGACCAGGAGACCCGCACCGACGGCGCATGACCCCGCAGCCCCCAGGGCACGGGACGCACCACCGCACGACAACCGGAAGGACAGCACCATGAACACCCAGTCGGACCAGGTCAAGGGTCACGCGAAGTCCGTCGCCGGCATCGTCACCGGCAACAAGGACCTCCAGGACAAGGGCGACGCGGAGACCCGCACCGCCGACGCCGCCGCCCACATCGATGACGCGAAGGACAAGGTCGAAGACGTCGTCGACAACATCAAGGACAAGCTCGACGACGCCGGCGACAAGGCCAAGGACATGCTGCACAAGAAGTAGGACCCTGAGAGAGGCGCGCAATCGCGCCTCTCTCACACCTCGGTCGGCCTCGACGCCCCCCTCGTGAGACTTGATCTCACCGAGGCTGGCGCCCTGGCCGGCCCGACCAGCGTCGCCGTCGACACGATCGTCATCCCTCGCGCCGTCGATAGCGGTGGTCGATGCCGTCACGTCGGCTGCCGCGCCCGACGCCGGACGCCACGTGGTCGCGGCGGAGCAGTCCGCCGTGCTCCGTATCCAGGGCATCGCCGACCTCGTGACCGGCTGGCCGTCAGCGGCCAGATCGCTCCCACCGCCGTACTGCCGCTCGATGCCGCCATCAGCCAACTGCGACGGCTCGTAGAACAAGGAAGCTGAACTCCCGGGCATCGCGACCCGTGGCTCCGCCGAGGTTGATCGCGCTCACGAGCGCGACGATCTCGCGACCCGAAGACAGAAGGGGATTGACATGACCAGCGTTGCCGTCATCGCGCACGCGGGAAAGACGTTCGGCGGAGGCCTCGGCGAGCTGCGTCAGGTCCTCGACGACGCAGGCGTCCCCGAGCCCCTGTGGTACGAGGTGGCCAAGAGCAAGCAGGCACCCGACTGCGCACGCGAGGCCGTCGAGGCCGGTGCGGATCTGCTCTTCGTCTGGGGCGGTGACGGCACGGTGCAGCGCTGCATCGACACCGTGGCCGGGAGCGGGACGACGATCGCCATCCTCCCGGCGGGGACGGCGAACTTGCTGGCCACGAACCTCGGGATCCCGCAGGACGTCGCGGCCGCGGTGCAGATCGGCCTCCACGGCGACCGTCGGCCGTTGGACACCGGAACGGTCAACGGGGAGCACTTCGCCGTGATGGCCGGCGCCGGCCTCGACGCGCTGATGATCCGCGACGCCGACGCCGGCCTCAAGGACCGCGTCGGACGTGCGGCCTACCTGTGGACGGGCGCGAAGAACCTGGGCGCGAGCCCGGTCAGGGCGAAGGTCAAGGTGGAGGGTCGACGGTTCTACAAGGGCACGATCACCTGCATCCTCGTCGGCAACGTGAGGGAGGTGTTCGCCGGCGTCGAGGTCTTCGACGGGTCGCGACCAGACGACGGCCTCATGGAGCTCGGCGTCGTCACCGCGAAGAGCCGAACCCAGTGGGTGCGCACCATCGGTCGCGTCGTGCTCGGCCGGGCCGAGAACTCGCCCTTCGTCGTCACGACCCGGGGCACGACGATGCGGGTGAGATTCGACAAGCCCACGCCGTACGAGCTTGATGGCGGGGTCCGCAAGGCGACGAAGCAGCTGCGCATCAAGGTGCGACCGGCGTCCATCACCGTCTGCGTCCCTGTCGCAGACGTCGACGAGTCGGTCGTGGCGTCGTGACTGCCACGAGCGGGGGAGCCGCCGCCGTCGATGCGGCCGAGACTGCCGCGAACAGCACACCGATGAGCTGGCTGGCGCGCATCGGACTCACCGCGCGTGGCGTCGTGTACCTGGTCATGGGGTGGCTCGCTGTGCTCGTCGCCAGGGGTGGGAGCGCGAACGTCGACCAGCGTGGTGCGCTCACCGAGGTCCTCGCAGCGCCCTTCGGCACGGCGCTGGTCTGGCTGCTGACCCTCGGCTTCGCCGCCTACTCCGTGTGGCGGCTGTCCGAAGCCGCCTTCGGTGTCACCGGGGCACCGCCCGGTGCCGGCCCACGGCTCAAGTCGCTGGCGAGAGCGATCGCCTACGGCGCGCTCGCCGTCACCTCGGTCTCGCTCCTCAACGGGTCGCGTGGGACCCAGTCCGGGCAGCAGGGGGACCTGGCCGGAACGGTCATGTCCCAGACCGGCGGCCGCTGGCTCGTGGCGCTCGCCGGACTCGCCCTGGTGGCAGTCGGTCTCGTCATGGTGCGCGAGGGGTGGAGTGCGAAGTTCATGCGCTACTTCGGCCATCTGCCCTCCGGTCTTCGTGGCGTGGTGGTCCCGCTCGGCCGCGTCGGCACGGTCGCCCGCGGCATCGTGTTCGCCGTCACCGGGATCCTGATCGTCGCCGCGGCCTGGACCGCGACCGCCGCCAAGGCCGGTGGCATCGACCAGGCGTTCAAGACCCTGCTGGCGCAGCCCTACGGAACCGTGCTCGTGGCCGGACTGGGCCTCGGCCTCATCGTCTTCGGGATCTACGGGCTGGCCGAGGCCGCCTGGCGTCGCGTCACCGACGGAGACCCCGCATGACCAACCATCATCGGTCGTCGCCCTATCCGTCGCTGCACCCTCGCGACGTCGCCGTACGGCTCGTCGGCGGGGGCCTGGTGCTCGCCCTCGCTCTCTCGCTCATCGGATGGGCCATCGTCAAGCTCGCGACGCCGTCGGCGCTGACCCGATGGGAGGTCAGCGTCAATGAGTGGTTCTACGCCGCACGCACACCCACTCTCGACGCCGTCAGCCACATCGGCAGCTACCTCGCCGAAACCATCACCTGCATCGTGCTGCTCGTGATCGTCACGGTGGTCCTCAGGCTGTGGCTCGGGCGCTGGCGCGAGTCGTGGACGCTGTTCGCCGCGCTCGCGGGTGAGCTGCTGGTGTTCCTCGTCGTCACAGCGGCCGTGAACCGACCGCGACCCGACGTGCCCCACCTCGACGCCGCACCTCCGACCTCGAGCTTCCCCTCTGGCCACACGGCCGCGGCGGTCGCCTTCTACGGCTGTCTCGCCGTCATCGTCCTGCGCGAGCTCAGACCCAGGTGGTTCGCAGTCGCGGTCGCCACGCTGCTGTGCTTGGTGCCGGCCGTCGTCGGCATCGCCCGGCTCTATCGAGGCATGCATCACCCGACCGACGTAGTCTTCGGCGCGGTCGGCGGAGGCCTCTGGCTGGCTCTGGTGCTCTCCACCCTGCTCCCGCGACGGCGGCATGACGACGCACCAGCGGTGTCACCCGATGCGCGCGACGTGCCGGAGAGTCTGCCCGCCACGTGAGCGCAGCTGAGCCCGCGAAGACCTCGGCACCGAGCGGTTCAACCCGCGCACTCGGGGCGGCTGTCGTCACCGCCGCGCTGTTCGTGGCCCTCACCGTGACGGTCCTGGGTCACGGCGCGGTCGTCCAAGGCATCGACGAGCACATCCATGACTGGGTCGTGGCGAACCGCTCCTCCTGGAGCGTCTCCCTCGCGCAGTTCGTCACCTGGGGCGGCTCGACGGCCTTCGTCCTTCCCGCCCTGTTCGCCGTCGGAGTGCTGAGCCTGCCGCGTGGACGATCGGTCAGGGATCGCCTGGGTTCCGGACTCCTGCTCGTGGGTATCGGCGGTGTGGGCGTGTACGTGGGGCTCGTCATCAATACCTGGGTGGGGCGCCCGCGGGCACGGATCGAGGACTGGGCCGGTGCCGCCGGCGGTCCTTCGTACCCCTCCGGTCACACGACCGCCGCCACCCTGTTCGCCATCCTCTGCGCGTGGGCCGTGACGGCTCGCATGCCCCCGGGCCGGTCTCGGGTGTTCCTCTGGTCCGCCGCCGTCGTGTTCGCCTTGGCTCTCGGTTGGACGCGGGTGTGGCTCGGGGTGCACTGGCCCAGCGACGTCACCGGCGGCCTGCTGTACGGCGTTGCGTGGTCGGCGACGTGCCTCGCCGTAGTCGGGCGCTGGCGCTCACGTCGTGCCGGTGCGCGGCTGCGATCCGACGCTTACGGTGGTCAAGGCTCCGTAGTCCGGGGCTCCGAGGAGGCCATGTGACAAGTCAGCGAACGGACCCGACGACCACACCCGTCCGGCCGCGCAACGACGTGGCTCAGTACGACGACCTGCACGAGGAGTGGTGGAAGCCCCGGGGCGCGTTCGCGATGCTGCACTGGATCGCTGCGGCGCGGGCGACGCTGATCCCCCACGCGACGCGGCACGGGTCGCTGCTCGTCGACATCGGCTGTGGAGCCGGCGTCCTCGCTCCGCACGTCGCGCACCTGGGCTACCGGCACCTCGGCGTCGACGTCGTCCTCGGCTCGGCCGGGCTCGCCCGCGACCGAGGCATCACTGTGGTTCTCGGCGACGCGCGTGGCATCCCGTTGGGTGACGGCTGTGCCGATGTCGTCGTCGCGGGGGAGGTGCTCGAGCACGTTCCGGACCTCGATCGAGTCGTGGCGGAGGCGACCCGCATCCTGCGGCCGGGCGGCACGCTGGTGATCGACACGATCGCCTCCACGTGGTGGGGCAGGTTCACCTCGATCACGATCGGCGAACGGATGCCCGCCGGCCCACCAGCACGCCTGCATGACGCCGAGCTGTACGTCGACCGCGCCGAGCTCGTCGCCGCTTGCGCCCGGCACGGAGTTGCACTGTCGCTCAATGGGTTACGGCCGTCGGCCATTGACTACGTCCGTTGGCTCATGTCCCGTCGAGGCGAGGTACGCATGCTTCCCACCGCCGTCACAGCCGGTCTCTTCCAAGCCCACGGCACGAAGGTGGCGACATGACGTCCCTGACCACGCCCGCCGACGGGCTGGCGTCAGCCCGGTCACTCCGTCCCCGGCTGGCGGAGCGGGCCACGGATCACGACCGCGCGGGAGTCTTCCCGGTCGTGGACTTCGCCGATCTGCGATCGGCTGGGTTGATGGGTCTCATGGCACCGACCCGCCTCGGTGGCGCAGGTGCGGGTTTCGCGGAGTACGCCGAGGTGGCGATGGCGCTGGCCGAGGGCAACGGCGCGACCGCCCTCGTCTACAACATGCACTGCTCGATCGTCGGTGCGCTGGCCTCACTCCCTGACGAGGTGGCGCGGGCGCTGGGCGTGCCCGAGTCGTACTTCGCGATGCGTGACAGGGTGCTGTCCGACGCGGCTGGCGGTGCCTTCTACGCCGTGGCCATGTCCGAGCGCGGCTCCGGGTCGCGGCTCTCCGGGGTGACCACGACGTACGAACCGAAGGGTGGCGACGGGTACCTCATCCGCGGGTCCAAGACGTTCTGCTCCGGGGCCGGTCACGCCGACGGCTACCTGGTCGCCGCACGCAACGGCGACCTCGTGAGCTACTTCCTCGTGCCCGCCGGTCCCGGGATCACGGTCGAGCAGACCTGGGACTCCCTCGGGATGCGTGCCACCGGGAGTCAGGACCTGCACCTCGATGTCGTGGCGCCGCCCGACAGCCTCCTCGGGGGAGTCGAGGGGCTCACCCTGCTGCTCGCGCAGGTGATGCCGCAGTGGCTGGTGGCGTCCTACGCGGCGGTCTACGTCGGTGTTGCGCAGTCGGCCGTCGATCATGCAGTGCGGCACGTGCAGGACCGAGGCCTGAGCCACCT
This sequence comes from Candidatus Nanopelagicales bacterium, assembly GCA_038316965.1. GTDB lineage: Bacteria > Actinomycetota > Actinomycetes > S36-B12 > CAIYMF01 > Longivirga. The sequence goes on from JBBQAY010000007.1 coordinate 44,917, forward strand.
GCCTGCCGTCCGGGCGCGGCTCGGCCGGGCCGACGCGCAGCTGGCCGCGACCCGGCTCGTGGTCCTCGAGGCCGCACGCCGGATCGACTCCGATCCCGGGACTCCGGAGACCAACCGCTGGATCTGGCGGGCCAAGCTCATGGCAGGGGAGACGGCCATGGAGGTTGCCGCCTCGATGCTCGAGGCGGCCGGGACGTCCGCGACGCGCAAGGGGCATCCGCTGGAGCGGATCTTCCGCGACGCCCGCTGTGGATCCCTCCAACCCGCCACGAGCGACGTGTGCGCCGACTGGCTGGGGATGACCGCTCTCGGTCTCGACGCCGACGGCGGCAGCACGGTGCCGCGATGGTGACCGCACGGATCACCGGTTCCGGGCACGCCGTCCCAGGTGGCATGGACCAGCAGCAGCTGTGGGAGCAGTTCTTCGAGGGCCACTACGACGGCAACCGAACCGCACGTAGGGTCTGGTCCTCCTCGGGCGTGGCCACCCGGCACGGCGTGGTCGACCCGCGCGTCGAGGACGTCAGCCGATGGTCCACGGGCACACGCATGGCCCGTTTCGCGCAGGAGGCCCTGCCACTCGGGAAAGAGGCAGTCTCCGGCGCGCTGGCGGACGCGGGCATCGACGCGTCGGACGTCGGTCTGTTCACCGTCGTCTCGTGCACGGGCTACGGCACGCCGGGGCTCGACGTCATGCTGGCGCGCGACCTCGGGATGTCGGCGAGCGTGCAGCGCCTCTTCGTCGGCCACATGGGCTGCTACGCCGCCCTTCCCGGCCTAGGTGCAGTGGGCGACTTCACCGCTGCTCGAGAACGGCCGTCAGTGCTGCTCTGCCTCGAGCTGCCGAGCCTGCATGCCCAACCCGCGACGACGACCACCACCGACCGGCGCGCGTCCGAGGACGACGTGCAGCAGATGGTGGCCCATGCCCTGTTCAGCGATGCGGCTGCCGCCGTCGTGATGCAGCCCGGCAGGGCGGGGGTGGAACTCGTCGACGTGGTCGCGCTGACCGATTCCTCGACCAGTGACCACATGACGTGGGACATCACCGACCTCGGCTTCAAGATGGGCCTGTCGCCTCGTGTTCCCGACGTGCTCGCTCTGCACGTGCGCGACGTCGTCGACGACCTGCTGGGCACGCATGGCGTGCGTCGCGAGGACGTCGCCGGCTGGGCGGTCCACCCGGGTGGGCCACGCATCATCGACGTCGTGCAGGAGCGTCTCGACCTCGACCCGGCACTGCTCGAAGCCTCACGCGGGGTGCTGCGTGACTTCGGCAACTGCTCGAGTGCGACCGTGCTTCTCGTCCTCGATCGTGTCATGCAGGGCGGCATCGACCCGGGGGACCACGTCGTGGCGATGGCGTTCGGACCCGGTCTCACCCTCTACGCCGCACTGCTCCGCGTCGTCGGTCGCTGACCAGCACGCCTCACATGAGCCGCCCGACCAGAACGTGGCGCTCCGCCGTGACGGACAGCCCCGGACGACGAACGATGAGCAGCGTGGCGGGTACGGAAGGCGCGTACTTGCCCAGACCCGCCAGAACCCCCTGCCGACCTGTCAGGTCGTGGGTTCGAGCCGCACCCGCCCCGCGAAGGGCTCAGCCTCACGACGGCTGGCGGTCGGACTCGCTGCCAGTCGCGGGGTCTCGTGAGACGGTGAACGGGTGAGCCGCATCGAGGACTACGCCCTGATCGGTGACCTGCAGACAGCGGCTCTGGTTGGCGTGGACGGCTCGATCGACTGGATGTGCCTGCCGCGATTCGACTCCCCGGCCTGCTTCGCCGCACTGCTCGACGACGAGAACGCCGGTCGTTGGGTCGTCGCCCCACCGTCCAGAAGCCGTGCCACGTCGCGCCGCTACCTGCCGGGCACGCTCGTGCTGGAGACGACGTGGGAGTCCGAGGACGGCACCGCGCGGGTCCTGGACCTGATGCCGCGCAGAACCACCACCCCGACGCTGATCAGGATCATCGAGGGCGTCAGCGGCACCGTGACGTTCCGTTCCGAGCTGCGTCTGCGCTTCGACTACGGGCACGTCGTCCCGTGGGTGCGGGCCCAGACGGACGGCATCGAGGCCATCGCGGGTCCCGACCGGGTGCGTGTGCGCACGACCGCCGAGCTCAGGGGCGAGGACTGGACGACGGTCGCCGACGTCACGGTGCGTGCCGGTGAGCGGGTCCCCTTCGTGCTGTCGTGGAGCCCCAGCCACGAACCCGCGCCGGACGCGGTGGACGCCGATGCCGCCCTCGACGAGACGGTCGAGTTCTGGCGCGAGTGGTCGGGCCGGTCCACCGCAGTCGTCGGTGCGTACGGCGACGTAGTCACGCGGTCCTTGATCACCCTCAAGGCGCTGACGTACGAGCCGACCGGGGGCATCGTCGCCGCGGTGACGACCTCGCTGCCGGAGGCGATCGGCGGTTCGCGCAACTGGGACTACCGGTACTGCTGGCTGCGCGACTCGACATTCACCCTGCAGGCCATGCTCGCGGCCGGGTACCACGAGGAGGCGAACGCCTGGAGGGAGTGGCTCCTGCGGGCTGTGGCCGGCAACCCCAGCACCCTGCAGATCATGTACGCGGTCGATGGGACGCGACGCCTGCCGGAGACCGAGCTGAGGTGGCTGCGAGGGTACGAGGGGTCGGCGCCCGTCCGCACCGGCAACGCGGCGGCCGACCAGCTCCAGCTCGACGTGTGGGGCGAGACCCTCGACGCGCTGCACCTGGCGCGTTCCGCCGGGATGCCCAGCGACGACGACGCTTGGCAGCTGCAGACCGCGCTGATGGAGCACCTCGAAGGAAGCTGGCAGGAGCCCGACAGCGGGATGTGGGAGATCCGGGGCGAGGTGCGCAGCTTCACGCACTCGAGGCTCATGGCCTGGGTCGCCGCCGACCGGATGACACGAGCGGTGACCGACCACGGCCACGCCGGCCCCGCACCTCGGTGGGCTGCGCTGCGTGACACGATCCGCGCTGACATCCTCGAGCACGGCTACGACCGCAGCGCAGGCACGTTCACCCAGTCGTACGGGAGCGCCAACGTCGATGCCAGCCTGCTGCTCATCCCACGGGTCGGCTTCCTGTCCGGTACCGACCCACGAGTGCTGGGCACCATCGATGCCGTGCAGCAGCGGCTCACCGTCGACGGGCTCGTGCGTCGCTACGACGTCGACGGCACAGACGACGGCCTGCCCGGGGAGGAAGGGCTCTTCCTCGCCTGCTCGTTCTGGCTCGTCGACGCGCTCCACGGAGCCGGCCGCCACGACGAGGCGACCCGGCTCTTCGAGCGGGTGCTCAGCCTGCGCAACGACGTCGGACTGCTCAGCGAGCAGTGGGACCCCCGGTCGAGCCGGCAGCTCGGCAACACCCCCCAGGCGTTCAGCCACTTCGCGCTCGTGGGCAGCGCGGTCGGTCTTGCGCACGATCGGCCCCACCGCAGCGACGAACCCGTCAACGCCTCCGCCCGGCGCGACGACTGACCCATGCCGCGCCGTCGGTCCAGTTCTGACCGCCGGACCAGCGGGCGTCGCCTGCTTCTGGCGGCGCCAGGGTCGCCCCTGGAGCGGCCTCGGGTCGACAGGACGTGCTTGGGCGGCGCGCTGGTCGCCGTGCCTCGCCGGCGACGGCGATCTCGCGGGCTGCGGTCCACGGGGGTCGGCTGGTGGCGCCGCCACGGAACCCGCCGGTGCGTTCCAGGTCCTGAACCAGAACACTGCCGGGGCCAGGTGGCAGAAAGGCCCAGGTCTGCGATCTGGGCCTTGCGCAGGTCCCGTCCCCGCGGCCGATCGGCGCCGTGGTGTCCGCGTGCGGGCGAGAGCTCAGGTGACCCGGGTGCAGCGGAGGGCTGCGGCCGACGGCTGGTCCGACTACCCTGACGCGCCTGCGGCTAGTGACCCCAGCCCCCTGCGCCCCGCGCGGGATGTGGGACTGGGCTCGCCGCCTAGATGGGGAGTCGGTATGAAGGTCCTGCTCGTCGGAGTCGGAACGGTCGGAGAGGCCATCGCCCGGCTCGCCGCCGGGCGTCCGTGGCTCGAGCAGATGGTGCTCGCGGACGACGACCTCGAGCGCGCGCGCGAGGTCGCCGACTCGATCGGCGACGCCGCCAGCCATCCTGTAGCCCAGATCGACGGGTCGGATGCGGGCGCCGTGGAGGCGCTCGCCCGCGAGTACGGCGTCGACCTGGTGATGAACGCGCTGGATCCGCGCTTCGTCATGCCCGTCTTCCGCGGCGCCCTCGCGGCTGGCGTGGACTACATGGACATGGCGTTGAGCCTGTCCACGCCGCACCCCACCGATCCCTACGGCACGACAGGGGTCAAGCTCGGAGACGACCAGTTCGCGATGGAGGCCGAGTGGCGCGCCAGCGGGCGTCTGGCCCTCCTCGGTCAGGGGATCAGCCCGGGGCTCGCGCAGGTGTTCGCCGCGCACGCGGCCAAGCACCTCTTCGACGAGGTCCACGACGTCAACATCCGGGCCGGCGGTGACCTGCGGATCGAGGGCTATCCGTTCGCCACCGTCTTCTCCGTCTGGACCATGATCGAGGAGTGCCTCAACCCGTCGCTCGTGTGGGAGAAGGACCGCGGCTTCTTCACCCTGCCGCCGTTCTCCGAGCCTGAGCGGTTCATCTTCCCCGAGGGCATCGGCCCGGTCGAGTGCGTGCACGTCGAGCACGAGGACGTCGCGATGATGCCCCGCGTCCTCGACGTACGCCGGGTCACCTTCAAGTACGCCCTGGGCGCGGAGTTCATCGGCGCGCTCAAGGTGATCCACGCGGTGGGCCTGGACCGGACCGACCCGATCACCGTGGACGGCCAGGAGGTGCGGCCGCGCAACGTGCTGGCCGCGCTGCTGCCGGACCCGGCGACCCTCGGCGGCAACATGGTCGGGCGCGCGATGGTAGGCACGCACGTGACGGGCATCAAGGACGGCCGACCGCGCGAGATCTTCAGCTACCAGGTGGCCGACGCGCAGGAGACGCTCGAGCGGACCGGCCTGCAGCTGGTCGCGTGGCAGACCGGGTTCAACCCCGTCGTCGCGATGGAGCTGCTCGCCACCGGCGTGTGGCAGGGCTCGGGCGTGCTGTGTGCCGAGTCCTTCGACCCCGACCCGTACCTCGCCATCCTCGACCGCGACGGCATCCACCACGCCACCATCGAGATCGAGCCCGGCTCGGCCTTCGCCTGACCTGCGTTCGGCGCTGCCCGGTCGCCCACCTAGGTCGACCTGCAGCCCAGGATCACCAGATCTCGATGCGGTCCGCGCGTGGCCGGAGGATCGGTGCGTCGTCGGCGAGGGCGAAGGCGGCCTGGAACGCGTCGCTGTTGGAGACGGGCCCGTGCACGCGTGCCTTGCGCGGGCTGTGCGGGTCGACCTGGGCGAGCGTGCGCGCGAGCTCCTCGCTCACGTTGCCCCGCCAGACCGCCGCGTTGGCGAGGAAGAAGCGCTGAGCGGGCGAGAGTCCGTCGATGTCCGGGGCGCCCTCGCTCACGCGGGCGTGGGCGCGCTGGGCCAGGGCGATGCCGCCGAGGTCGGCGATGTTCTCGCCCAGGGTGAGGCGACCGTTCACGTGCACCTCGCCGACGGCGACGTACTCGTCGAACTGCGCCACGAGCCGCTCGGCGAGCCCCGTGAAATGGGCCTGGTCGTCCTCGGTCCACCAGTCGCGGAAGGCACCGTCGGCGTCGAACCGTCGGCCCTGGTCGTCGAAGCCGTGGGTGACCTCGTGCGCGATGACGGTGCCGATCCCGCCGTAGTTGACCGCGTCGTCGGCCTCGGCATCGAAGAACGGCTCCTGCAGGATGCCCGCCGGGAAGACGATCTCGTTGCGCACGGGGTGGTAGTAGGCATTGACGATGTGAGGCGGCATGTCCCACTCGCCGGCGTCGACCGACTCGTCGAGCTTGCGCATCTGTCGCGCCAGGTCGAAGCGCGACGCCGCGATGCGGTTGGCGGCGTACGACGTCCGGTCGATCTCGAGGCCGTCCCACGAGCGCCACTCGTCCGGGTAGCCGATCTTCACGCCGAACGAGTCGAGCTTCGTGAGGGCCTTGGCGCGGGTCTGCTCGCTCATCCAGTCGCGGGTCTGCAGCGAGTGGCGCATCTCGGCCAGGATCTCCCCGACCATCGCCTCGGCGCGGTCCTTGGCCGCTTCCGAGAACGTGGCGTGCACGAAGAGCTGTGACAGCGCCTCGCCCATGTCTGAACCGATCGCGGCCACGACGCGCTTCCAGCGGTCCTTGGGCTCCTGCTTGCCCTCCACGCGCCTGCCGTAGAACTCGAACGCCTCGTCCTCGAAAGCCGCAGGCAGGGTGCTCGCGGTTGCGGCGATGACGTGGAAGACGGCGTACGCCCGCAGCACCGCGACGTCGGTGGCGGCAACGATCGAGTGCAGCGCCTCGAGATACGCAGGCTCCGACACGTTGACAGCCAGGGCGTCTGCCGCGCCGATCGCTGCGACGTATCCAGCCAGCCCGAGCTCGGGGGCGAGCGCCGCGAGCTCGCCGAGCGTGTGCTTGTTGAGGGTGCGGCCGCGGTCGCGCCGCTCTTCGGCCTTGAGCTGCGGCTCGGCCAGCCGCGTCTCGAGCTCGAGCACCCGCGGCGCGAGAGTGGCTGCCTCGCCGGCCTCGGTGCCGGCGTTGGTCAGCTGCGCCGCGACGTGGTCGACGTACGCCGCCCGCAGGGCGACGGCGGCCTCGCTGTCGGTGAAGTACGAGTCGCGGTCGGGCAGTCCGAGCCCGCTCGGAAGGACCCAGAGCAGGTAACGGCTCGAGTCCTCGTGGTCGACGGTGGCGCCCGCGGCGTACAGCAGCGCAAGGCCCTCGCGGAGGAACGGTGCGTGGAGGTCGAGGAAGGTCGTGGGCGAGTCGACCGCGGCCACGGCGTCGAGCAGGTGCTGGACGGGCGCGAGACCGGCGGCCTCGATCGCGACCGTGTCCATGCCCGAGGCGTAGAAGTCGCCGAGCCGGCGCTCGAGGTCGTCGTGCGGGTCCTTGCCCGCGCGCTCGAGCTCGCTCCGGAGGACGACCTCGTTGCGGGTGAGCACCTCCTCGAAGGAGCCCCAGGCGCCGAAGCCCGCCGGGATGGCGTGAGCGTCCATCCACCCGCCGTTGGCGAAGCGGTAGAAGTCCGCACCCGGGTCGATCGTCTGGTCGCGGTCCTCGGCGTGCAAGGTCATGGCTGTCCCTCCGGCACTGACGCTGTGGGGGCGAACCTACCTGCGCAGGTCAGGCCTCGCGCTCGCGGTCGCTGTCGTCGTCGGCATCCGGCGCGGCCTGCGCCTCGGCCGCGAGGCCGTCAGCCGGCGGCAGCATCACGCCGGCGCCCGACGAGCGCCACTCCTGCGCGCGCAGCCCGACGATCATGGCCACGAACACCACGAGGTACACCTGGCCGATCACGGCGAGGCTCGTGGTCGCGAGGCGAGCAACCTCCGTGGCAGCGGCGAGGTCGCCGAAGCCGACGGTGGTGACGGTGACGAGTGCGAAGTACATGAACGAGGTGGACGGCTGGGGCTCGCCGAAGAACGGCGTCGGCGACCACCGGTCGATGGCCATGAAGACGTGGAAGAACGCAAGGGGGATCATCAGGTACGCCGAGATCGCGCCGAGCAGAGTCGCGGAGCTGACCCGCTGGTGCCGGAGCAGTCGGCGTACGACGACGAGGGGGGCGACCACCGAGAGCGTCGCGACGGCGCCTGCGGGGTTATAGCGTTCCGGTGCGACGGCAACCGGCCCGAAGAGCGACAGCAACGTGGCGACGGTGATCCCCGCGAGGCCCACCCCCACGAGGATGTCGATGACGCGCTGTCGCCTCGCCGAAAGACCACTTGCCCGCAGGGCGATCAGGAGGGTCGCAGCCACGGTCACCGACGCCGCCCACGACCCGATCTCCGTCACGGCGGAGCTGCCCTCCGGGTCGTTGATGTCGAAGAGCGAGAGCCCGACGATGCTCGCCACCGACACCACCAGCAGCACCCCGAACCGGTCGACGTACGGCCCGTCGTCGGTGAAGGTGGTCGGCAGGAAGCCCTTCGCGCGCTCCTGGAGCCCCTGGCCCTGCGCCATCATGCCCCGCCGTTGCGGCGCAGCGCGTCCGTGAGGCGCGCAGCGGCGGTGACGACGGCCTGTGCGTGCAGCCGACCGGGCGCGCGACCGAGACGCTCGACGGGGCCGCTCACGGACACGGCCGCGACCACTCGGCCGCCCGGCCCGCGCACGGGTGCGGAGACCGAGGCGACGCCTACCTCGCGCTCGCTGACGCTCTGGGCCCAGCCACGGCGGCGAACCCCGGCAAGGGCGGTGGCGCTGAACTTCGCGCCCATGAGCCCGCGGTGCATGCGCTCGGGCTCCTCCCAGGCGAGCAGAACCTGGGCGGCCGACCCGGCGTGCATCGAGAGGACTGCGCCGATCGGCACGGTGTCGCGCAGGCCGGTGAGCCGCTCGGCCGCGGCGACGCAGATCCGCTGCTCCCCCTGACGGCGGTAGAGCTGGCAGGACTCGCTCGTGGCGTCGCGCAGTGCGGTCAGCACCGGCCCCGCGGCGGCGAGGAGCCGGTCCTCGCCCGCTGCCGTGGCGAGCTCGCCGAGACGGGGCCCGAGGATGAAGCGGCCCTGCAGGTCGCGGGCCACGAGTCGGTGGTGCTCGAGGGCGGTCGCGAGCCGGTGCGCGGTGGGCCGGGCGAGCCCGGTGGCCTGCACGAGCCCTGCCAGGGTGAGCGGGCCGGCCTCGAGGGCACCGAGCACGGTTGCCGCTTTGTCGAGGACGCCGACTCCGCTAGTGTTGTCCATGTGCTGATACTGCCGTCTCAGTATCCGAGATGGCAAGTAGGGCGCAGCAACTCGAGAGGATGAGGCGATGAGCACCACTCTGGCCGAGAAGGTCTGGGACGCACACGTGGTGCGCCGCGTCGAGGGCGAGCCCGACCTCCTCTACATCGACCTGCACCTCGTCCACGAGGTCACCAGCCCCCAGGCCTTCGACGGCCTGCGTGCGGCTGGCCGTCCGGTGCGACGCCCCGACCTCACCCTCGCGACCGAGGACCACAACGTCCCGACGTTCGACATCGACAAGCCGATCGCCGACCCGATCTCGCGCGCGCAGGTCGAGGCGCTCCGCGTCAACGCCGCGGAGTTCGGCGTACCGATCTACTCCCTCGGCAACGCCGAGCAGGGCATCGTCCACGTCGTCGGCCCTCAGCTCGGCCTGACCCAGCCCGGCATGACCGTCGTCTGCGGCGACTCGCACACCTCCACGCACGGAGCCTTCGGCGCGCTGGCGTTCGGCATCGGCACCAGCGAGGTGGAGCACGTGCTCGCTACGCAGACGCTGTCGCTCAAGCCGTTCAAGACCATGGCGATCGAGATCGACGGCGCCCTGCCGGACGGCGTCACCGCGAAGGACATCATCCTCCGCGTCATCGCCGAGATCGGCACCGGCGGCGGCCAGGGCTACGTCCTGGAGTACCGAGGCGCGGCCATCCGGGCGCTCTCGATGGAAGCGCGCATGACGATCTGCAACATGTCGATCGAGGCCGGTGCCCGCGCAGGCTTGATCGCACCCGACCAGATCACCTTCGACTACCTCGAGGGTCGCGAGCGCGCGCCGCAGGGTGACGACTGGGACGCTGCTGTCGCCTACTGGCGCACGCTCGTCACCGACGACGACGCGGTGTTCGACAACGTCGTGCGGATCGACGCATCGACGCTGGCGCCCTTCGTCACCTGGGGGACCAACCCCGGCCAGGGCGTGCCGCTGTCGGCGAACGTGCCGTCGCCGTCGGACTTCGCTGACGAGTCCGAGCGAAGCGCGGCCGAGCGAGCGCTCGAGTACATGGGCCTCACCGCAGGCACACCGCTCAAGGACATCGCCGTCGACACCGTCTTCATCGGCTCGTGCACCAACGGCCGGATCGAGGATCTCCGCGCGGCCGCCGAGGTCATGCGCGGCCGCCGGGTGGCCGACGGCGTCCAGACCCTGGTCGTGCCGGGCTCGGTCCGTGTGCGGCTCGCCGCCGAGGCCGAGGGTCTCGACAAGGTCTTCGAGGCCGCGGGGGCCGAGTGGCGCAACGCAGGCTGCTCGATGTGCCTCGCGATGAACGCCGACAAGGTCGCTCCGGGAAAGCGCAGCGCCTCGACGTCCAACCGTAACTTCGAGGGACGCCAGGGCCCCGGCTCGCGCACGCACCTCGTGTCCCCGCAGGTCGCCGCCGCCACCGCGGTGGTCGGCCGGCTCGCCTCGCCCGCCGACCTCGTCTAAGGAGCAGCGACATGGAGAAGTTCACCGTCCACACCGGTCGGGCCCTGCCGCTGCGTCGCAGCAACGTCGACACCGACCAGATCATCCCGGCCGAGTACCTCAAGCGGATCACGCGTCACGGCTTCGAGGACGCGCTGTTCGCGGCCTGGCGCCAGGACCCCGACTTCGTGCTCAACGACGCGCGCTACACCGACGTCTCGGTGCTCGTCGCCGGCCCCGACTTCGGCACCGGGTCCTCGCGTGAGCATGCGGTCTGGGCGTTGCAGGACTACGGCTTCCGTGCGGTGGTGTCCTCGCGGTACGCGGACATCTTACGTGGCAACAGCGGCAAGATCGGCCTGCTGACAGCGGTCGTCGACCAGGCGGTCGTCGAGCAGCTGTGGGCCGCGATCGAGGCCGACCCGGCTCTCGCCGTCACGGTGGACCTCGTCGAGCGCCAGGTGCGCGCCGGTGATCTGGTGGCGCCGTTCGAGGTTGACGACTACGTGCGCTGGCGCCTGCTCGAGGGCCTCGACGACATCGGCCTGACGCTCCAGCACGCCGACGACATCACCGCCTTCGAGGGCTCGCGCCCGCCGTTCAAGCCCGTCACCGCCTGACCGATCAGCCCGGCCCGGACGCAGAGCAGCGCCGTACGCCGTCGGATGCCGTGAGGCGTGACGGGGTGCGGCGCTGCTGCGTGGGTGTGGTGGGCCGGTGATGGGTGGTGCGCCCTGACGTGTGCGTGCGGTCAGGGCCGGCGTCGGTCGGGTGGCGGGTTGAACTGCCAGTAGTCGGGAAGGCGGGGGTCGGTGCCGGCGGCGGTGACGGTCCAGCCGCCCTCATGCACCGACCTGTGGTGGGTCTCGCACAGGAGCACGCAGTTGTCGAGGTCGGTCGAGCCGCCCTTCTCCCAGTGCTGGACGTGGTGGGCGCGGCAGCGTCGGACGTTGACTCCGCAGCCGGGGAAGGCGCAGTGCTGGTCGCGGTGCTCCAGCGCGCGGCGCAGGCGGGGTGGGACGACTCGGTGGTCGCGCCCGACGTAGAGGAACGGTTCGTTGGCTTCGCGTAGGACGAGGTCGATGGGTCGGAGGCCGTGGTCGGGGTTGGCGGTGATGATGGGGGTGATCTCGGCGTCGCACGTGAACCGGCGGAAGGTGTCGGGGATGACGACGGCGGGGGTGTCGTGCCCGGGCAGGAGAAGCTCGCCGCCGAGCCCGGCCTGAAGCCGGTCGAGGCTGCCGCGCAGGGTGATGCGGGGCAGGAGCCCGTGGTGGGTGCCGAGGGTGCCGGATTCGAGGGCGTCGGTGCAGATCTGTGCGAGGGCGAGGGCGTGCAGGTGGCCCTGGCGCTGGCGCTTGCGGCGGTCGGCGGCGCGGGTGTCGCCGTCGCACCCGATGCGGTCTTCGTCGGGAAGCTCGTTGGCGCGGTACCAGCCGTCGACGACCTGTTCCAGCGCCGTGCGGATCTGGGCGTAGGTCTCGTTGGCGAGCCAGCCCTTGACCACGACGCCTTCGCCGACGGGGGTGAAGCGCAGGTGCTGCTCGTCGTGGGCGTCGATTTCGGCCTGGTTGGCACCGTCGGGGTCGACCTGGGCGCGGTAGTCCTTGAGGACCTTGGCCATGCGGTCGGGGGTGACGTGGCCGGCGTGCTCGAGGAACGCAGACTCCAGTGCGGCCCGCTTGGGTGCGCGGTCGTCGGAGGGAACGCGGCGCAGGGCCTGGTCGATGCCAGCGCGCAGGGTGGTGACCATGGATCCCGAGGTCTCGCCGGTGAGCCAGGCGTCGAGCAGGCCGGAGTAGTCGTCGGTCAGGGCGCGGGCGTGGGCGAGTAGGCCGGTGGCCTCGCGGTGGGGCAGGCCGGCGACCTTCTCGATCCAGCGGGCGAGGGACACCTGCCCGTCGGGCAGCCAGCCGGAGGAGTCGACGGCGGTGATCGCTGCGGTGGCGGCGGCCTTGGCCTGGTCGGCCGAGCGCAGCACCGCCATCGCCAACGCCGGCTGCACGACCGCAGGAGCCGCTGCGAACGCTCCCTGACGCGCAGCCTCGGCGACGAGCTCGGTGGCCTCCATGAGCGCGGAGACCGCGTGGGCGGCCTTCTGCTCCAGCGGTAGGTCGACCAGACTCGAACGCATGTATGAATTCAATCATGACCCTCCGACAGTCGTCAACCCCCAGAGTGCAACAACCGCAACGGCTTTCGGGCGGAGTTGTCCACAGGCGACGCCGGACGGCGTGTCCTCCACAGACGGACGTCAGCGGCCCGTAGGAAACGTCGGCTCGGCGCGCCGTGACGCCGACCGGAAGGGCCGGCTCGGGCGGGAGGCCGTGCACTCCAGGGGGTTTCGCGGGGTGACCAGCACCACTTCGACTGCTTGTCAAGGGGGTCGCGGCCGAGATCCGTTGGGATCAGCAGACTTTCGCCCCGCGTGTCGTCGGGCGAACCGCCCCGGGTGCTGGTTAGGTTGGGCTCTGAGTGCCGGACGGTGGGTCCGGCCGTCCCCCGGAGGATTCACGTGGCAGAGAGCGTCAACAAGGCAGAGCTGGTCGACCGTCTCGCGGCTCGCCTGGACGTCACCAAGAAGCTCGCCGGCGAGGCCATCGAGGCCATCGTCGACGAGATCACCAAGGCCGTCGCCAAGGGCGACAAGGTCGCGATCAGCGGCTTCGGCGTCTTCGAGAAGGCCGACCGTGCCGCTCGCGTGGGCCGCAACCCGCAGACCGGCGCGACCGTGAAGATCAAGGCGACGTCGGTGCCGAAGTTCCGCGCCGGGGCCGAGTTCAAGACCACCGTGGCCGGCAAGAAGAAGGCCGCTCCGGCCAAGAAGGCTGCTCCGGCCGCCAAGAAGGCCGCTCCGGCCAAGAAGGCGCCGGCCCGCAAGAAGTGATCCGCGCGGCCTCGGCCGCGTGACACGCACGACCTCCGGGAAGGGCCCGGGTCCGTCAGGACCTGGGTCCTTCCCGTGCGTTCCGGGCTCAGCCCGGCAGGTGCACCGTGACAGGTGCTCCTGCGGAGTCCAGACCCAGGAGCACGCGCTGGCCGCTGCGCAGAAGCCTCAGGCCACCGACGGCGAAGGCCGCGGCGTCGTAGTGCAGGGTCGTCCCGTCGTCGAGCAGGACCGCGCCGGCCCCCGTCTCGAGATCGTGGTTGTGGACGGTGCCCGCGACCGTGGCGCCTGCCTCAGTCACCGTGCACCAGCGCAGCGGTCGTAGGGCCGAGGCCGAGCCGCCCGGCGTCCCACAGGTCGACCTCGGTGTCGACGTCGCGACGCAGGCCGGGCATCGGGCCTGCCTCGAGCGAGACCGCTCCCGAGGCGGCATGGGCCGCCCGGGATCGAGGCCCGAAGTGAGGGTCGAGGTCTGCCCCCGGGAGCGCCGTGAGCAGCGTCGTGCCTGTGCCGGCGGCATCCGCGACGAATCCCCGGGGCACCGCCGCGGCGGCGGCGAGGGCACGTCGGAGCTCGTCGGTGCGCAACGCGGGGAGGTCGGCGACGAGGGCGGCCACTGCGGTCTCCGGCCGGTCTGAGCGCACGCGTGCCGACGTCATGAGCAGGATCTCGTTGAGGTCGAGCGCAGGCTGGTCCGCGGCCCAGGTGCCGCCCAGCCGCTCGACGGCCTGCTGCACCTCGGAGTCACCGCTGATCACGAGCACGCGTACGACGTCCTGGCAGGCGAGCACCGCCCGCACGGTGTCGAGAGCGAACGCGAGCGCGAGCGCCCGACGCTCGGGGGCCGGTCGCGCGGAGAGCCGGCTCTTGGCACGGTCGAGCTGCTTCACGGGGGCGAGGACCACCCAGTCGAGGGCAGTCGGAGCGATCAGCACGACGACATCCTCGCCCATGAGTGGTGTCACGCTGGACCAGCGCCCCGGCTAGGGCGAGGATCGGCACCCGGGACGTCGAGAGGAGGCACGACCGATGTCCAAGCGCGCGAGCGGCAAGCGCCTCGGCTTCTGGTACCTCTTCTGCGTCGGTCTCCTCAAGCCCGGGCTGATGCTGCTGACCAAGCGCGATTGGCAGGGCGTGGAGAACCTGCGCGCCGACGTCCGCCCCGACGGCTCCCAGGAAGGTGTCGTGGTCTGCCCGAACCACATCTCGTGGTTCGACCCCTTGGTGAGCGCGCACTTCTGCTACGACAACGGCAGGCCTCCGCGGTTCCTCGGCAAGGAGTCCGTCTTCCGGGTGCCGGTGGCCGGCTGGCTGCTGCGCCAGGCGGGCCAGATCCCCGTCTACCGGGAGACGGCCGACGCCGCGAACGCCGTCCGCGATGCGATCGACGCCGTCAAGCGAGGGGAGTGCGTGGTCCTCTACCCCGAGGGCACGATCACACGGGACCCCGGGATCTGGCCGATGCGCGGAAAGACGGGAGCCGCGCGCGTCGCGCTGCTCAGCGGGGCTCCGCTCATCCCGGTCGCGATGTGGGGGCCGGAGGCGGTCATGCGGCCGTACGTCAAGGAGTTCCGGATCCTGCCCCGCAAGACGATGCAGGTGGTGGTCGGCCCCGCGGTCGACATCGACGACCTGCGCGGCAAGCCGCTCGACGCCGACGTCCTGCAGGAGGCCACCGATCGACTGGTCGACGCGATCGTGGTGCTGCTCGAGGGGCTGCGGGGGGAGACTGCACCGCAGGAGCGGTTCGACTTCAAGGCCTATCGGGCCGCGCAGGCCGCCGACGCCGGTGCCGGCCAGGTCAGGTCGGAGCCTTCCGGTTCGAACGACGAGGAGAGGTCGCAGGACTGATGCGCATCGCGGTCATGGGAACAGGCTCGTGGGGAACGGCGTACGCCATGGTGCTGGCGGACGCCGGCAACGAGGTCGTGATGTGGGGCCGCGACGCCGAGCTCTGCGAGGCGATCACGGCGACGCACGAGAACCCGCGCTACCACCCCGGCATCGCGCTGCCGGCGTCCCTCCGAGCGACTGCCGACTCCGGTGATGCCCTCCGTGGCGCCACGGCCGTGGTGCTCGCGGTGCCGGCTCAGACCTTGCGCACCAACCTGTTGTCGTGGACCGAGGTGCTGCCGAGGGACGCGGTGCTCGTCTCGCTCATGAAGGGCGTCGAGCAGGGGACCGCCAAGCGCATGAGCGAGGTCGCCGCCGAGGTGGCCGGTGTCGACGCGACGCAGGTTGCGGTCGTGTCCGGGCCGAACCTCGCGCGTGAGATCGCCGAGCGGCAGCCCGCAGCCACGACGATCGCCTGCCCCAACCCTGCGACGGCCGAGCTCTTGGCCGAGGCAAGCACCACGGCGTACTTCCGGCCGTACTGGTCGACCGACGTCGTCGGCACCGAGATCGGGGGGTCGGTGAAGAACGTCGTCGCGCTCGCCAACGGCATGGCCGTGGGCATGGGGTACGGCGAGAACGCGCAGTCTGCGCTGATCACGCGCGGCCTCGCGGAGATGACGCGCCTGGGGGTGGCGCTCGGTGCCTCGCCGCTGACGTTCCTCGGCCTGGCGGGGATCGGCGACCTCGTGGCCACCTGCCAGTCGCCGCTGTAGCGCAACCGCACCTTCGGCGAGCACCTCGGTCGGGGCCTCACGCTCGAGCAGGCGACTGCCGAGATGAAGCAGACGTGCGAAGGCGTGAAGTCGTGCCGCGCGATCCTCGAGCTCGCCCAGGGTCAAGGTGTCGAGATGCCCATCACCGAGCAGGTCGTCGAGGTCGTCCACGCCGGCCTCGACCCCCGCGAGATGCTCCAGTCCTTCATGAGCCGCAGCCTCAAACCCGAGGCCGAAGTCGGCTGACGAGTGCGATGAAGGCCACCTTCATCCAATCGAGCCGAACAATTCCGGCAGTCACCGCCGCGTTCTGGATGAAGGTGGCCTTCACACGGAACTACGGGGTGAGCGTGTCGAGCGCCTGAGAGAGGTCCGACCAGAGGTCGTCGACGTCCTCGATTCCGACCGACAGCCGGATCAGGGTCACGGGGATGTCAGGGCGCTCCTCGACCCAGCGGCGACGTCGTTCCCACGACGTCTCGACGCCGCCGAGGCTCGTCGCGTGGATGACGACGCTGCTGAGATCGCACATCGCGTCCGTCTGCTCCGGCGACCCGACCGTCTCGAACGACACGATCGAGCCGAATCCGCTCATCTGCTTGGCCGCCACAGGGTGTCCGGCGTCGTCGGGGAGCCCGGGGTAGCGGACGTTGCGCACGGCACGGTGCGACTGCAGCCGCGTCGCCAGCTCGAGCGCCGAGGCCTGAGCCTGACGGAGCCGGAGCGCGAGCGTGCGCATGCCCCGCAGTGCGAGATACGTGTCGAGCGGCCCCGGGATCGCGCCGACGAGAGTGCGCACCCGCAGCAGCCGGTCGTAGAGCACGGCGTCCGAGGTGACCACAGCGCCGAGGAGGACGTCGGAGTGCCCCGCGAGCGACTTGGTGGCGGAGTGCACCACGACGTCGACACCGTGCTCGAGCGGCCGTTGCAGCAGTGGGGTGGCGAACGTGTTGTCGCACACCGTCAGTACGCCGTGCGCGCGCGCCGCAGCCGCAGCGGCGGCGAGGTCGCACACCTCGAGCGCGGGATTGGTCGGCGTCTCGATCCAGAGCACGGCCGCGCCGTCGCAGGCCGCGGCCACGGCGTCGGGGTCGTCGATCTGCACGAGGCGGACGACGACCCGCCGGGCGGCCTCGAGATCGCGCAGCCGCGCCGCCGTGCCGGAGTACGAGTGCGACGACACGACGACGACGCCGCCGGTCGGCACCAGGTCGAGCACCGCCGACACAGCGCCCATGCCGCTCGCGAACGCAAGGCACCGCCCGCCCTCGAGCCGGCCGAGCACCTCCTCGAACGCCTCCCACGAAGGGTTCGACGTCCGCGCGTAGCCGACCGGGCCGCCGGCATGGAAGGTCGAGCTCAGCACGACGGGCACGTTCACGGGCGCGTCGGGCGCTGCCGATGGACGTCCGGCGGCGACGACGATGGTCTCGGGGCGCAGCGTCTCGGGGCGCGAAGGCTCGGTCACGCGACGACGCTAGCCGACGCGGGCCGCGTCGGTCAGTGCGCGGCGGCTCGGCCCTGTCGGCGCCGAAGCCGCCGAGTCGGCGCCAGCGGGGCTGCATGGGGTGCCACGCCGCCCCGTTAGGGTTGAGGCCGTGAGCGAATCCCGTCGCATCCGCGTGGCCGTCGTGTTCGGCGGGCGCTCGAGCGAGCACGCGATCTCCTGCGTCTCCGCAGGATCCGTCCTTCGCGCCCTCGACCGCGATCGGTACGACGTCGTCCCCATCGGGCTCACCACCGACGGGCGATGGGTGCTCCAGAGAGACGACCCGGACCGCCTGCGCATCACCGACGGAGTCCTGCCCCATGTCGACGGCAGCGGCGCCGCATTGGTCTTGCCGGGCGACCCCACCCGGCGCGAGCTCGAGGTGCACGCGCCCGGTGACGTCCCTGGGACCCTCGCCGGTGTCGACGTCGTCTTCCCCGTCCTGCATGGTGCGTACGGCGAGGACGGCACGATCCAGGGCCTGCTCGAGATGGCCGGAGTGCCGTACGTCGGCAGCGGGGTGCTTGCGTCCGCCGCGGCGATGGACAAGGGCGTCATGAAGGCGCTGTTCGCCCATGCGGGCCTCGAGCAGTCGCCGTACGCCGTCATCACCGACCGGGACTGGGCTCGGGGTCGCGAAGCCGCGCTCGCCCGCGTCGAGGCGCTCGGCCTGCCGGTGTTCGTGAAGCCCGCGCGCGCAGGCTCCTCGCTCGGCATCACCAAGGTGTCCGACTCAGCTGGCCTGGTGGCCGCGATCGAGTTCGCGCGGGAGCACGACCCCCGGGTGGTGGTCGAGGCCTCGGTCGAGAACGCGCGCGAGATCGAGTGCGGCGTGCTCGCCGATGCGGACGGCGTCCCGCAGGCGAGCGTCTGCGCGGAGATCGTCGTCAAGGGCGACCACGAGTTCTACGACTTCGAGGCGAAGTACCTCGACGACGCCGCCGACCTCGTCGTGCCGGCCGACCTGCCGCCCGACGTCAGTGACCGCGTGCGACAACTGGCGATCCGAGCGTTCGACGCGCTGTCGTGCGAGGGGCTTGCGCGGTGCGACTTCTTCGTGACCCACGACGGCCGCGTGGTCATCAACGAGGTCAACACCATGCCGGGGTTCACCTCGATCTCGATGTTCCCCCGCGTGTGGCAGGAGAGCGGCATCGACTACCCGACCCTCGTCGACCGGCTCGTCGCCGACGCGCTCCGTCGCGGCACCGGCCTGCGCTGAGGACGCAAGGATCCGGTAGCCGAGCCTCCGCGCAGAGAGCGCGTTCCCACTACCGGGTCGCGACGACGAGCGAGTCGCCGCGAGCGTCCAGAACGGTGAGGCCGTACGCCACCGCCCACCGGTGGCCGAGGGCTCCTGCGACGTCGGCCCGGCCGGGCGTCGAGCCGGGAAGCGCACGAGCGACGAGGTCGAGCAGCTCGGAGTCGCCCGCCGGTCCGCCGACGAGTAGCACGTCCACGCCCGGGGCCAGCCCGGTCGTCGCCCGCGCGACGTTGTCGCCGACGACCGCGCGCTTGAGGTGCTGCCGCAGCATCCGCCACTCGCCGGGAGCGAGTCGGCGATGGAAGGGCAGCAGGCCGGCCGGCCCGGGGACGACCAGCG
This sequence comes from Candidatus Nanopelagicales bacterium, assembly GCA_038316965.1. Lineage (GTDB taxonomy): Bacteria > Actinomycetota > Actinomycetes > S36-B12 > CAIYMF01 > Longivirga. Next base: position 63,736 of record JBBQAY010000007.1, read on the forward strand.
CTCCGACGGCGTCGGCAGGCACGGCCGTCTCGACGAAGCGCCGCTCGCCGTCCTCGCCGACGAGCACGTGTGGCCCCTCGAGCCGCGACGACGCCCCCCGCTTGGCCCACTCTGCGGCACCGCGCGGTACGTCGAGCACGTGTGCGACCGCGGCCGTGAGCAGGTCGCCCGCCCCTGCGACGACGCGCGCCGGCTCACCTTCGGGCACGACGTCGACGGTGCCGCCGCCGAGGTCGATCACGAGGGCACCGGGCCGGGCCGACGGCGTGGTCATCGCGCCCGTTCGCGCGGCCAGGGCCTCGGACGCGACGCGCGACACGGGCACGCCGAGAGCATGGGCCAGGACCGAGGCAGGGTCGTCGTCGTTCGTGGACGCTGCAGCCAGCGTGGCGACGGCGATCGCGCGGCCGTGGACCGAACGGGGCCGCGCGGCGGCGCTGGCCCCCACCGCGTCGAGGTCGACGGCCCACACGTCGTCGACGGCGTGCTCGACCACATGGCCGCGCACGGGCAGCCCGACCGTGACCACCGCGCCGGGCGGCTCCGGCGCCGCGGCCAGAAGGTGCAGGGACGTCGTACGACCGGAAGCCGTTCGCGCCCAGGCGATATCGGCATCGTCCGATCTCGACTGCCTGGTCTGTGCCCCGATCCCCACCGCCGCGTCGCGCAGACCGCGCAAGGAGGCCGCGACAGCCTCGGCCGCGTTGTGCTCGGCACCGTCGAGGCCGAGAAGGGCTGCGACCCGGACCGGGTCGACGAGCTGAGCGAGGCCGTGCTCGGCCACCTCGACCGCGACGAGCGAGCAGGCGAGTGCGGCGTCGGCATCGACCTGGTCCACGACGGGCACGGCGCGCGCGATGCGGCGGCTCACGAGCACTGCTTCGTCGCCGGCAAGCAGCACGCCGACGACGTCGGCACCGGACACCTGCCACGCGCTGACCCGCTCGGCGGTCGCGCGGTAGCCGTGCGGGTCGCGCGTGACGAGCACGACCGGCCCGGTCGCCGAGGTGGGCTCCGCCGTCACCTCGACCGGTCGACCCACGCCCGCGCCGGGAGCGCCGGGGGTGGCGCTCCCGGACCCGAGCACCCGCAGACGACCGGTGTCGGGCGCGGGGGCGGGGAGCACCAAGGCGTGCGAGTCCACCGGCTGCTGCGGCGCGAGGACCACGCGCGCCACGTCGACCCCGGCCTTGCGCGCGAGGCGGCGTACGACGACCGCGGCGGCCGAGGCCGCAGCGGCTGAGCCCTTGCGGCCCCGCGTCGGCGTGCGCTCCCACACCAGGGGCAGAGGTGGATCGACCGAGACGTCGACCAGCACTACCTCGGTCGTGGCGTTGCCGACATCGACCCCCGCGACGACCGTGCGCGTCATCGCACCCGCTCAGGCCCCGGCCAGCAGGCCACGGCGGGCGTAGGCCGACGCGGCCTCGCGGACGAGCGCCGCGTTGATGGTGGCGCCGCGCGACTCGAGCGAGGCCGCGATCGTCTCGAGCTGCTCAGCGGTCGAGCGCCGCGGTCGCAGCGCGTCGTACACGGCGAGCACCTCGTCGTCCGGAAGCGAGGTGAGCTCGGCCGCGCGGCGCAGGTTTGCTGCGAGCTGGGGGTTGGCGTTGGCCTCGGCAACGGTCGCCTGGTGCTCGAGCGTGTCCGGGTGGATGCGGATGTCGTCGACGGCGACGAGTCCGTCGCGTACGGCGTCGAGCGTGACCTCGCTGCTGTCACGACCGGAGCGGGCGACCGTCATCGCAGCACGTCCAGCTCTTCCGGGCCGATCGAAGGGTCGAGGCATCCTCGCTCGATGGCCACGAGGGATACCACCTTGGTGTGGAAGCGTGCCTCGATCGCCATGTCGGAGTAGGGATTCCGTAGGGGCTCCGGGGTGGATCCCTTGGCGTGCCGACCGGCGTTCGAGCCGAGGGCACGGTAGAGCTCGGGGGTCACCGTGGGTGCGACGCTGAAGAGCTCGAGGTTGGCCAGCGGTGCGAGGTCTCGTCGGTGGATCAGCGCCGTTCCCTTGGCCTGCAGGCCGATCGCGATGCCGGATCCCGCCAGCCTCGCGGCGGTCAGGCCGATGAGACCGAGGTCGACGGTGTCGTTGACGCGCACGACACGGCCGCGGCACCCCTCCTCCTCGAGCCCGGCGAGCAGCTCCTCGAGCACGTCCGACACGGACATGCCGGACAGCGTCGTCCAGATGCGTCGACCGGTCGCCGCCGAGACGCCGATGACGACGTCTGCCGGGTCGGACCCTGGCTTCGCCGGCCCGCGAACCGTGAAGGACGTCGTGCTGCCGGTCGCCTGTTCAAGCAGGAGGTCTTCCACCGATCGCTGCTGCCGCACGGTGTTGATCTCGTGCAGGCGCGCCCCCGTCGGGCGGTAGCCGCTGCCGGGGCCGGTGTAGTCGTTGGGGTCGGTCACGAGCGAGAGCACGTTCATCTGCTCATCGAAGATCGCAGCCGTCTGCAGGTAGTCGCCCGCCACACGCGCGTGCAGCATCGCCAGCAGCCGCTCGGCCTCCGTGGCGTAGCCGCAGGCGTCGAGGGCCGTGACGACGTCGAGCATCGTGACGCCGGACTGCCGGATCACCCGTGACGCCTCCAGCGGCACCATGAGGTCGGCGGCCGGCACGTCCTTGCTGCCGGCGGCGTCGACCGCCTGCTCGAGCCACTCATCGTCGAGGTCGGCAAGCCCGAGCCAGCGGTAGACGTCGCGCACGGCCTCAGCGGCACGCCGGCGCAGGCGAGCGACCTCGGGCTCTGCCGCCGTTCGCAGGCCTCCGTCGACCGTCCAGTCGCGCTGCATGATGAGGTAGTCGTCGATGTCCTCGGAGTTCCACTGGCTCGGCCCGAACATGTTGTCGTAGCGCTGGATCGAACCGAAGCCGCTGCAGATGAAGTCCGAGCCCCCGATGAAGATGGGGTGGGTGCGCGACGTGCGGCGCACCTCCGACTCGCTCATGAGCGCGTCGTTGCCGGTGCAGGCCTCGAGATTGCGCAGCATCACCATGAGGTTCTCGGCCATGAGGCTGCGCACGCCGCCCGGCACCGAGCCGGCGACCGACGCGGAATCGATCCCGCCGTTCTGCACTCCTTGTGCGCCCATCGCGCGTGCGAGCGCGACGCAGCGAGCCTCGAGGTAGAACATCGAGCAGCCCTCGGCCCCACCCATGAGTGCCTCGGACCCGCCACCGGTCGTCACGCGCATCTTGATGCCACGGCTGGCATACGCCGAGGTCAGGAATGCCTTGGACCATGGTGTGTCGTCGCCGTCGACGAAGATCTGCTCGGTGCCGTACAGCGACACGGTCTCCGCGTAGGACACCAGGCCGGCCATCCCGAGCTCGAGCTCGAGGGCCTCCTCGACCGAGCACTGCACGAGTACTCCGGGTGAGCCCACGGCCGCGCCGATCGACACGGCGACGGCGTTGCTCGGTGCGTCTCCGAGCACCGGCACGGTGGTCTCGATCTCGCGGAATCCGAAGGCCGCTGCGGTGGCTGCGTCGGCCGCGAGCAGCAGGGGGTCGTCGGAACGGTTCGTGACGTGCGCCTGGTTGCTCGGCGTACGACGGGCGCGCATCTTCGTCATGGCGATCACGAGCTCGGCAGGCGTCAGCTGGGCCAGCACCCGCGCAAGCTTGCCCGGCGTCGCGCCCGCTGCAAGGCGCACGACCTCCGACCGCGGTACGCCGACGTCCACCAGCATGCGAGCGAGGTCGACATCGTCGAGGGCCATGACCTCGGCCGCCACGCTGACGTCGATGCCGTGCGAGGCTATGAACGCATCGATCACGTCGAAGTCGGCCTCGACCTTGCCGTCGAGCTCGACCACGCGACCGCCGGCGTCCACGACCAGGCTCGGCACGGGGTCGCTGGGGGAGTCGAAGGCCACGAGCCCGAGCGCGGGGTCTTCCACCGCGAACCCGTCGAGGTTGACCCGCTGTTCGTCCATGAACCGGAAGCGCCCGATCGGTCGCTCACTCACGGTGGCCCTCCTCCGCGTCGTAGCCGCCTTCGAGCCCGTCGAAGACGGCCGCGCCCGCGGCCGCCGCCTGGGCGTCCTGCGCGGCGGAGCCTCCGCTCACTCCGATCCCGCCCACGACCCGGCCGCGCGACCACAGCGGCACTCCGCCGGCGAAGGCGATGTATCGTCCGCCGTCCGCCGCGTACATGCCGACGAGCTCACCGCCGTCCGCCACCAGAGGGCCGAGCTCAGCCGTGGCGGCCCGGTGCGCCACCGCGGTGTACGCCTTGTCGCGGGCGAGGGTCGGGCCGGCGATCTCGGCGCCGTCCATGCGCTGGAAGGCGAGCAGGTGGCCACCGGGGTCCACGACGGCGATCGACACGAGCGCGTCGGCGTCGGCTGCAGCCTCGCGTGCCGCCGCGCAGATCGCGAGGGCGAGCTCGAGGTCGATCTCGGTGCGGGTCGTGCGGGGCACTGCGGCTCCTGGGGAGGTGGTTGCGGACGGATCGCGCCCCTGAAGGGCGCTTCCTGTCCTTAGCGGGAGATCCGGCGCAGGGTGGCGTGGGTTCCGTTCATGGGGACGGCGCCCTGGAGCACGGACTTGGGCACCTTCGCCACGACGGTGTAGTTGGTGTCGACGACGTTGGCGATCGGCGTGAGCGCCGTCTGCGAGACCAGCTGGTAGGCGTCGAGGGTCGACTGCCCGGTGAGCTCGGCGACCCAGAGCACCATCTGCTGGTGCGCGATGCGGAAGGCGTCCTCGAGCGGCCGCGCCGAACCCGTGGTCATGATGAACGTGTCGTCCTCCATGCGCGGCCACGGCGTGGGCGTGCCCTTGACGAGGTCGAGGATCACGACCGTGTCCATCGCGCACTCGACGGCGACGCCGCAGGTCTCGCCCTCGCCTTGGCGAGCGTGGCCGTCGCCAAGGCTGAACAGCGCGCCCTCGACGTTGACCCCGAGGTAGCAGGTGGTGCCGGCGCGCATCTCAGGTGTGTCCATGTTGCCGCCCCAGTCGCCGGGGGTGAGCGAGCTGCGTACCTCGCCGAGCGGTGGTGCGACGCCGACGGTGCCGTGCATAGGGTCGAGAGGGAGGTCGGCCGTGAACTTCGTGTCGGCTGCGCTGTAGCGCACCAGCCTGTCGGCGGCGTCGATCTCGTAGATCCACGTGCGCTCGAGCAGCGCAGGCTGCAGGGACGCCGTCTGCGGCGTCGAGGTGAGGGAGCCGAAGAACGGCACGGTGCTGCTCACGCCCCACGTCTCGCGCGGCTCGATCGATACGAAGTGCACGGCGAGGGTGTCGCCCGGCGCGGCCCCTTCGACGTAGAACGGACCGGTCTGCGGGTTGAGCAACCGCGGGTCGCACACCTGGCTCGGCAGGTCGGACGTCGATCGCACGCGACCGCCGAAGCAGTCGAACGTCCAGGTCGAGAGCCGGGTGCGGGGCCGCACCGAGGCCACCGGCGCGACGCCGCCGAAGGTGTAGGTGAGGGCTGTGGGGTCGCCGTCCGGGTCCGGTGCCCAGAACAGGTCGGTCAGCGAGTCGGTCACGGCAGCAGTCTCCCTGACGGGGCAGAGGTACGGAGGGCGAACGACAGGGGGTGGGGGGCCCCAGTGGGCGGCGCCCCCCCCGGGGGGGGGGGGGGGGGCGCGCGGCGGGGGGGGCGCCGAGGGGGTGGGGGGGCCCGTAACCGTGTTTTAGGACGGGGTTGGGATTGGCC